>JANQEY010000036.1 GCA_028278125.1 bacterium | reverse complement strand
GATCTCTGAATATTCTGAGCATCTAATATTATTTCTTCGTATATTATTGATAATATATAATATGACGTTGACGTTATAATTAACAACTAGTTGGAAATGAAATGAAGCTCTATTTTCGAACAATTTATCTCTTGATCTTCTTTCTACTTCCTTACTCAACACTTTGTTTCGCGCAACTCCAGGGGCCTCTTGAGGGTGTGATCGAAACAGGAATTTATACCATAAGTGGGGATATTTCGGTTGAAGCAGATGCCGAGCTCGAAATCGAACCCGGAGTTGTATTTGAGTTTGAGACCGGATTAGTTTTTACTATTCACGGTAATCTCACCGCAACCGGTGTGGAAGGTGACAGTATCTACTTTGTTCGAAGCCAGGGACATGATGCATGGCGTGGAATAGATTTTAGCGATTCAGCTTCGGACAGTTCACGACTGGAATATTGCGTAATCACGGGAAGTAATTCCTGTGGCATTTCTCTCTTCCAATCCAGCCCGACAATCAGCCGCTGTCTTATCAGGGACAATATTAATCTTGGAGAAAGGGGTGGTGGAATAAAATGTATGGACTCTTCTTCTCCGTTGATCGAGTATTGCACTATCTCTGGTAATTATGGTGAACTTGATGCCGGTGGTATCTATATGGCAGATCATTCCGAAGCTACAATTGTCCAGTGTCTCATAGATAATAATACTTCAGCGTATGGAGGTGGAGTATATTTTAATACTGCTGATGCAATGATTATTGATTGTGTAATATCCGGGAATACAGGAACCGAATGGGGTGGCGGTATTTATATGTTTAATTGCAGCCCAACCATCTCCGGAACACTGATAATGGAGAATTTTTCTGAAGATGTCGGTGGCGGAATTCACTGCCGTCGTTCATCACCGCTGATTGACAGATGTACAATCGTAGCAAATGACGCAGTAACGGGTGGGAGTGGTATCTATTCATGGAATTTCGCTGCAGCAGACATCCAGAATACAATAATATCCCTGAATCTTAATGGTGGAATACATGTTGATGAACAGGAACACGCACAGATTTCTTTTTGCAATATTTACGGGAACCTGGAAGAAAACTTCAGCGGAAATCCGGACGAAAACCTAGGTGAGATTCAGTTGGTAAACCTGAACGGCGATTCCTGCGATTCGTTCTTTAATATTTTCCATGATCCTCTTTTTGATAATCCGGAAGAACTTAGTTTCCATCTTACATCCGGTTCACCATGCATTGATGCAGGTACTCCGGCGGGGCAGGCAGATCCTGACAATTCAATTCCTGATATTGGTGCGTATTACTATCACCAACCAATTATTTATGAATTAGTGGTTAATGCAGAACCGTGGTTCTCACCGGTTATAATTCCTGGTAATGGAGGAGGATTCAGATGGAATGTAACAGTAGAGAACCTGGGGCAGAATGAGGTTGAATATGACGCCTGGACAATTGTAATAGTGCCTGATGGAACTGAATTTGGACCTACGATGCTTTATACGGGATTGACAATTCCTGCCGGTGTGACTATTGAAATGAATCCCTACCAGAATGTGCCAGCCTATGCACCCCCCGGCGATTACGTATACCTGGCGATAACAGGTTTATACCCGGAACCGGCGTCTTTGGATTCACTTGATTTTACCGTGCTCGGTGAAGAAACAAATAACCTGGGTTTTACTAACCAGGTTTCCAATTGGATTTGTTCTGCAGATCAAAATATTGAATTTTCGTCCGATAATTCGAAAAATTCCACGAAAATTATTGAAAATGACGTAAAAATCTATCCAAATCCATTAAATCCGGGAGGAACCATATCATTTTCTGCGCCAATAAATTCCGACTATGCAATATCGATCTATGATTTACTTGGGAGAGAAGTAAGGAATATTGGAAGCGGGGTAAATTCAACCGAACAAGTTAATATCCTGTTTAATGGTGAACATTTAGCATCTGGCAGTTACTTTATCAGAACTACAGTGGATAATAAAAAGAGTTATATTCGGAAAGTGGTAATAATGAAGTGATGTTTTGAATACACCAGATGTAAAAAGAAAATCCTTTATTTATAGCTCTCTGCAGGCTAAAAATAAAGGATTTCAATTATCAACAATTTTGCGGGATGTTTTATCCTTGTTAACCGTAATAATTGTTTAGAATGTACTATTCAAGGCTTTCGCGGTAGCTGTCCAGGTGTTTACGACCGGGACTCTGAATCAATTCTACTACCCCCACCAGTGCTAAACCACTGGCTACTCCGCCAACAATCCATAATACAAAGTTCATTAGAACACCTCCGATATAATAGCTCCATATTGAAATAGATTCATCAGTCAAAGTTCAAATGATGGACAAATGTAATTGAGTGAGATAAGCTGTGCAGTGATTGCCATCACAATCTTTAGCATATTTCGCATTTGTTGTGAAATATGCCTGGAAGTCTCTCGTGGATGATGCGCGAGAAAATATTTCAAACAACAATTTTGCTTTAATGAGAATAATGTGAAATACTCATTTATGACCTCAGGCGCAAAAAGGTCACGATATTCGTGACCTGATTTCGCATTTTTCGTGTTTAATTTAACAATTGAATCAATTAGGGGCAATAGTCATTCGGATTTTTCTCATTTTTTTCTGAAAACGTATCCACCTTCAGTTGCACCCCAGACCTGGTTACCGTCCGAATCCCAACCCCTGTCCCATGAGATCAAAACCGAATCTGTGATCGATACCTCAGAAGTGGCATATGTAGCGCCTCGAAGCTGACTACTGCATGAGGTACCATCTGTTGATCCGCTGAAAGAGCCGTCATTATTAAACGTGAGCATGATAGCGCAACCTTCACGAATATTCAAAGAATCGGGCGAAATTGGGTCAAAATTGGCAGTTTTTTGCCAAAAACCGGCATAATTGAGAGGATCACCCGGCAGAGTGTATACCTCGCTAAGATATGTATTATTGTTTCCGGAGCTCAGCCTGTAAATTCGTTGACGATATGGTTTTTCAAGGGTGGTCTCCAGAGCCTGCTCGACATATAACCAGGGGCCATCGTCCCTTGACTCCCAGATCGGAACCATCTGTAAATGGATTGGATAGTAATTTTCCGGATCAAGTTTTGCCTGTTCCGCTGAATCAAAAGATCCGGTCATCATGGATAATAGTTTCTTGAGATGACCAGCCTGTGTCACGTTTTCAGCATTACCAGAGTCTTGTTTCTTACAACCCCACCCAAAACTAAAGAGTAAAAATAACGATGAATAAAACAATAATAACAATATGTTAGCTGATCGCTTTTTCATGATTTTCCCTTAAATGTAACTTAATATTCTGAACTCATTGAGCTGTAAAAGTTAATATAACCAATTAGCAATTTCTTCCAGATATACCTAGAGACAAGAAATATTTAATCCAAATTATGAACTTATTTACTTGTCAAGATGGGAATTGTTGATCATTGCAGCAATGAGAATTATGTTATGGCTCGATTGAACCTGATGGTTTCAATATTAAACGTAAACTATATACTGAATACATTTGATATGATTTTCATATTTTAATATTGCGTGGAAACGGATGACTATTGGTAAAAACGGGGTAAAAATGGCAATAAATCATAAAAATATGTTAAAAAAAGGCCAATTACTGAAACTATTCAATATTCTATATACAGTATTATTTGTTTTAGTGATGAGCTCCATCGGAACGGCTGAGCAAAATCCTTTAATACCGGGACCTCATGTACTGAAAAAGGCACCTTTTAAGCAGGAAATGGCTATTTTTAGCCTGGAAGACAGGGGAATTGGATTACTGGACAAGGGACAGATAAAGAACGTTATCTCAAACTACGGCATTCTCAGTAATTTTCATTTAAGCGCTCCTGCTTTACAATGGCCAAGAAACGCTGAAGATGTTCAGCAGTATGGCTTTGGCGTCGACCTTATCATCCTTGCAGACGATGTATTAATTCATTCCATATATGATCCCTCATCCGTTAACCAGGACTTTGGATGGGAAGCAGCAGACGGCTCAAATGGGAACCTTTTTAATGATTCCAGGACTGAGGAAAACACTGCAGCCGATGGAGTTTCTCCAATCCTGGCATCTTCTGACCGGCAAGCCACCTGGCCGACAAATAATGGCGAACCATTCTGGCCGGGTCTATTCAGGGCTGACCTTGAAAATCCCGGTTCATATGCTGAGAACGAATTTACATCTGACCGTGATATCTATTGCGAATTCACCGATACAAAAGATGTTGGAATAAGGATAAAACAACATTCCTACAGTTACAGCCGAGCATATGCTGAAGATTTTCTATTCTTCCGGTTTTTTATCCACAATGATGGAAATGAAGACCTTGATGACGTTTACACGGGATTCCAGGCTGACCTGAAACCTGATTTTTATGCCGATGACAGGATAGGTGTTTTAGCCGTCGAACCGTTTGATAATGATCCATCGTTCATTTACAAATGGGATCTGAATGGTATTCCCCAGCGTGATGATTCTTCACATTTTGAGCAGTGGGTTGGTCCACTGGGTGTTATAGGACTCGGATTTATTAAAACACCTGGAAACGCGGGAATAACTTCTTTCCATTATTACCACGATGACAACTCACCTGTTGAGGATGAGACATTCGCCGGTCTGATTAAAAATGAACCATCCTCGTTGGAAAATCCCGAATATTATTTTCACGGTTCGGATTCAACATTTGATGATGTTTCATTGTGGGAAGATGTTGATAAGGATGAATTGCCTGGTGCAGAGATCACTTTCCTGGTCGCCACCGGGCCATTTTCACTGGCAGCGGGTGACAGCACTGAATTTTCGATGGTGATCGCTATCGGAGCAGATACCACAGATCTGCAAAACAACCTGGAAACTGCTTACTTCATGGGGAAAACAAAAAAATTCCAGGGAAGCGGACCGCCTGCTACACCACATCTTACAGCCGTGCCGACTGATGGTGAAGTCAGGTTATACTGGAACGATGAGGCTGAATCCAGCATTGACGCTTTAACCGGGTACAGTGATTTTGAAGGATACAGGCTGTATAAGAGTTATGACAGGGGACTAACCTGGGGTGAGCCGGTTACAAACTGGTGGGGTGATCCCATAAGTTTCCTGCCGATTTTCCAATGTGATATTATCGATTCAATTATTGGTCTCGATCCAGCCTACAGCGCGGATTTTCCCAGTGCCCACGCCTGGCTGGGTGATGACACCGGGTTAAGGCACAGCTATATAGATACAGACGTTACCAACGGGGTAGAGGTCTGGTATAGTCTTACCTCCTACGACCGTGGTGTATTTAACCCTGAATACCCGGATTCTACAGAACCAAGCTATGAAACGGGTCGAGGAGTATCGCCATTTGAACAAAATGTTGCCAGTGTTGTTCCGGGTACCCGTAGCAGCAATATCGAACCGTTTAATCCATACATAGATCTTCACCAGGTTGCAGGACAGGAAGCAGATGGAAAACTGGAGATTGAAGTTATCAACGAGTTTGATCTGACCGGTCATTCGTACCGGATTGAATTTACAGATACAACCTATATGGATATGGTAGAAGATACCCTGATCGAGGTAACACATCCTTTGATGACGTTAATTGACCTGGAGCGTAGCTCATCCGAATTCACCGATAACCTTACAAATGAAACCTTTTTATATATGGGAATTCCTCTCACAGGTGACGGTATGCCTGTAGTTGATGGTTTCAGGATAAACGCTTTAAACGTCGATGGTCCCGGGTTGGACACTATGTATTGGTCGGTGGTGAATGGGGAAGAGTGTACCTTTGACTGGTGGACGGAAGACAGGCATCCTGATAATTTCCGGACGTTTGATGAAATTATTGAAGGATGGGATGACTGGAAAATTACCATCACGGAAGATTCAATACTGGTGCCGTATTTCGCGGCAGGATTCGGCGAGGATCCGATGGGCGAAATTTTCATGCAACTGGAAATTGAACGGATACCTTATCCATATACCGATTCAACAACTGTTGTATCCGATTTCCTGATGTTATCTGATCTCCGTTCATTTCCACCATTTGCCGACCGTGACGATATCCTTGGACCATTAGGCTGGGATCTTGTACCCGGTGGAGCGGGTTATAATCCGCATGTTTACGAGGGGACTACGGATGCTGACTGGCCGGATATGCTGGTGTTAGGGGATGATGACGACAATTCCGAAGGAAGCTTATTGTACCTTAAAACACAAAATGGTCCAGAAACTGCAATTCCACCTTCTGTTGGAGATGAGTTCTATATCCATACGCTTAAACCGTTTTCTGAATCGGTCAAATACGAATTCACTACAAGTGCCCCTGAACAAATAGGCGGCTCTGAACTATCAAACATCAAGGTTGTTCCTAATCCGTTTATTGTTAAAAGTGGACTTGAAACCGGTGATTATGATTCCAGGGTGATGTTCACGCATTTACCGGCGAAATGTTCTATCAGGATTTATACTGTTGACGGGCGTAAAGTCCGGACTCTTGATCATTATTCATCTTCAGGTGAAGGGTATGAATACTGGGATCTGCTCAACAGTGAAGGACAGAAAGTAGCATTTGGACTGTATATCTATGTTGTAAAAACACCTGATGATGAGAAAGTTACAGGGAAGTTGATGATTATCAGGTGAGGATTTTTATTTTTTACGTCATTCCCGCGCAAGCGGGAATCCAGTGTTGTTAATGTTGTTCGCTATCTAAGTAATTTAAAGCGTTTTAATCTTAAAAGGTTTCTGTGTGATTTTTCTTTTTGTTTTAGTAGTCTCAGGTATAGAGTTGATAAAATCAAAGACACTGGATCCCAAATCGAGTTTGGGATGACATCTCAGCCAAAACGGTTTTAGACAGGTAGCCCGGGATCAGCGTATCCCGGGATTCTTCCGTTTAGCAATCTCAAGCTTAGAGTTAATAAAATCAATGACACTGGATCCCGGATCAAGTCCGGGATGACATCTACAGAAAAAAACGGTTTTAAAAGGTAGCCCGGGATCAGTGTTTCCCGGGATTTCTTTCAAGTATACTCGGGATTGCATTGTCGTTCCCACCTTCGCTAAAGCTACGATGGACAAGTCACTTCCAACCTTGGTGGGTAAACCTCGCAATGACGGCACAAGAGCACCAAAACCGGACTACAAAAGCAGCCTGGCATTATTTATTTAAAACGATATAACCGTTTACAATCTAGCCAATCATACTGGCGACAATCTGGGGTACCATATTCGCTTGTGCGAGCATGGAAACACCGGACTGCATCAATATCTGGGAACGGACAAAGTTGCTCATCTCCTCGGCGATGTCGGCGTCACGAATCTGTGATTCGGATGCGGTCGCGCTCTCCCTCGAGATCATATTGCTGAGGATAGTATTTCGCAGCCTGTTGACATATGATCCCAGCCTGGTACGCATGGTATCTTTCAGATCGATGGCATTGTCAATTGTATCGATCGCCCTTTGAGCGCTCAATGTATCCAGGAGATCTACATCGGCTATTCCGAGGGCACTGACACGGGCGTCGTCCATCTTTACATAATAGTAATCGCTCTCGTAGACATTATATGTACCGATGTGGAACTTGATGCCGTTTGGATTTTCTGCAGACCAGCTCCCGTCGAGAATATGTTTCCCGTTATAGTTTGTCGAACTGGCTATACGGTCGATCTCCGATCGCAGTTGGATGAACGTCCTGTTCAGGGCGACCCTGTCAACTTCCGTCAATGCTCCATTGGATGCGGCAATAGCCAGTGAACGCATCTTGGTCAGCTTTTCGTCAATCACCGACAATGCGCCGTCGGCTGTATGGATCATGTTCATGGAATACTGGGCGTTGCGTTCAGCTTCCGCCAGTGAGGCTATCTGGGCGCGGAATCGTTCGGAGATACCGATCGCGCCTACATCTTCCCAGGCCTGGTTAATGCGTAAACCGGAGCTTAAACGCGTTACCGCCTGGTCCAGATCGTTCTGCGCTGACCAGATGTTCCTCTGTGCGTTTAAGGATAGAACGTTCTGTTGAATTCTTGTGCTCATAGTTAACTCCCATCTCGCACAAACCGTTAAAAAGAATCCCTTTCCCCAGCCGTTCAATCGTTGCGGAAAGTGCGAATCAAATAAATGGAAATAACTCCATGTAAAGTTCGATGTAAAAGATCAAACAAGTGTACAAAATCGTTAGATAATTCAAACAAGAAGTTTGAACCTTCAACTATATTATCGGAAAACCTCTCGATTACTTTAACAAAAATTTAATATAAAGAGAAGAAAAACAATAAAATACTTTAAGTTTAACTGTATAACGGCAGGTGTGCTTCAAGCTTAGATAAGCTTACTTAAAGCTTCTTGAAGAATAGTTGAAGTTCAAGTTCGAGTGAAGGTGAAAATTAATCTTAAGGAAGGAGGTCAGGGTGACTCTCCTGAAGAGTTTATTTTGTGATTTTGTTGTAGAGTGATTTAATCCGGGAGATAGAAAGATGCCCGGTAGTTACCGAAACACCTGTAAGTACGATAAGTGTTCCGGCAACCAGGGGAAGGTCAATAGGTTCATGCAGAAGGATGTGGCTTCCGAAAGCAGCAACAATAGGCACAAGGTAAATAAACACCCCGGCTTTGGCGGCTTCAATCCTGCCTAGAACTTTCGCCCAGCCTGTAAATCCGAAAACCGTACAACCTATCGCCAGGAATAATACCGAAACCGTCAATAACAGCGGAGGATTTTCAATACGCTCGATCAATGGCCGGTTGATCATAAAGAGGAGCGGTATACTACCGATGCTCATGGTTATTGATGTTGTCAGTACTGAACCCAGACGTGGTGTATAAAAACGTAATCCGGTTGAATAGATACCCCAGGACAGAGGAGCGCCAAGTGTAATTATCACACCGATTATCGTCTGGATCCTCAATTCAGGTGCCATACCACGTCCAAAAATCACAACCATTATTCCGGATAAACCAAGTACAAGTCCAAACCAGGTTTTAATTGATGGTTTTTCCTTCAGCGCGATAATGGCAAAAATAGCTATCGATGTCGGATTTAACGCGATTACCAGCGCTGCCAGTGAAGCGGGAATTTTAGTCTGGCCGGTGTTCAAGGCAAGGTTATAACCTATTACCGCAAAAGCGCCAAGAACGAGTAAAACCAGGTAATCTCTAGGTTTGAGGATGTTTTTATGCCTGTTTAGCCTGTGGATTGTCAGTGGAATAAAGAAAAACAGTGTTGGGAGAAAACGGAGAACAATGAGTTGGTCCGGACTGACATAATCCAGACCAACTCTTATAGCGACAAATGAAAAACCCCATACCAGCACCACACTTAGTGCCAGCAGGAGTGTGGAAGTATCCAGTTTGGATGAAGTATTACTCAGTCGAGTGCCTTGTCTATCATTGTTGTGATCATTGGCTTGGGAACAGCGCCGACAACCCGATCTGCTTCCTTGCCATCCTTGAAAAGGATCAGGGTTGGGATTCCGCGAATGCCCAGGCTTCCCGCGTTCACCTGGTTCTCGTCTGTATTTACCTTGGTTACCTTGATTTTTTCAGCATATTCACCGGCAATTTCTTCAACTACCGGACTTACCATGCGGCAAGGTGCACACCATGGAGCCCAGAAATCGACCAGAACGGGTTTATCTGATTGAAGAATCTCCTCTTCAAATGTTGAATCGGTAACCGCCATTACTTTATCACTCATTATATACTCCTTAGTCTATGTTTAAAAAAGTACGTTTTATAATTCCGAATGTTCCAGCATTGTCTATATCACAAATAATCTCATTCAATACTGAATATACAATACAATTCAGACATTTGCTGTTTTGTTCAAAACTTGCTTTTTACAGTGTTTGATGCAATGGATAACAGATAGTTGCGTTGATAAATAGTTCAAAAGGAGAGTCAACTCTATTGTCCAATAGAGTCATTGAGATGATAGCTTCAGGCCATGAAAAGATATATTTTCAAAATGTAGTAAGATATATATAACCGGTATGCCGGAGGATTACCAATGCCAGTAGTAAAAGCAAGGAATTTCAGGGGGACGAAGGATTTTTCTCCAAGCGAGATGATTCCCCGTGAAAGAATGATAGATTCAATGAAACATGTTTTCCGTCTTTTTGGATTCAGCCCATTAGAAACACCTGCCCTCGAGATGCTGGAGGTTCTATCGGGAAAATACGGGAAAGAGGGGGAACAGCTCTTATACAAGCTCGATTATAAAAACGATCGTCCTGCTGACCGTGTTGCACTTAGATATGACCTGACAGTCCCCCTGGCACGATTTATCGCGATGAATCCCGATTTGCCGCTTCCGTTTAAACGTTACCAGGTCCAGCCGGTCTGGCGAGCGGATCGTCCTCAACCACGGCAGGGACGTTTCAGGGAGTTTTACCAGTGTGATGTTGATTCAATTGGTTCCGAGGAGGGACTGGCAGATGCTGAGATAATTGCTGTTTCGGTAAAAATGCTGCAACAACTGGGATTCGAACGAGATGATAAGAGAGCGGTTATCCAGGTTAATCATCGAAAGATCTTGGAAGCTTTAAACGAATTATCAGGATTGTCACCTGGTTTATTCATGGATTTTTGTCGAGTGCTCGACAAAACGGATAAGATTGGTTGGGATGAAGTATCTAAGGAATTGCTGGAGCTTGGGACAAAAAGTGAAGCGCTGGAAAAACTTTCGATCATTTTCGAACAAAAAGGTGAATTCAGTGAGAAACTTGACTGGTTTGAAAATGAGATTGGATCATCTGAGAGTGCTGCCGATGGAATCAATGGATTGAGAGTAATATATGAACACCTGAGATACCTTGAGATTCCTAATGATATGATCAGCTTCGAACCACGCCTGGCGAGGGGATTGGACTATTATACGGGAGCGGTATTTGAAACAATGCTGCCGAATCATCCGCATATCGGCAGCCTGACCGGTGGTGGTAGATACGACAAATTGATAGGTTTATACAGTGGACGTGACCTGCCGGCTGTTGGAACGACCATCGGGCTGGACAGGATTTTTGCTGCGATGAATCAACTTGAAATGGTAAACAAAGATTCTAAAACCATCACACAAGTCCTTATCGCCGCGTACAGTGAAAATGAAATGCCTGAGTCTATCGAAATAGCGTCCCTGTTCAGGCAGGCAGGGATTGAAACGGACATCTTCCCAACAGCGGGGAAGATGAAAAAACCCTTTAATTATGCTGATAAAATGGGGATCCCATTTGTGGCTGTAGTGGGACCAGACGAAGTTGCCGATCCGGACATGCTGATGGTTACATTAAAAAACCTGTCGATTTCAACCCAGGAAACTTTGCTGGTTGTTGATGCAATCCATCGTGTTGGTTCACCCCGATGAAACGTGTTCTTTTACTTGGTGGGACAGGATTTATCGGGCACCATATCGCCCGTGATTTACTCGAACACGGCTATAAAGTCCGAGTTTTGGCACGGCCGAAGGGGAACAGATCATTACTGTCCGGGATGGGAACCGAAATATTTGATGGTACCCTGGAATCGGAAGAATCACTCGATCAAGCGTTAAAAGGGATTAATTTCCTGGTTCACTCAGCCGGTCATTATCCCATCTATTCAAATGGTCCTGATGATGCTCTCAAACTTGGATTGCAGCAGGTAAATTCAATTCATCAAGCACTTGAAAAATCTTCTGTAGAGCGTTTTCTCTATGTTTCAACATTATCAGCAGTAGGTAAGTACCCGGATGATCGTCCGGAAGATGAGAATGCGCCATATCCAGCGAAAAGAAACAAAAGCACTTACTGCCGTTTGAAAAGAGCGATGCAGTCAGAAATTCTGCGGCAAGCTGAACAATTTAACACGGTTGTAGTTGCGCCAACTGCTGTGTTTGGAGAAGGGGACAGGAAACCAACATCAGGACGATTGATTCTTCAAATCGCTAAAGGTCAGCTACCTGCAGTTGTCCTGGGAAAAACAAATGTTGTTGATGTTCATGATGTGGCCAAAGGAGTGCGGTTGGCTCTTGAAAAAGGAAGAACAGGTCGAGTATATGTCCTGGGTAGTGAAAACCTGACTATGCCTATGCTGGCAAGAAAAATTGCACGGATTGCTGAGGTTAAGCCACCATCGCTGGTATTCCCACCACAACCGTTGATACCGATAGCCTGGTTGTCAGAGTTATCTGGTAAAATCCTGGGAAAACGGTTGCCGTTACTACCCCTGGTTGGACTTCACTTTGCAATCTACGGAGAGTTTATATCCAGTGATGTTGCTGTCGAGGAAATTGGATATAATCCTCAACCGATCGATGACTGTATTAATAGAACTCTCATGTGGTTTCGCAGGAAAAGCTATCTTTGATTCTTATCATTTGCAATTTTCTTCAAGTCCGCCACTTAATCCCAAGTCTTTAAATTTATTGCGTCAAGATGTTTCTCCTCGCTGGAATAAGCGGGAGCCTGTCGCTTGAAGAGTTGATGAGCAGGAACTATCTTTGAAATTCACGGTTTTATTGAAAATCCTTTCATAATCTCTTACCGGTATAGAATTTGGAGTAAACCATGTCCGCAACAATTATTGACGCGTTTGGAGCAAAAACCACCCTTAATACAAACGAGGGATCCCTCAATTACTGGCGCCTGGGTGCGCTGGAAGAGCAGGGGATTGGAAATATTGGAAAACTGCCATATTCAATCAGGGTATTGCTAGAAGCGCTGCTGAGAAATGTTGATAACTATATAGTAAATGAAGAACATGTGACCGCACTCGCGAAATGGAATGCTGCCAGTCCTGCTGCTGATGAGATTCCATTTAAACCTGCCCGCGTAATCCTCCAGGATTTTACCGGTGTACCCGCTGTTGTTGACCTTGCAGCCCTGAGAAGCGCCATGAAAAGACTCAACGGCGATCCGAAAAAGATCAATCCGCTGGTGCCGGTAGACCTGGTGATTGACCACTCAGTACAGGTTGATTTCTTCGGCAATTCGAATGCGGTTGAGTTGAATGCGGAAAAAGAGTTTGAAAGGAACCGCGAACGTTACGAATTCCTGCGCTGGGGTTCAAAAGCCTTTGATAACTTCCGCGCGGTTCCACCGGCAACGGGAATTGTTCACCAGGTTAACCTGGAATATCTCGCGAAAGTTGTGATGAATCGGAATGTAAATGGTGAGCACACCCTGTTCCCGGATTCGCTGGTAGGTACCGACAGCCATACAACAATGATCAACGGGCTCGGCGTGCTCGGCTGGGGTGTTGGTGGGATCGAAGCTGAAGCGGTGATGCTTGGACAGCCCATCTATATGTTAACGCCTGAGGTTATCGGAGTCCGCCTGGTTGGAAACCTGGCTGAGGGTGCGACAGCTACGGATATGACACTAACTGTTACGGAGATGCTGAGGAAACGTGGAGTTGTCGGAAAGTTCGTAGAATATTTCGGATCGGGTTATGCTTCGATGGGACTGGCTGACCGTGCGACCCTGGCGAATATGGGCCCGGAATACGGCGCTACAATGGGATTCTGCCCCGTTGACGATGAGACTTTGCGGTACCTGGAATTTTCAGGTAGAACTGCAGACGAAGTTGAACGTGTAGAACGTTATAACAAGGAAAACATGTTATTCTTCTCCGCGGATGCTCCTGAACCCGAATACACTGACGTCCTCGAGCTGGATCTCGCAACAGTTGAAGCCAGTCTTGCAGGGCCAAAACTTCCGCATATACGTGTCCCGCTCAGCACAATGAAAAACAGCTTTAACGACGCTCTTAATAAACCTGTGAAGGAAGGTGGATTTGAATCCGGCGGTGAAAAGCTGAATAATACAGGCAAATATAGCAAAGATGGATACGTCGATGATATGAAGCACGGCGATGTTGTAATTGCTGCAATTACAAGTTGCACCAACACTTCAAATCCCTATGTCCTTATTGGAGCAGGACTGGTGGCTAAAAAAGCTGTCGAAAGAGGATTGAGTGTCAAACCCTTTGTTAAAACAAGCCTGGCCCCAGGTTCAAAGGTTGTAACAGAATATCTTTCCAAGGCTGGACTGCTTGAATACCTCGAAAAACTGAATTTCCATGTAGTCGGTTATGGCTGCACGACATGTATTGGTAATAGCGGTCCGTTACCCGATGAGGTTGTCTCTGCCATTAACGAAGGTGAGCTGATAGTTTCAGCTGTTTTGTCAGGTAACAGGAACTTCGAAGGACGTGTCAGCCCACATACAAAAGCCAATTACCTTGCCAGCCCGCCACTGGTAGTGGCATATGCCATTGCCGGTACAGTCAATATTGACTTTTTGAATGATCCCATCGGAACGGGTGAGGATGGCCAGCCCGTCTATTTCAAGGATATCTGGCCGAGCAATTCCGAGATTGAGAAATGTGTCAGGGAATTCCTTGATCCCGAGATGTACCGCAATAAGTACGCGAACATCTGGGATGAGAACGAACTCTGGAATAAAATCAAGATTGGTGAGGGCGATTTGTACGAGTGGGAAGATAACTCAACGTACATACAGGAACCACCATTTTTTGTCAATATGACCAGTGACGTTCCGAATATCGCAAATATTGAAAAGGCGAAGTGTGTTGCATTGCTGGGTGACAGTGTTACTACAGACCATATCAGCCCTGCGGGAGTGATCGCCAGGACTTCACCGGCAGGCCAATTCCTTATCGGAAAGGGTGTAGAGCCCCGTGAATTTAATTCCTATGGAAGCCGTCGTGGAAATGACAGGGTAATGCTGCGTGGAACTTTCGCAAACATCCGGCTGAGAAACTATCTGGCTCCCGGCACTGAGGGTGGAGTAACAATCTACCATCCCACCGGGGAAGAGATGAGTATTTACGATGCCGCCATGAAATACGCTGAAACAAATACTCCTCTAGTAGTCCTGGCGGGGAAAATGTATGGAACCGGTTCCAGCCGCGACTGGGCTGCAAAGGGTACATACTTAATGGGTATCCGTGCGGTTGTCGCTGAAAGTTTTGAACGTATCCACAGGTCAAACCTGGTATTCATGGGAGTATTGCCTCTGCAGTTCAAAGATGGTGATACCTGTTCCAGCCTGGGTATTACAGGTAAAGAGGTATTTCATATCAAAGGATTATCCAACGATATCAAGCCAAGGCAGGAAGTGGAGCTGGTAATCGAGGGTGAAGACGGCAGCACAATGTCAGTTTCGGTAATTGCCAGGATAGATACACCTGTTGAAGTAGAATACTACCGTAACGGTGGGATTTTGCATACCGTTCTGAGAAAACTTATGTAATCAGTTACTGGTCTAACGATAAACAAGTATTTACTCACTAAACCTAGACAGTAAGTCGATGCGAGAGTAGCGAAGTAATCTTGATGTGTGGCCCGGTCAGCTTTGATGACCGGGTTTATTTTTTGTAATTAGGAACAGATTTGCTGATTTGTGAATTTGATGAATTGGTTTCAGAGAGAATAAACCCTGTTGTCAAAGCCAACAGGGCCACCCGAAGCATGGGTTGGATGACCGGATTTAGTATTTAACTGATAAATATCTTCACCTGGTAAACTTAAACGAATAAAGTATTTCACTCTGAACATCATCAAGGTCCAGTACACCTTTTCGTGTGCGGAATTCAAGGCCAAGATACCTGTCGTCGTGCTCTACTACATATGCCAATGTTCGTGTAAAAAACGGGCCGGTAAAATAATCGTAAATGTAGAGTGAACCATCACGGAATCCCAGCTCTGTATGACCTGATACCGGGTGATTAAACCATAAGCCATCTCTTTTACCCTGTTTTTCATTTACATACCTGATGGCCATGTGGAGTTTACCCTTGTATTTAAATAAAATTCCCTGGCGTTCATCTTCACGGACTTTGTAAACATCAGGATATTTCATGGAAATTCCCAGCTCCGGATTTTCATAAACAGCCCATTCGACCTTGCTCCAATCCAGCTCTTCAGGACCTTGTAAACTGCATCCCGTTAAAAATGTTAGCGCTAATGAAAAAATCACGAATAGTGAAATAGTATATCTGCGGAAATTAAAATTCTTCATTAATATCTCCATGTTTATCCATTAAATATAAGGCATACTATTTGAAAATCATTATAGCTGAAAGCATTCAGAAAGAATATTGCCATAAAAAAATTCAGTGATTTTCGACTATCTTTGTTGGTGATTCCTGATCTTAAAGCTATATTTGTCCTGATTTATAATATTTGAATACTCTATGAACTTATTATGATTTATTCCCTGTGGGGATTATGAGGAGCTTGATATATGTCCGTGCCTAAAGAAGAACGTCGTATCTACAGTAACCACCCCAGGATCAACAGGCTCCTGAGCAGTATAATTGAAGAATTAAGGCAATTCACCGAGGACCAGGCTGTTCAGATTAAAGAACTGACAGCAATTGGCACAGCCCTCAGCGCTGAATCTGATACTCGTGTTATTCTTGAGATGATTTTAAGTCACGCCAGGCGTTTTACCAACGCAGATGGTGGAACACTCTATCTAGTCAATGACAATGAAACTGAACTGGTATTCAACGTAGTCCATAATGATACCCTGAACACATTTATGGGTGGAACATCTGGAAACCTGGTGACCTTACCAAATGTTCAACTTTACACTGAAGATGGCAGTGAGAACAATGCCAATGTATCGGCCTACTGCGCAAATACGGGTGAAGTTGTCAATATCCCCGATGTTTATGAGCATGAAGGTTTCAACTTTGAAGGGATGAAGAAATTCGATGAGAAGCTCAACTACAGGGCCAAATCGATGCTTGTTGTCCCAATGCGTGATCATGAGGATGATATCATCGGCGTCCTCCAGCTGATAAATGCCAAGCAGAGGATTACCAATGATGTAATCCAGTTTTCACCGGATGCCGTTGATATGACAACAGCACTGGCGAGCCAGGCGGCTGTTGTTATTACACAACAAAGGCTGATCAGTGAACTGAAACTGTTGTTCGAATCCTTTATCAAGGCAATTGCGACAGCAATTGACGAAAAATCAAGGTATACCGGCGGTCACATTGAAAGGGTTGCGCACCTGACAATGGCAATTGCTGAAAAAATCAATGAGACAAAGAAAGGGGCGCTGGCTGATCTTACTTTCTCCCAGGCTCAAATGGATGAATTAAGAATAGCAGCCTGGCTGCATGATACCGGGAAAATTACTACACCGGAATACGTAGTTGATAAGTCTGCAAAACTCGAAACTGTTTTTGATAGAATTGAGCTATTGAGAACAAGGTGGCAGGCTATCCGACTGGCAAGAAAGGTGGACGAGGTAAACTCCAAGCTTGAGCTTGTTAAAGAAGAGATTGATCCGATCAAAGTGAAAGAGATTGAAGAAGCGTATGACGGTGATCTCGAATCGTTCCAATCCTACCTGGATTTCCTGGAAACTGCAAACGTTGGTGATGAGTTTATGGCTGATGAAAAACTTGATCTGTTGAACTCAATAGCCAAGAGGAAATATACAGTCGATGGTAAAAAATTCAGCTTTATCGACAATGATGAGAAGTTGAATCTCAGCGTTCGAAAGGGAACGCTCAATGATGAAGAACGGACAGTGATGAATAATCATGCGGGGATGACTATAAAAATACTTGATACGCTTCCCTGGCCTAAACGGATGACCGATGTTCCCGGAATTGCCGGTGCTCATCATGAAAAACTGGACGGAACAGGATATCCAAACGGCCTCAAGGGTGACGAAATCAGTATGCAGGCTCGGATAATGGCGGTCGCAGACGTTTTTGAAGCTCTATCTGCAAAAGACAGACCCTATAAAAAACCAATGCCCCTAAGCCAGGCTAAAAAAATCCTCGGATTTATGGTGCAGGATAAACATCTGGATAAAGATATAGTTGAGCTGTTTATAGAATCAGGACTTTACCTGCAATACGCCAAAGAGAACCTTGATCCTTCACAGATTGATATAACAGAATAATCCATGATAATATCGAAGAAAGGAGAAACTGGCCGGTTTACCGTTTCCCTTTTTTCATTAACCTTTTAGGCCAGTTTAACGGGGGAGTGTAAGGTAGTTCGACTGCCCATTTTACAAGATCAATAATCTCTTTCAAGATTCCTTGCTGAAGATCGCTTGCAAATTTTTCACTAGCTTCATTTGTAACCACGCCATACTCTAATTCGCGCTCGATACCATCCAGTAAAAATTCACACAGTTCAGAAACTTTTTTCGTGTTAACTGTTTCTGATATAGCTTCCAGTTGTTCTAATAAATTTGTATTGTTAAATCTTTTGTTTTGTTCATTGCTTAAAGTTTTGACGGGTTTTGAGACAACTTCATCAACTAACAGATCCGCGGCTTTCGAAAGAGGTATAAGATTCATCTCTTCATCAGGGTTAAGATATGGATTAATGCGTGAAATCTTCTGCAGTATTTGACGCATTGGAAAAGCAACTGGGGATTGACCTTTACCAATAAACAGGGGGATTATTTTAAATCTATAGTAATAATCTTCCCAAATATTTATTTCAACTATCCCTGAGACCGGTTCAAGTTTCACAAATGTACTATCATCTGAATTAAAACTTCTTGGGGTGATACAGTGAACAATAAATCCTGGTTTAAAATTCTGGAGAACTTTGGTTACTTCCTTAGCATTTCTGATGTCTATAGGAAATAATTGAATCATCTGGTCAGCATTAACTGGTTGTTCTAAAGGATTATCCGTCTCAGAGAATCCTTCACTTCCATTTAACCCTTCGAGTATTTCAAGCTGCATTTTAATATGTGCTTCGGAAGCGGATTGTGGATTAAGATTATCAATGCCAGCAATAAGGCAGTTTTCCCGGGCTAGCCTTTTCGCTACCTCCAAACCAAGTCCACCAAGGATGCCCGCTATAAGTATCCGTTTCATATTAGGATTTATTTTAAATGATCTTTAACTCTGGCGTCGATCTCGAGCCAGAGGGGAAGGTTCTGTTCAAGCATCGACGGTGTTATCATGTTCGCTGCGTCTGAGGGACTCGAATCGGGATCAGTGTGAATTTCAAGGAATAAACCGTCAACACCTGCTGCGACAGCACCCCTTGTCAGTATCGGGACCATCTCCCTGTCACCTCCGGTGACACCAGCATTGCTTCCCGGTGATTGAACAGAATGCGTTCCATCGAATATCACCGGTGCAAACTTCCTCATCGCAACAATTGACCGCAGGTCGACCACCAGGTTTCTATATCCAAAACTGGCACCACGTTCCGTCAGCGTAACAACATCTCCACCAGCCGACCTGACCTTATCGATTGCATACTTCATGTCTTCCGGAGCCATAAACTGGCCTTTTTTAATATTAACCGGTATTCCAGTTGCACCGGCGGCCTCAAGCAGGTCGGTTTGACGGCATAAAAAGGCCGGGATCTGAATAATATCTGCAACTACGGCGACTTCCCTGGCCTGCGATGGTTCATGTATATCGGTTAAAATCGGCAGGTCGGTACGGGATTTAACGTTCGCTAACATTTCCAATCCCTTTTCCAGACCAGGACCCCGATAGGAACCGGAAGAGGTACGGTTGGCTTTATCAAAAGATGATTTAAAAATAAATGGTAGTTTATATGAATCACATATTGGTTTAACTCTTTCGGCAATCTTGAGTGCAATTTCTTCCGTTTCCAACACACAAGGCCCGGCTATCAACACAAGAGGATTTCCATTACCAACAGAAATTTTGAATGAATGTGAACCTTCATCAGACATATCGCTGCCTCTATGCTAGAAATAAATTTTTAATCCGTATTCCGGTATTAAGACAAATCTAAATGTATACCCCAATATTATCAACACGGTTTTAACATAACTGTTGTCAGCCATGAAAAATCAAAATATACAAAACATTAAATTATTAGTTATATAAAATATCACTTTATGAAAATAAAATATACTTACTAATCCAAAATATCCGAAATAATTCAATTAATAGTTCAATAGATACTAAAAATAATCGTAATCTATTATGGATTTTTCAAGTTATAGCAAGGCAAATGCGATAATAAATATAAGGAGAGGTATATATAAAAATTGGGCAGATATTAATTGTGCTGCCGTTTTCAGTTAATTATGTTCACTTATATAATATCTGCTATATAAGCAATATTCGCAGTATAAAATTTTCTGCTTGTAATGATATTTTCCTGGTTGTTATTTTAGCTTTATTGAGTCAGATTGATTATAGTATCGTGATTCTGCCATTGCAGTTATTCATCTGAACAGCATTTTTCAGGTGCAGCAATCTTCATCAACAAGAAATATCGAAACTATTGATGAATAATGACTCGCTGGAGTTTGAGTTCGCAGAGCGCACTCTTTTTTCTTAATTAGAGTTATAAGAATGGCAGAGGTTGCTTGACACGCTTTGCATTGTGCCGTTACCTTCCCAATTGTTTTGGGAATTTCCACGCAGGTTAAAATTTAAGCGTGAAAGAACCGGACAAGAGGTATCGATGACTTCGCTGGGTTTCCGGCATCAAGATAAAAATATGAAACATACTTCCCTATTTCAGCCTGGCTGCTTAAGACGGATAGTAATATTCCTGTTTGTGTTTTCGGCTTGGGCGGTCTCTGCGCAGCAAATAATCTTAGCTCCCGAACCGGAGGTGCTGATACGTGGTGAGCAGGTAGTTGAGGAACTCTCCGCAGAGCAGCTATCTGCGCAAAGAACACGCTTGATGCTCGACAGCTTTCGTGATTATTACTATTTCAAGAAGCAGATTCAGCTTGATGTGGAAATGTTATTACGTGAGAGATACCTGCTGGGACTCTTCAAAGGAGTTAACGAGGAACTACAGAACAGGGAGATAATAGGTTCGGTTCTCGATTTGAACATGATTAACAGCCCTGTTGACTATGTAGAGCCTCAACTTGGCGACACTATTCTTAGCGTTGCCGACCATTACCTCGCGACATCTGAATACGTTATGGCGGAGCACCACCATAAGCTCATCTACGCGGAGGCGTTAAAAGCCAAACTGGTGGAAGAGGGGAATCCGCTGGAAATAAAACGGATGTTTGATTACGATCTGAGGCTGGCGTATAAAGCATATAAAGAAGAAAATTATCCGCTGGCAATCCTGCTGTTTAATCATATCCTGCTTTTATATCCATATGAGAATATGGATGATATTCTGTTCTACCGGGCTGAATCGGAATATGGCGCAAGCTACTACGTCACTGCCGCAGCAAGCTACAACAGGTTGCTTGGTACTCATCCGGATACCCCATATCGCCTGGATGCCATAGCCAGGTTGTTCTATATATACCAGGAATTGGATAAATATACCATTGTTAAGGATATATGGGATAGATATGGCCAAACAGCCGTAGAACTTGAACCTATCTATATCTATGATCAGCGTTGGGAGGAGCTCACCGACTCTATCGCCATGGAAGAGTTACCCAAGGAAGAGATCAACAGGCTGAAGGATGCTTTAAGCGAATTGGAGGGCAGCGTTAATTTTACACGTGAGCAGGTGGCTATAGCATCCAAGTTTTATTATGCTGCCGGGCTTGGATTATTCCTGGGTGACTATTTCGCAGACGCCAGTTATGCCCTCGACAGGATTCCGAATTTTTCCCCGAATGAATTTAAAGCATCATATTTAAGAGGTCAGGCGCTGGTGCACCTGGGGCGATTCGAAGAGGCAATTAATCCATTTAAACTTATCTCAGAAGGACGGTTTAAACCTTCAGATCCGGAATTTGTCCTGGCAAACGACGCCAAGGTCAAGCTTGGATATTGTTTCTCGCAACTGGAAGATTTTGAGACAAGCAGCAGTTGGTTCAACAGCGTAGATCCTAACTCGGACAGTTATAAAGACGCCCTTATCGGATTAGCCTGGACAGAATACAGGCAATACCATTTTGACAAGGTTGACAGTTTAACAAGTGTATTAATTGAAAAATATCCTGATGATCAGCGTTATTACGAAGCGATTTCACTTGGTGGATTTAATCGTGAAATGCTGGGCAGGCAGCCTGAAGCGTTAACCCAGTACCAGGAAATGGTGGAGACGGTTAATAAGCTGACTGATGTCAGGAACTATATCGCTGAAAGGAAACTGATTACTAAACGTGTCCGGGAAGCAAAAGCGTATGAGCAAAAGGTTATAGAGAGAAACGATCCTGATCTTTTCCTCGAATATATGAACCTTATTAACGAACTTGACCGGCTATATAAAAGGGTAAAGATAGCAGAGATTACTGAATTAAATAAGAGAATGCATGAATTCCTGATGGAAAGGGATAGCCTGCGTATTCTCTATGAAGATTTATCGACATTCCGCGATACCATAATACTTGAACAGAACCAGTCTTTACTCGGCTCATACGATCGGTTGGAAGCCCGGCTGCGCAAACTGGCCTGGACAATCCAGATCGGTGGATTTTATGAAGCAAGAAAGGCTACAGCTACACAGCAAACAGCTGAGCTCGAATATCATAATGAAGCCACGGATTCTTTAATATCGATGGGTGAGGATGAATTATCCAAACTTCACAAGGCACTGGTAGAACTACAGAGCGCCAGGGAAAGTTTGCAGGAAGACGATGAGCTCAATAGCCTGATAACGATGGATATCGCTGAAGCTGACCTGGTAGGTGCCCGAAGGTCATATGAAGAAAATATAGTATCTCTCTCAGAAGGTAGAATGACTGAGATCGCTGCAGATATAGAAACCTGGCGTGATTTTGCATTCAGGAGGTATGCCCTCGCAGACCTTGACTTTGATTACCTGCTGGAACAGATGAACCTGCTGGATGATCTGACGAAAAGAATGGGTACAATTGCAAGGATGATCCAGTACAAGGAAGAAATTGCTGCTGAACAAGAGGCTGAACTGCCGGTTGAAGAAGAACCTGGACAAGAGATGCCCGCTGAGATAGAAAATGAGGAGTAAGGTTTTCTCCTCAAAAATGATATTGGAAACTATAGTAATATTATAATAATCAGTTGATATGAATAGAACGATTTACAGTACTCAGGCAGAATAAATGAGGTTAGCACTGAGAAAATTATTCAAATTATCTCTCATCCTTTTACCGGTGATGTGTTTCTCACTCGGGTTTGCCCAGACAGATACCGACGAACCTGAAGCGGATATCTCCGTCATTGCCCCAATTGAATCCTCTGATGCGCAATACGCGATTTTCGGTCGTGATATGGTTGCCCAGTTCAGGTCATTGGCCTCGCCTGAGGGGATAACACTGGAAATCAGTGAACTGATCGAACGTGGAAACCTCTTGCTCAGGCGAGCTGAAATATACGCGGAACAGATGCCGACGGAATTACTCTCGGAAACAGGGGGAACGGCCAATCTCCGAATTATGCGCCTTCGGAACGAGTTTTTAATAGTTCTTCATGGGATTGAAATCGAACGCGCAAAGGGCTATCCGATTGATCAGCTTCGTTCAATCATGGCCAGGTACGAAGAAGAACACAGACGTTTATCTGAAGAAATTGCAGAAGTACGCAAGAGTTTAATTGTTAAAGCAGAAAGGTTTATTGGTACTTATCACACAAATCCTCTGATCAACAGGGTGGCTAACCGCGATGAGATTATTGCTGACGTAATGTTCAGGCTTGGTGAACTCTATTATCGTGAAGCGGAGGAAATCTGGGCACAGGAAGATATGGAATACTGGCAGATGGTTGACCAGATGCCTGAAGATGCTGAACTGCCGCCCGAGCCTGTTCCAGATTATACAAAGGCTGTAAACATCTATAGAAGAATTATTGATGAATTTCCCAATACATCTTTTGTAAATGAGTCATTATATAATATTGCGGTAATAATGTATGACCAGGAAGAGGACGCGAGTAAACGTCAGGCACGCGATACATTTGAAACCCTGGTCGATAATTTCCCCGACAGTAGATATGTTTCCGAATCGCTCTATCGTATCGGTTATTACCACTTCGAGAACCTGTCGGATATGTCCGGGGCGATCCCCTACTTCGAAGAGGTGTTGAACCATCCTGAATCAGAGTTTTATGATGATGCGCTATACATGCTGGGATGGTGTAACTTCAGGAAAAAACCTGATGATCCCTACGATGACGCGGCTTCTGATAAAAATTACAGACAAGCTGTAGATTTCTTCGACAAGACAGTCCAGCATGCTTTTGAGATGAAAGAGAAGTTGCCACCTGAAGAATTTACCGGGGATATGTCTGAGGAAGCGACTAAATACCTGGCAATCTGTTATTCACAGGAAGAGACTGAATGGACTAACAGCGGTATTGGAAATGCCGTTTCCTTCATCAATGATGATTCACTTCGATATGACCGGTATGGTTACGAAATGCTGAAAAAGATGGGGGAGATATACCGGGATGAAATAGGCTACCTCGACCAGGCAGTTGATGCTTATGAACAGGCTATGGTGGAATATCCGCTTGAACCGGAAAATCCATGGCTGCAGGAAAAAGTTGTTTCACTCTATTTTGAAGACATGCTGGATGAGGAAGCTGCCCATGAAGCCTGGAACCAGCTGTTCCACAAGTATCGTAGGGGTTCCGATTGGGATGAGGCAAATCATTTCGACCAGGTGCGTCTCGATGCGGATACGCTGATCGCAAAATATTACTATCATTATTACAATAAGCACCTTAAAGAGGCACTTTCGCTCGATCCGGATAAAGTGGCTTATGCTCTCGGCGTAGCTGAAAACTACCTGACTGAATTCCCGCTGTCCGATAAGACACCCAAGCTTCAATATTATATGGGTGTATTCCTGCAGCAATCGAGAGAGAATCTGCAGTACCAGGCGAATGCTTACGAGGCATTTAAGGATGTTGTGACAAGGTGGGGTGAGAATGAGTACAGGGAAAAAGCAGCCGAAGGCATGATTTCGGTAGCCCAGGCCTTGATTGCATTTGAAGAAGGTGGTGCACAGATTCCGGATCCTACCTTTATTATCCCGGAAACACAGGATCCGGGATATATCGGGGGTGCCGTTCCTGAAGGATACTCTGAATATCTGCAAAAGCTCGAAGCAGAAGAAGAAGTCCCAGCAGAAGCCGATTCACCTGTTGACGAGAAACCACCTGTTGAAGAAGAACTACCTGTTGAGGAAGAATCTCTAAAAGCTGATGAAGAGACAGAACCACCGGTTGTTAGTGATGAACTGGATGAACAACCGGCAGATGCAGATGAACAGATTGAGGATACTCAAGAGGGAGTAATAGAGGAAGAGATTCCTGAAGAATTACCTGAAGAAACGCCGGAAGAAGAAGTTCAGCAGGATGTGGGTGAAGAGGTTGATGAATCAACTGATGAAATTGAAGATCAACCTGAGCTTCCTGATACAACAAATACAGGATACTTTGAATATCCCGAGTTTCTTGATGACATACCCGGTGCGATCGAATACCTGACATTTGAGGATTGGGATCCATTAGAAAATGCCATTGCTTCAATTGATGATCCTTTAATGATACTGGCCATGGTCGACCAGGACACCACTGAGTCGGTTGATCAGACTGAACAACCTCCGGATACTGCCACCGTTTCATCCGAAGAGCAGGTTTCGCGGCCTGTTGAAGAAGATGTCAGCCCCGTGGATTCAACAATCCAGGCAGATACTCTGTCCATCGTTGAGCCGGATTCTTTATCAGCGACAGAGGATGTATCGGCGGAAATACCGGCTGCAGCTGTTACTGAAGCGGCAAAGGTTGAAATACTCCCTCTTCTGAAAAGTGAGGAGATGTTAATCTATGCTTCAGATCTCTTTATAGAAAATTTCCCTGAGAATAAGAATGCCCCCACGATTATTATGCAGGCAGGACAGGTTTATCTGAATAAGAACTATTTCGATGAATCGCGAAGATATTTTGAAATGATAGTTACTCAATATGCTCAAAGTGAGTACGTTGAGGAGGCTTTCAGGGGTATTCTTAAAGGATACAGGGACAGTGGTCTGCACTTGCTGGCTGAAGAGACTACTCGAAGAATTGAAACTGCAGGTATTAGTGGTGATCTGTTAAATGAAGCGATGACCATCCGTGGTGAATCTATTTATCTCCACGCTAAACAGAAGAAAGATACAGGTGATCAACGGCAGGCTGCTCTCGATTTCAGGAGAACTGCGCTGGATGTACCGGATGCTGAGTTCGCTGACCAGGCACTCTGGGAATCCGGAATTACCTTCATGGAGATAAAAGATTGGAACGAAGCTATAAGATCGTTCGAATTGTTGATTCACACCTATAGTGAATCGGAGTGGATGCCCAAGGCATATTATAATATAGCAACTATATATGAGGACCAGATAAAAGATCCTGCCCTGGCAGCTGCTACATATGATACCTTAGCCAATGTCCACCCGGAAAGAACATCTGAAAGGGTACAGGTAGCATTATCAAGAGCTTCTGTGAACTATGAAGAAGTGGAGGATTGGAATAAGCTTCTAGAGATACATGAAAATTATCTTGAACGGTTCCCCGATGCTGACGACGCGATCCAATGGTTATTCGACATGGCTCGTTTTTATCTCAAGCTTGAAAATGAAGCCAGGGCGATGAGAATTTATGAGGATTTCGCCAACAAGTACCCGGATGATCCCAGGACTGTTCAAGCATATTACGAGCCCGGTGAGTATTACCTTGAGAACGATGAAGATGATCGGGCAAGGGTTGCTTTCGAAGGAACACTTGAAGCACACAGGCGGCTGGTATCCCAAGGTGGTGCCGGTAATATCAAATATGCTTCACGTGCCAAGGATGTATTAACATCCTGGAAATTTGATGAATTCAAAGTTATATCTTATCCTGCCGGTGAACGTCAGTACCTGAACGCAAAGGAACGCAAAGAAGCTTTGCGAAATGAGCTGATTGAGGATTATAAGGAATTGCGTGACTTCCTGATGAAGGAATCGTTCCTTGCATACTACCGTATGGCACAGCTGACAGAGTTAATGGCACAGGCTGAATGGCGACGGCCACGGGTTGATACTACTGACGATCCAGAAGTTCTATTACCACTTCGCAGGGCATTGGCAGACAGTGCCATGGATTTTTATTTTTCAGCGATTGCAGATTATCGAGCTGCGATCACCGGTCTCAGTGAACAGATTACCCTGTTTAACAGTATCCAGAGCGAGAACCAGGTCAGGGTTGATACACTCAATGCATATATCCTGCGTGAACAGAAGAATATGTCCAGGCCTGATCTACCTGAGGAGCTTAAATTAACGCTTGAAAAGACCGTATCGGATTCGCAAAAAGCTCTGACTTCTATCAACGATTATATAAAAGACGTAAATGAGTGGATAGCGCTTGGTCAGGCATTCAGGGATTCTGCGGCTGAGAGAGTGCCTGAAATCGCGCTGATGAATGCCGATATATTCGCGACGGCTCCATTCCTGATTTTAGAGAACCCATTGCCACCCGGCAGACGTTGGGAAAAGATGTCGTTCCGTGCTTTACTTCTGAACGAAGCGATGCTCCCAGCCGCGAAACCGATGGTAGAAGAATACCTGCGTGCGATTGAAGCAGCAGATACCGCGATTATTACCAAGAGAAGCCTGGCTGATACTTCACGAATACGTATTCAAAAGATTTATGAACGTTTACATAATGAATACCACCAGGGAATGGAGTGGGTATTCAAAGATGGATACGACTTTTATGTCCAGGGCTGGGAATGGATGATATTTAAAGAAGACCCATTGGCTGAAGCATATGGACTCTTTATTGATATGTTCCCGGATGAAATAACTCTATTCCAGGAACAGGCTATAGCCTTTGGTGTTGGTATTCAAACTATGGCTGCGCAGTTACTGGAACTGGCGTTAAAAGATACAAATGGCAAAGCGCACTACCTCGATATGGCGGGTAACTCTCTCGAATATGGATGGAACCTGGTAAACCGTTTTGAGAGCTATCGTGATCAGGCAGTTAATTCGCAGAATAAACATGAGACCAGGTTTAACGAAACATTACTTGAGACCGAACTTATTGGTTTCCAGGGTTACGATATTATCATCAGTACCTGGAATGAAACCCTGATTGATGTACTGGTCGAAGCATGGGTAATTCCTGAGGAACTTCTTCTTCAACCTCAACCCTGGTCGAACCAGATCGCGAGGAAACTTGTCACATTTGATCCTTCAACATATGCATATCTACTCGGCATAAAGGAGACTGATAACTTCCTGGCAACTGATACAACGTGGATTGCTACGATTGATTTTATTGATCCGGAAGATATCGATTTTGATATTACAACTTTTGAAGCTGTAAAGATTGGCGGATTTCCTGATTCACTGGATTGGGTAAACGATTATGGTGGACCTGATCCTTTACCGATCGCTCTCTTTGAAACAATGTTCGATACAACTTGGATTGACACGATCGTCGTTGATCCGAACTATATACCACCGGTTGAGAGTGATACTACAGATCAAACGATGATAGACAGCCTTGGATTAAATTCTGACAGCCTCGGACTGGATGCATCGCTATCAAACGATATAGCCGATTCCGCAATGGTCGAGAATGATGAGTCTGTGGCTTCAGCCGAAGCAGATAGCCTGGCTGAAATTGCTTCGTCTGATTCTCTGTCAGCGGAATCTGCGGAGAATGATACTATTCCACCCGGATTTATGCTCACCAGGATTGAATCGTTGGCGGAACGTAGGGAAGGCTTTGAATTAGTCTATTACGTCTACAGGTTGAATGTTGTAGATCGCCTGACAGACGCGGAACTGTTTATTACCGCGGACAATGATTACAACCTGTATATAAATGGGGAGTTCATTACTGCAGATGATATCGAGGATAGCACTGATTGGAAGGAGATTGAAGAGAATCCGTTTATTCTTGAATACATGCGCCAGGGTGAAAATATAATCGTTGCCGAGGTGGAGGATCCGGATTTAACCGGGGGTGGATTCTGGATGGATCTGATTTATCGGACAGTTCCGGAAATTCGCGATGATATGCAGGTTATTCTTCCCGGTCAGACTGCTTCCACTGAATCTGAGACGATGGAAATGATGGATGATATCGAAACGCCCGAGGCGGACCAGATAGATCTCGATTTTGAGAGTGGTGATTTTGAGCTGCCTGAGGATATACCAGACGAGGATGAATCAGGTGAGGGAGAGTCAGAGGAATAAATACATAATAAAACCCTAAATATCCCAAACATTAATAGAAATTCCTTCAAGTTTTATTCTGAAGGAGGTTAATATGAAGATACGTAAATACACGTTAGTTTTATTGTGTTTCACAATTGTTGGTATTACCTTTAGCCTTGATGTTTATGCGCAAACTCCGGGTTTGGCATTTGATGACGTTATTACTATTGAGGGAGAGATTCAAGCACCTACCGCGATTATATCTCCTTCACGTGCAAGGCCGGAGTTTATTCCAGCAACTATTGATTCTGTAAATAAGGATTACACCGAATCGGCATTCGCTCTACTGGCTGAGTTGATAGCACCGGTTGAAGAAGAAATCAGACCGAAAAAGATGACGGACTTCAAAGAACTTCTTGCGAAGGAGAGAAAGTAGCGTATATATTCGGTCAAATTTGGATGAAATTATTATGGTGCCTGCAGGCAGTATTCATAGCATTGATCAAGTCTGATTTTTGAATTCACATAACATAAATGCTCACGGAGCAACGTAGGAGAAAATAAGATGGGAGCTGCTGACGTATTTGCAAAATTGTTTGGTTCTTTCACGCCCGGTAATCCCGGATGGCAATTCATGTGGGTATTGCTTTTATTCTTTGTCTGGATGCTGGCAATAGCCATAGAAAGATTTGTCTCCATTTACGTGATTGCAAATGTGAATGCAAATCGGTTCATGGCTGAGATTAGGAAGATGGTGCAAGCTGGCGATTTCAAAAAGGCAATAAACCTTTGTAAGTCTGCCGGTAAAAGAGCGTTGCCCCGTGTAGTCATGGCCGCTTTAGTGGAAGCTGAAAAGCGTGAGTTGATCGATTTTCGTGCTGTCCAGAATGCCCTCGATGAAAAGACACTTGAAGTTCTACCTGACCTGAATAAACGGATGCCTATCCTGGGAATGATCGGTAACGTCTCCACCCTGGTTGGTCTGATGGGTACTATTTTCGGTCTGATCCTATCATTCGAAGCTGCGGGACAGGGAGGCGACGCCGGTACAGGACTGGCTGCCGGTATCTCCGCTGCGATGCTCACGACGCTTGGTGGTCTGATGGTGGCGGTACCTGCTATTATGCTGTACGCATTCATCAACACGAAAATAAACGGCATCATCGAAGATATTGACGAGCATTCAGTTAAACTGATCCACTTGTTAACCGGAGGACGATGAGTGGCGTATAAACCATCAGATAAACGGAAGGCGCCTGACTCTCAAATCAATCCGGATGTTACACCTATCATGAACTTGATGGTCGTCCTTATTCCATTGCTGTTATCTGTGGCGGAATTCATCAAGATCGGTTTGCTGGAATATTCACCACCTCCAATCGAAGAAGCAGGAGGAGGAGATAATGAAGGTGAGGGAGAAGAAAACGATGCTGATGCTCCCAAGCCGATGAATCTTCTCTTGAATATTTCCGAGGAGAATTTCGAAATCTCCATGTTCGGTGCGACTCAGGAAGGGGAGAATTTTAAAATACTCCCGAAAGTTGATGGTGAATACGATTACGATGCTCTCCACAAAGAGTTAGTCAGGATTCGCCAGGATATTATCGGCGAACCGGTTTCCACCGAAACAACGCAGGATCCGGAGACCGGTCAAGATGTGGTTTCCTTCACCTGGCAATACTCGGACGCAGAGATGTTGAAAATCACCGCCAAGGGTGATATCCCATGGCAAGTGTTAGTCAGCGTACTGGACGAGTCAAGAGAATTTGAGGATAAGGACGGAGCGACGAAACCATTGTTCGCAACTCCGGTCATGGGCCAGGTACAGTAGGAAGAGTTTATTGGCGCAGTAACACAGGATCTTTTAACAGGATCGCTGGAGAATAATATGGCGTTTGCACCTTCAAAACGAACGCGGAAAAGGGATAAGAAATTCCAGGAAATGAATCTGTCAGCCATGATGGATATGATGACAATTATTCTATTATTCCTGCTGAAATCTTATTCCTCTTCAGGAGCATTGCTACAACCGGCATTTGATAATCTACCCGAATCTAGTTCTGAAACCGATCCAAAGAAAACACTTGGGATCGTTGTATCTGGAGAAGGATTGTTTGCGGATGTTGATACGGAAACCGGTGAAAGACCTCTGATTTCTACTGTTCAAGAGCTGGAAGATGATTTTGAAGCCATCCTTCCGGGACTTGAGAACTATATTTTGAAGCAGCAGGAGCGTGATTCTGATCTGGGGCTTCAGATAACAGATGAAATGTCTGTTCAAGGTGCTGATAATATACCGTACTCCTGGATTTTGAAAATCACACAAACCGGGCAGGAAACGGGCATTATCAAGTATGACTTTGTAATAACTAAAAAAGCGTCTTAGGAGGTAGCCGTGGCACAACAGCTCGCAGGTTTTCCCAAGGAGCTGGAACAGCATTTTACTGATGGCTTTGATCCGTTGTACCAGGGCACATTCTGGGGTAACCTGCTCATCTGGTTCTCCCTGTTTGCCTACCTTCAGTCGCTTCCACCACGTGAGATTTCGGAA
>JANQEY010000033.1 GCA_028278125.1 bacterium | reverse complement strand
GCATCAACATTTCTGGAGGCACGCTTGCTCAGGGCGGTGGCACGTTGGCAAATGGATATGACAACACAGGCATCATATCGATTACCGATGGGTTGCTTACGCTGACTGATGGTGATTTTTATAATGGGGATGGCGGTGTTGGTACGATCGATGTGACCGGCGGCACGCTTGATCAAGCTGGTGTGCTGTTTTATAACGGGTGGGGTTCAGATGGTGGTGTCACGATTGATGGGGGAACGTTGCGTTTGACAAGCGGGACAATCACCAACGGGTATGGGGCTGGTTTAACGGGAGATATTATTGTTTCGAGTGGGACACTCGTACTGGATAACGCTGATATTTACGACAGCAACGGAACCAGTAATGTTGCATTTTTTGGTTTTTTGATAACCGATGATCTTGTTGATAGTAACCTGACAATCTTTTTCGATCAGGTGTTTATGCTTTCTTCGGGCCAAACGCTCGAACTTGCGAGCAATGGGGTGTTACTAAACAACGGGATACTTTTGCTTGCAGGTGGAACGTTTGTTGATAACGGGACATTTACGAATAATGGTTTTTATTTTGATCGTTGGGAGCCAAATGAAACGTATATTATTCCACCAGATGATGTTGATGGCTTGCGTTACTACATGGATTTTGCAAAAACGCTTACAGCGGACTTGCTCGTTGATGGCACGTTTGACATTTGGTCGACCGGCACATTGATCACCGATGGTTACACGATGAGCAATGACGGTTTGGTGACACTTTCCTGTGGTACGTTGTTTGTAAGTTCAGGTGGGTTGTTCTATAACATGCTTGATGGGGTCTTGAACACTTCATGTGGCAACTTTTACAACTTTGGGACATTTATCAACAATGGAGAGTTCATTGGTGACTTTGCGGGCGATCCGGGTTTGTTTTATGCGGAATGGATGCCGGAAGTGTCGTATGTTATTCCTGACGATGGGTTTCCATATTATTTAACTACCAGTTTCACGCTGACCGATGACTTGCTTGTTTCAGGATCGTTTGTGATATGGACCGATGGAGAACTATACACCAGCACCTATCTTGTCACCAACGATTTATTATTTACAATTTCAGGTGCTTTACTTTGGCTCAACAAAGAGGGTGGGCGCTTGATCAACAATGGTACGTTGACAAACAGCGGCGTGCTCAATAATTTTTACTCATTTACGAACGCGGGAATTTTGGATAATAACGGCACATTCTTGAATGAGCTTTCTTTCACAAACTCAAATATTGTGATCGAAAATGTTGCTATAAGTGGGGCCGGGACGTGGTATGAGCAATGGGAGGGTGCGCAGAATGGCTACACGATTCCAAATGATGGGCGAATTTATTTTGTTGATTATGATGTGGTGGTGGATGCGAATTTGACGAACAATGGGGTTTTTGAAATTTGGCCAGATGGCGAGGTTGGTTCTTTGCAAACGATCACAAATAATTGCATGTTCTGGGTTAAAGATGGTATTTTCACCAACAGCGGCCTTTTTGAAAATAATAGTCTACTCACGAATAATGGAATTGTAACAAATGGTTTGACCGGCACATTTATTAATGATTGGATTTTAGAAAATAATGTGTTGGTTGAAAATTATGGAACGTTTACCAATAACGTCCTGTTTATTAACAATGGCATTTTTAGAGATTTTGGCATCACGTACAATAATGGTGCGATTGCAGCCGAATGGGTGCCAAGTAGGGATGGGTATATTGTTCCCGCTCGTTCTGATGGCTTACATCATTTCATAAATGAATATATCACCCTAGGGGCCGATCTAACAATCAATGGAAGCCTGATTATTTGGACTGAAGGGACGTTGGACACCGACGGATATACGATTTCAAATAATGGGATACTGACCACTTCTTGTGGCAATTTGATCATAAGTGTTGGTAGCATTTTCGATAATAATCTTGATGGAACGGTAACGATTTCGTGTGGCACGTTGATCAATAACGGTGACATCTACAACAATGGCACATTTATTGTTGATGGAATTTTCCAGAACAATGGGTTTTGGTATACCCCGTGGAACCCAAATGAAACCTATCCTATCCCTGATGATGGTTTTTCGTACTATCTCAATTATAGTTTCACGCTGACGGCTGATTTATTGGTTTCCGGTTCGTTGGTGATTTTTGAAAACGGGGAGTTTTACACGGATGCATACACACTTTCTGTTGATGGGGCGATGACGCTTTCGGGCGGCACGTTTGTGATCGACGGTCTGTTTGATGATGCAGGATTCTTTACTAACAACAACGGTTCTGTGACAAACAACGGTATCTGGTACGAACGGTGGGATGCAACGAAAGATAGTGGGTATGTGCTTTCGCTCTTCGATGATATTCACATTTATTATGTTGGTTCTTCGGTTGCGCTAGGGCAGGACATGACGATCAACGGCACGCTTGAATTTTGGCCTGGTGGCACGCTGCGTACAAACGGCTACAACATTTGCAACAACAAACGAATAGAAATCGATGGCGGAACACTTTTGGTCAATGGTGGGGAATTGAGAAATGGCTGTGTGAGTACGGGAGAAATAATTATTCTCGATGGAACGCTTGATGTGCAGGGTAGTGAGTTGCATAACGGGTATGGTCTGAATGTGCCGGGGCGAATAATTATTGATGGTGGGATGCTGTGCCATAGATCGGGCGTGTTTTATGTCAGCAACTATGGTCCTGGAACGGTGACGGTGTATGACGGAACGTTATCGATTGAAGATCCTGGCTATGTCATTAGTGGTAATTGGAGAGATGGGGTAATCGATATTTGGGGTGGCACGGTTGAGGTTGGCGGGCAGTTCACCAATGGTTTACGAAGGAACGGAACGATCAATCTTGGTGATGGCTTTTTAAACATCGTCGATGGTGGTGACCTACGGAATGGTGCACTCAATCTTGGAGGGCCAATCGACTACGAGGGAGTTATCACACAAACCGGCGGAATTTTCCGCTTACTTGGTGGTACGATTACGAACAGTTGGAACGTTGATTTTGATGGAAGAATTTTTGTGCAGCAGGGTGAGTTTGTTTTGGGTGGAGGGAGTCTGGTAAACGGTGATGGCGGACACACGTATCTCTTTACCGATTCGATTCAATCGGTGACGAACGGATATTTGAACATTTTGCCTGGAGAACTTTTCTCCATCCCATTCGGCAGCACGTTTGTGATCGATAGCTTGGGAACGGTGACGAATGATGGGCTGATGATTAATAAAGGATCGTTTAGGATCACCGGAACGTTTGATAATAGTGGGACGTTCTCGAATGATGCTTTGTTGACCAACAACGGTTTGTTTGTAAACAATGCGTTTTTCAAAAATTATGACGTATTTGCTAATAACGAGACGTTCTCGAATGATGGCTTTGTTGATAATTACGGAACGTTTACGAATATGAGCGTAGGGTTTTTGGACAACAACGGTACGTTCTCGAATTTTGAGCTTATGGTCAACGATGGTGAAATGGTGAACGATGGTACATTCTGCAACCATGATATTTTTATCAACAGTGGGCTGCTGACAAACAATGGCTACATGTGTAACGATGCGACGATCATCAACCACACGACCGGTGTCTTTACGAACAATTATTTCTTTGTGCTGTTTGGCGACGGTGAATTCATCAACAATGGCATTTTTAATGGGTCGCTCTTGGATTTGCGAACAGAGCCGGTGATTATTCCAGAGGGGGAACCCGTTTATATCCATCATGATTTTGATTGGAACATTCTAGAGGGTGAAAAAGTTATTGTCCTTGGTGAAATGATTAATCGATCGAACAATTCGATTAATGTGTACGGTGGCTTGTACAACTACGGAACCATCGCCAATGGTGATTCTTTGCAACCAGGGATAATAAATGTTTATCATCCTGGGCTGTTTGCGATGTTGAGTGGCACGTTGCAAAGCCAAAACGACTCATCAGTCGTGAATGTTTTCTCTGGCGGTTCACTTTACAATTATTACGGCACGGTTGATATTTCTCAGGGGGATGTCCATCTGCGTAAAGGTGGCCAGTTTGATAATGCGGGATGCAATGCTCCAGAATCGTTTACTGCCGACAATGGCAGCATCTTTACTGACGGTAGCATTGTTATGCTGGATCGTGATTTTGATATTGATGCGACCTGGACCATCACGCATGACGCAGTAATTCATGGCTGTGATCATAAGCTTGTTTTTGGCCAGGATGGTGAGATTGTGGTTGGTTCAGGGCGATCGGTGCGGTTTGAAAACATCACGATTGATAATCTTTCGGGCAACAAGATTCGCTGCATGGATGAGACGGCAACACTTTCACTTGCCAACGTGATTTGGATACAGGATGGCAATTTTTCGTTTACGCTTGGCACAATCGATGTTGTTGATGATTGGTATTTGATCGGTGACGAAAACAATTACTTCTCCTACCAAAGTGCGAATACGTTAGAAGTTGCTCGAGAAAGTACGATTCATGTTACAAAAGATATGGTGTTTGAGATTGGTTTGATTGGGTTTCATGATTCGACTGCACGAATAAATCTTCATGGTTCGACGTTGCAAGTTGCCGGTCCAGGAACTAAATTAACGTTTGGCACGCTTCGAGTTGCAAATGATTCGATACTTGCTGTTGATACAACGTATGGTGTCACATTTGGTGATGACTTCTCGTTAGAAATCGAAGGTGGCGCACGATTAACCATCCAAGATGGCACACTCTTTTACAACAATAATGCTTCTCAAGACGGGATCAAGTTTATAAAAGATTCTGCGATTATAAATATCTCTCAGGAAAATGGTCTGACTGCGGTTTGCGATCTAACGCTTCGTAATGGTGTTTTATACACGCCAATTACAAACCCGCTTGCGACCCTAGGGGCATCGCAAGTTACGTATGACAAATTTTCTTATGTGTATGATGATTTGTCGAGAGCGCATGATTCATATGTGTCATATTTTGTGACCGGTACATTTAAAACAGCAAACGGTTATCTTGCGATTGATAACGGTTTGCTTGAGGTACGGGCCGGTCGATTACTGACCCCTCTCAGGATGATCGGTGCGTCGAAACTATTTGGCTCGGGTGTTGCTGGAAACACCATAACCTTACAAGATAAAACCGCAACGCTTGATATCTCTCTCGATTCAGACATCCATGGTGATATTGCGCTCAATGGCGGCACGCTGAATCTTGGTACGCACGTACGATTTGCCAATGATAAAACGATTACCGGTTCAGGAGCGGTTGTATTGAACAGTCACAAATTCTCGTTTGGTACCACCAATCAATCAAATAATCATGATATTTATTGGGATATGTCCTCGCAGGTTGAACTGCAAGCGAACATGATACTTTCTGGTACGTGGACGTTTAGTGGCACGGGGCGGTTGAGTGGTAATGGGCACATTCTTGATTTAACGAACAGTGGTCGTTTGATAGTCGATAACGATGCAACGCTTTATTTGACCGATATCATCATCAAGGGGCTAGGGGAAAATTACGGTGATCTTGTTTTCATGAATGATAATGCGCAAGTGATCATGGCCAACGTGGGAGTTGTGCTTGCAAATAATTATACGGTGACGATCGGTGGTATGTATGTTGAAGGGCCGACTCATTGGTTTGTTGATCGATACAACTGGAGATTTGATGTCAATGCTTCGTTGACGATTGATGGTACGACGTTGTGGCGAGATTCGTTGGATGAAGTTTCGTTGGGAGATATCGTTTTTGGTACGCCGCAAGAAAATTATTTGTCGTTGCTCAATAGTGGTACGATCAAAGTTGCGGCGCATGGTGATTGGTTGCAATCTGACACAACAAAACTTGGCGAACGGGTTGCAGATGCGCAAGGTGATATCTCTCTCTTGTACTCATTTATAAATTCGATTGATCACGGCCCCGACAATGTTTTCTTCGATTCAAATCAAACTCTTTCGTACAACATTTATCTTGGCCCGCATCATAAAATGTATTTGCAAAACGATCTACGCTTGAACGGTTCGACTTGGTATATTTACTTTTCTCGTGCAGATGAACCTTTATTCTTAATCGACTCTGGGATAACCGTCACGCTTGAACATATCGTCTTAAAAGATTTCTTGCCTGAGTACGTTTCGTTTGGTGATGAGCAAAGCGAGCTTGTTTTTGGTGATGGGGTGACGATTGAGCTGGCGCACGACATGATGCTGTCGCGTCAGTGGTTGTTTGTTGGCGATTGTGTGATTAAAGGATTTGGCAACAGAGTTATGGTTGCTGATGATGGACTTCTTGATGTTGCGCAGGATAGTGTGTTGACGATTGATCGAGTTGTTTTGGATGGGTTTGGGGTTCGTTGTCGAACGAATGATGGCGTGGTAGTATTGAAAGACAGTGAGGTAGTTTTGGCGAGCGATTACACGTTCAGTTCGGGCGCGATACGTATTGAACGGGATGTGAAGATGACAGGAACAAATACTTTTGTTTACGCATCGGCGATGACGAGCACCATCGATTCTAGTTCGATGTTGTATCTTGATTATGGCGTAACGTTCAGTTACGATTCACCAACCGAAAATCGAGAATTGCTGGTAATGACCGATACCACATCAAAATTATATTTGGATGGTTGCATGTTGTATTCGACGCCGACTGGGTTACGACTGACGACCGGTCGGGTATTGTTTGATAATTATGTGACGTTGTCGGCCGATGGCCAACAGTTGTCAGAGGCGATTTCGTTTGATGATACGATTATTGTTGATGTGTTGGCCGGTGCGTATGTTGAGGTGTATGGCTATATCGATATTGCATAAAGGAGTTTTTTATGAAGCTAAAAAAATTATTCACCATAATTCTTATTCTATTTTTTCACACAAACATGTTCGCTGCCGATGTAGCCTGGGATCCTGATACGACCTATCTCATTCCTGATGATGGCAATACGTACTATCTTGCTGATGAGTTGGTAACGTTGACGAGTAATTTGACGATTAATGGCACGTTGGAGGTTCGGTTGACCGGCACGCTGTATACGGGGGCGAAGTCGATTTATAACAATAATTCGTTTGCGATTGTTGCGGGAGTATTTCGATTGGATTCTGGCGGTGCTGTGTACAATGATGGGTTGATGACGTTAACCAACTCTGTACTTCGTCATCGGGGCGGTAATTTTTACAATGGAAACACGACCGGTGGTACGCTTCATATTGAGAGTGGCACCTATTTTCAATCGGCCGGTCTGTTTGATAATGGGGTTACGGGTGTAGGAACGATTTCGGTGGCGTCTGGTACGTTTGATGTGCAATCGGATGGTGGTTTGAACAATGGTGTTGGGGCTCATGGGATTGTTTCGGTGAGTGGTGGTACGTTTTTATTGGCTAAAGGGCCGCTGCATAATGGTGCGAATGATTCCGGATCGATTCAGATAAGCGGTGGGACGTTTTCGCAGGTAGGCGGGACGTTGTACAATGGGAGTGGTGCGTCGGGTCAAATAAACATTTCTGGGGGGACCTTTGGCTTGGCACAAGGGACTTTGAACAATAATTCATTTCCTTCAGGGACCGTTAATGTGACTGGGGGGACTTTTATAAAATCTGGCGGGTATTTCTATCGAGATTGGCTGATGCCCGGGACGGTGATTCAATCGGGAGGAACGGTAATAGGGTTGTAGTTTTGAAGAAAAAATAGGGTAGTAGAATAAAAAAGTTAATTTATTTTTTATTGTTTTTTTTCATGAGTCAAGGAGTTTTTGGATTTTCTGAGTGGGATGGTACTTTTGATATCACCCTGGGCTCCACCTATCAAGTAAGCGTTGGAAATACCGTAAATCTTTCAGTGACGCGGAGCATCGAGGGATCATTGGTCATTTATGGAGCACTCAATGTTCAGGCCGGTGCAGATTTACGTTGTGCAAGTGCGTCCTATCCGAGTTTTATACATGTTTGGGGAGGTGATCTTATCATGGATGGGGGAGGGATTCAAAATGGGTATACAGGAAAGGGAACCATCAGTGTTGGAGCCGGCACCTTTTCGATTACCGGTGGAGATTTTTACAGCGGTGCAGGAAGCGGGCAAGACGGGACATTGACGGTTACAGGTGGTACGGTGACTTATTCGGGGGGCGTTTTTTTCAATGGTTACGGAAGTGGAGCTACGGGAACAATAAATGTTTCTGGTGGCACATGTAATATTTCTGCGACTGCATTTTTTAACGCATTTGGTCTCAATACGATAGGAAATATTAACGTTAGTTCTGGAACGCTCAATCTAAATTCCGGTGGGTATGTCAGAAATACAGGTAGCAATGGCAGTGTCGCTCATACTGGTTACGTGACGATAAGTGGTACGGGTGTTTTGAGTCATAATGGCGGTACGTTTTACAATGGAAATTCACTTGGCCAGCAAGCGTACTTGAATATCGATGGGGGAGAATATCGTTTACTTGCCGGGTACATGCGCAATGGTGAGCGAGCAACTGGGAATTTAACGATTGATGGAGGCAAATTTATTATGTCGGGGGGGGAGTTTTGGCAGGCGACACGCGATGAAGATGCAACGCTTACGCTAAATGGCGGTGAGTTTCGGATGTTTTCCGGAACATTTTACAACGGGTATGAAAGTGGGCTGACTTCGAACGTCAATATCAACGGGGGGATTGCCAGTTTTTGGGGAGGGACGGTTCAGAATGGACGTGTTTCTGGTGCGATAGGAAATTTTACCGTAAATACCGGAGAGTTTGTGTTCGGTCCTGTGACGATGAATTCGGGTGCAGGGACGAGTAACAGAACAATTTTTGGCGCTTCAATAGCGAATTTTACGGGTGGTGCGATGACGATTCCTGGTGGTCAAACAATGAAGTTGAATTCGGGAGAAACGTTTTTTGTTGGCGTTGGTGGTAGCTTAATGAACAGTGGGAATCTTCATATTGATGGAACGTTTTCAACCAGTGGTGTTGTAACGAATAACAGTGTTATAAATAATGGCAGCGGGGCGAGTTCAACGGGAATAATAAATGTTTTTGCTGGAACTTTTAGCCATCAATCTGGTGCTGGAAATTTTTACAATGGGTCTGGAAGTGGTGCGACAGGGTATATACGTCTTTATGGCGGAACATTTACACAGGCAGGGACCATAAGAAGTGGTCAAGGTGCAAATTCTAATGGAGAATTCCGCATAAGGGGGGGGGAGTATAATTTATCAGGTATTCTTTATAATAGTGGCCATAGTGGTGGAACTGGGATCGGTAGGATTATCATTGAGGGGGGAGCGTTTAAAGGGTTAGCTGGTTGTGCGTTGGCCAGCGGACGATATGCGGACGCAGAGGTGAATGTATGGGGAGGTGATTTTTTGTGGGAAGGTGGAGATTTTTCCAATGGCCTTTGGGGTACAGGTTCTTTAAATATAGGAAGTGGTACATGTGTTTTTTCTGGTGGAGAGATTCGCAATGGAAGTAAGGCAGGTTCGGCTCCTGCAACTGATGGCAATATAACGGTTACTGGTGGTGAGCTGATAATGCTTGGCGGGGATTGGTACAATGCGTACAATAATGCTTCGGCGAAGGTGACGTTGAGTGGAGGAAAGTTTAGTTTGCTTGGAGGAACAATATCGAATGGTCATGATTCTAGTGAGGTAGGAAATATTGATTTTGTTGATGGCGAGTTTGTACTAGGTGATGGGACGCTTTCAAAAGGTTCCGGAACGAGTAATGTCAACATTTTTGGTGCTAATTTTGATGGGGTGGCGACAGTTATTGATAGTGGTCTTTTAACAATTCCTAGTACAAAGGTGATGGATATCACGCCGGGTAATACATTCTTTGTCGGGGTTGATGGAAATTTGACGAATAATGGAACGATCTATGTTGATGGCGTATTAACGAATAGTGGCAGCTTGATTAATTCGGGGCTTTTGACTAACAGTGCGATTTTGACAAATTTGGCGACATTTTCAAATTATAGTTTCGTATGTAACGATGGCTTGTTTGATAATTATGAACTGTTTGATATTGCTTCTACAGGAACATTTGATAATAGACAAACATTTTCAAATTATAATTTGGTAACAAATAGTTTATTGATCGAAAATCATGGTCTACTTGAGAATGAGGGAGTACTTGTTAATGGTGGAACATTGGATAACCTGCCCTCAGGAACGCTCGATAACAGCAACAGTTTTACAATTACCAATATTTGTACTAACGATGGTTTTCTTTTAAACGATGGATATGTCTGGATTGGCGTTACTGGGGAATTGGACAACAATGGAATATTTACAAATAGTAATATTGTTAACAACAGGGGAGATTTTTTAGCTGATGGGATTACGCGGGGATTTTTGCCGTGGATTTGGAGAAGTAATGGGGGAACATTTGAAAATAACGGCGTTGTGTATGACTTATGGGATCCAGCAATCGATGGCTATTTTATTCCCGATAACAATCGAATGTATTATATCGATAGTAGTATCACGTTGACGCAAGATTTGCAAATTAGTGGTTCGCTGGCAATTTGGCCTACCGGTGAATTGTATACGAACAATTATACCGTTTCGATTGACACATTTTTAACGATTTCTGCTAGTGGCCTATTTCAGGTTGAAAACAGCCTGTTGTTAAACAGTGGCTTTTTTGAAAACAAAGGCACCTTTTCGATTGATGGTTTGTTTGATAACGACAATCTTTTTATGAATCGAGATCGTTTCTTTAATTTTGGAACCGTCGACAATGATGGTGAGATGTATGATTGGTGGATCCCATCTCTCGATGGTTACACCATTCCATTGAATTCATTTGACATGGTTGCGTTTATCGATAACACAATAACGTTGATGCAGGACATGACGATCAATGGAACGTTTGCAATTTGGGACGGAGGCACGCTTAACACAGATAAGTACAAAATTAGAAACAACAACACGCTTACGGTAACAGGTGGCACACTCAACAAGCAGAACGCGGTGATGCTGATCAATGGTGACAGTTCGCCGGGATTTATAAACATTATTGATGGTGAGTTTAATTTAATCGGTGGTGTTTTATGGAACGGCTACAGTTCAGATGGCACAATCACGGTTTCTGGCGGGACGTTTAATTTGCAAACGGATGGTACGATTTGGAACGGTGCCGGTTCGCAAGGGACGCTAGCAATTGTTGATGGCATGTTTGCGCAGAGTGGTGGCTTGTTCCAAAACAGCAAACTTGGTTCGGGTTCGATTAACATCACCGGAGGAGAGTACGAATTATCGGGTGGCACGCTTAAAAATGGTTATGGTGTTGTTGGAGAAATTTTTGTTTTCGGTGGTGAGTTTGAGCTTGAAAGTGGTGGATTTTTCTATAATGGATTTGCTTCGACCGGAAATGTTTCGATTGATGGGGGGCTTTTACGCTTAACCGGCGGCACGCATATTAATGGTGATGGCACCGGCCAGACTGGAAACTTTGATGTGGTGAGTGGTTCGTTTGTGTTTGGCAATGCGTCGTTGAGCGTTGGTGGCGGGACAAATAATCTGACTATTTTTGGTGTGAATCCGGTGATCGATACGCTTGGCATTTTCGAAATTCCAACCGGTCAAACGATAACAATTTCTGCGGGAAACAACTTTTATAATGACAGTTTTCTTGTTAATGACGGCACGCTTACAGTCAGTGGGTTACTCGCTAACAACGGGACATTCACGAATAATTATGTTTTGACTACCGGCTTGACCGGCACCATAAGAAATGATGGCATGCTGGTCAACGAAACTCTTTTTGAAAATTACGGATTGTTCGAAAATAACAATTTATTTATTAATAACGGAATTTTTAGAAATTTTGGAACGACAATTGCTGGCGGTGGCTTTAATGTGAAGTATTGGGATCCTGCTGACGATGGGTACGTAATACCAATTAATCCTTGGGGCACGACGTACGTTGTTAATGAATATATCACGTTAGAAGCAGACTTACTTATCAACGGGACATTAATTATTTGGGATGGTGGCACGCTGGATACAAATGGGTACACGGTCAGTGTTGAAGGGGCTTTGACGGTTTCCGGTTGTGAGGTGATTATTGATCCTGGAAGTTTGTTTCACAACGAGAGCATTTTAACCGTCTCGACGGGTTGTTTGCTAAATTATGGCGAGCTTTTGAACGATGGGTTGTTCGATAATGATGGGGCGGTAACGAATTGCGATCTGTTCATCAATAACGGAACGTTTATAAACGATGGTGAGTTTTATAATTTTGGGTTGTTTTTAAATAATGGGCAGTTTGCTGGCGATATTACGCAAAATACTGGATTTTATGCATTCCCTTGGTTTCCAGAGGAGACATACATTATTCCTGACGATGGGCTGCTGTACTATCTCAATACGACTTTCACGTTGACAGACGATCTGTTGATCTCCGGTTCGCTTGTGATTTTACGAGATGGTGAATTATATACAAGCACGCACTCAATTACGAGCGATTTATCACTGACCCTTTCAGATGGTTTACTTTGGACTAACGACGGTGGTCGTTTATTAAATAATGGTACGTTAACGAACAGCGGGGTACTAAACAATTATTACACATTCACGAATGCAGGAATTTTCGAAAATTATGGTGTTTTCTTGAACGAACATTCGTTTACGAATTTAAATGTTGTTATCGAAAATGTTGATATGAGTGGGACGGGGACGTGGTATGAGCGATGGGAAGCGAGTTTGGATGGGTACACTGTCCCACGGGATGGTCGAGTGTATTATCTTGATTATGCAGGAACACTAGGGGCACTTATAACGAACAATGGAATTTTTGAAATTTGGTCGGGTGGAGACCTTACCAGCGGTTCGTATAATTTTTATAACAACAACACCGTAAACATTACGGGAACGTTGACGATTTCGAGTGGTCGACAGTTCAGAAATGCTGCGAGTGCGGGTGGGGTTGCGACAGTTGTTGTAAATGGAGGGGGCCTTCTGGAGATGTTGGGAACCTTCTTTTATAACGGTTATGGTTCAAACTCAAATGGCAGTTTGATCGTAAATGATGGTGGAAGCTTTACGCAGTTATCGGGAGAGTTTGAGAGTCCAAGGCAGGCAAGTGGGGGAAATGGCAGTGTGGTTGTAAATGGAGGAGTGCTCAATTTTAGCGGTTTTCGACTAGACCTTGCCATAGGTCTGGGCGATGTGAGCAACTTTACGGTTAACGGAGGAGTTGTAATAACGAATCCGAGCGATCGGGTGACAAATGGTTCGATTGGTTCCGCTCAAATCAGCGTCAATGGTGGAACTTTTCAGCATATTTCGGGTGATTTTTACAATGCAAACGGTGCGAGCATACCTGCCTATTTGCGAGTTAACACTGGTGGAAACTTTATTCACGCAGGAGGAATACTTATAAACAATGAATTTGGTGCTTCCAACGCTGGAAGAATCATACTTGCTGGTGGTACGTATCATCTTTTGTCTGGAGCAAAAATTAATAACGCTAACGGGGAGGCTGCTTTTATTGTCGTTCGAGGAGGAACGTTTAACTTGAGTGGCGGTGAAATTGCGCAGGCGGTTGGAGGAGGTGATGTTGGTAGTTTGACAGTTGAAAATGGAACGATTCGCTTGGGCAATGTGGATATTTACGAAAGCTTGGGCACCGGTTATGTCTATCTCTTCACCGACACGATTGCCCAAGATATTATCAACGGACATTTGAAAATTTCGAATGGCGAAAACGTTTCGATTCCATACGATAGCTCTATTGTTATTGAGAGTGTTGCTACTCTTACTAACGATGGGATACTTGTTAATATAGGAGAACTTTCTAGTTCAGGCACCATCGATAACAACAATATTTTCACAAACAATAATTTGTTCACGAATGAAGGTTATTTTGTAAACGATGGGATTTTCACCAATACAGGCATATTCGATAACAACGAAACATTTACGAACAACAACATCTTTATCAACAAGGGGATTTTCAATAACACCAGCCCATTTTATAACAATGGGTTGTATTACGAATTATGGGAGTCGGATGTTGAGGGATATACGATTTCAGACGACAACATAATTTACTTTATCGAAGACTACGTCACCCTAGGGGCCGACCTGATAATTGATGGAACGTTTGCAATCTGGGATGGTGGGACGCTTGATGCGAACGGGTATACGATTTCAAATGATGGGTTACTAACGCTTTCATGTGGCCATTTGATAATTGGCTCTGGTGGTTTGCTTGACAACAAGCTTGATGCAATGGTAACCGTTTCGTGTGGCACGCTGACAAACGATGGAACGGTAACGAATAGTGGTTACTTTGAAAATAATTCGACGATTATCAATGATGGTTATTTTGAGAATACCGGTACGGGAACATTTATAAATAACGGCTTGTTTGTTGGCGGCGGGGTGTTTATTGGCGAGATCACGCAAAATGCAGGTGTATTCAATATTCAATGGGATCCGAAAGAAACGTACGTAATTCCTGACGATGGGTTCATTTATTATCTCAATACGACCTTTACGCTTACTGATGACCTTCTTATTTCTGGTTCATTTGAAATTTTATCTGATGGTGAGTTGTACACGAGTATCTTTTCTCTTACAAACGATTTATCACTCACAATTTCAGGTGGGCTGCTTTGGGTGAGTGATGGTGGTCGCCTGCTCAACAATAGCAACATGACGAATATTGGAACACTTAACAACTTCTACACGTTCACGAATGCAGGTGTTTTTGACAACAACGGGACCTTCTTGAACGAACTTTCGTTCACCAACTCGCATATTGTGATCGAAAATGTCGATATGTCTGGTACGGGGACGTGGTATGATCGTTGGCAGAAAAGCTTAGATGATCACATAATTCCTCGTGATGGTCGAATTTATTTTGTTGACTACGATGCAACGTTGGGCGATCACTTAACGAATAATGGAATATTTGAGATTTGGTCTGGTGGTAGCGTTGACAACGATGCTTTGTACACTGTTTCCAATAATAACACGATTAATATTACCGGAACGCTTACGATTGCAAACGGTGCTGGAATTTTTCAAAATGCTTCTGATGCAAACAGCACAGCAACAGTCAGGATAGGTGTTGGTGGTATTATCGAGACCGAAGAGCTTTTCTACAATGGGTATGGTGCAAATTCGAATGGGTCGTTGTATGTGGATGAGGGCGGAACATTTGTTCAAGTGTGGCAAAGGTTTAAAAATCCAAGAGCTTCTACCGGTGCCACGGGAAATTTATTCATAAATGGGGGAACGTTTTTACTGCCAGCGCTTTCATTTGATGGTGGGACAACTGCTGGTGACGTGGGCTTCATTGTCATGAATGGGGGGCTGTTTTTGGCAACACCGCCAAATCCGACGGGGCGAATTATAATTGTTGCTGATGGATCGGGGAGCTTTGTGATTAATGGGGGTACTTATCGACAGACCTCTGGACTCTTTCGTAACAGTTGGAACGGTATTGGTTCTGTGATTATTAACGATGGCGGACGATTTGAATATGGAGATCCAACACAATTTTTTGATAATGCCGGTTCGACGAATGGTGTGGGAAACATATGGATTACTACTGGTGGTACTTTTGTGTTTTCTGACGGAGAGCTTTTCAATGGCCGAAATTCAGGGGCTCAAGGATCGATCACGGTTTCTGGTGGGACGTTTGAATTGCTCGGAGGAGAAGTTACAAATGGTGTTGCGGTTGGCAGTGAGGGAAACTTTACGGTTGAAAGTGGGATATTCAATCTTGGTGCAGGGAGCATGAAGGTTGGTAGCGGCTCTGGAGCTGTGTATCTCTTCACAGACACGATTTCTCAAGACATCACCAATGGCTATTTAAACGTTTCAAGCGGTGAAAACGTTTCGATTCCACTCGAAGGCTCTATCGTTATAGAAAGTGTTTCGACTCTTACCAACGATGGGGTACTTGTTAACACGGGAGAACTTTTTAACACCGGTACGATCGATAACAACAATATTTTCACAAATAACAATCTATTCACAAACGGTGGGTACTTCCTGAACGACGGTGTTTTTACGAACACAGGGGTGTTTAACAACAACGAAACATTCACGAACAATAATATTTTTATAAGCAGAGGTGGCACATTTAATAACACCAGCCCATTCTACAACAACGGTTTGTATTATGAATTATGGCAACCAACGGTAGATGGTTATGTTATTCCAGAAGAAGAAAAAATCTATTTTATCGATGAGTATGTCACCCTAGGGGCGGACTTGACGGTCGATGGCGAATTTATGATTTGGGGTGAGGGGATGCTCGATACAAACGGCTATACGATTTCAAATAATGGTTTGTTAACGCTTTCGTGTGGTACGTTACTCGTTGCTTCTGATGGTTTGCTCGACAATAGACCTGATGGCACGTTAACGGTTTCGTGTGGAACGGTAACGAATTATGGGGAATTGTTTAACGATGGATTGTTCACGAATAGTGGTACGTACGATAATCGTGGGACGTTTACAAATGATGGAACGTTTGATAATAATGGCGATTTTGAAAATCGTGGAATTTTCGTTAACAATTACGACAATCTTTTTGTGAACAATTCTGGATTTATTAATAACGGGACATTAACAAATAGTGGCACATTTGACAACAATGGAACGTTTACGAATAACACATTATTTGTTAATGAAGAGTGGTTCATTAACGACGGCGAATTTTACAACTATGGTGATTTTGTCAACAACGGTCAATTTATTGGCGATTTCACAGATAATCAGGGCCTGCTCTATATTCGTTGGGACCCAACAAAAACGTATATCATTCCACCGAACGGTTCAGCGTATTATCTCGATTCTGTTTGGACGCTCACAGATGACCTACTTATTTCCGGAACGCTCGCAATTATTGCCAACGGCGAACTTTACACCAGTACGTACACCATCACGAACGATGCGAATTTAACCGTTTCTGGTGGTTTGTTATGGATCAATGAACTTGGTGCTGAGTGGGGCTTTTTACGCAACAATGGTTCGACGAACGTGCTTGATGGAGTCTTGGCAAACAGCGGTGAAATCTTGAATGATGGCATACTTACCAACGATGATGAGTTTGATAATTACACGACGTTCAGCAATGTTGGGACATTCGACAACAATAATCTTTTTGATAATTACGATCTGTTTGTAAACAACGGGGGAGCCATCAATGATGGCTCCATGGTAAATTATGGAACACTGGATAACAATCAAACGTTAACCAACTGGGGTCTGTTTGTTAACGAAATAACATTTAATAATAACGGTGAATTTTATAATTACGGCACGTTTGTTGACAACGGACTGTTTACTGGTGGGTTTACGGAACAGGATGGTTTTTACTTTATCAAGTGGGATTATGAAAGTACCTACATCATTCCGGACGATGGGTTTGCATACTATCTTGATGAGGTTTTAACACTTACCGACGACTTATTAATTTCCGGAACGCTTGGTATTTTCTTGGGCGGCGAGCTTTACACCGGCACCTACACAATCACAAACGATATGATGATATCAGTTTCTGGTGGGTTGCTTTGGATCAATCAGGTTGGTGATGAACGTGGTTATTTGTACAGTGGAGGAACGCTTGGGATTCAATCTGGAACGTTAAGCAACAGTGGCTTGTTGATTAGCGATGGCATATTGACGAACAGTGGCCGGCTTGAAAATTTTTATACGGCAACAAGCCGAGGCTTTTTCTCGCACACTGGAATTTTTCAGAACGATGGCACCTTTACAAACACCGGTGCTCGATATGAGACCGGCGATGTGGTTGGTACGGGAACGTGGTATGAGCAATGGGAAATTGGTGATGAAGGATACACCGTACCACGTGACGGGCGAATTTATTATCTTGATTATTCAGAAATATTAGCTGCCGATTTCACGAACAATGGGATTTTTGAAATTTGGCCTGGCGGCGACCTTGATAATGCTGGTTCATATCATATTCAAAATAACAACACAATAAATATTACCGGAACGCTTACGATAGCGGATGGTTCTGGGACGTTCAGAAATGCTTTTGAAGCGAATAGTACAGCAGCGGTACGAATTGGTGCTGGAGGCATGATTGAAGCGTATGAAGATTTCTACAACGGGTATGATTCGGGCGCAAATGGTTCGTTATTTGTTAACGAGGGGGCTTTGTTTGTACAGGTAGCGCAAGATTTTGAAAATCCAAGAGTAGGTAGTGGTGCGACTGGAAATTTATTAATTAACGGTGGAATATTTAGAGTTGAAGGCGTCGGATTTAGGGGTGGCTGGCAGGCAGGAGATACAAATTATACAACCTTGAATAGCGGGCTGTTTTTGGCAAACGTTTCTAGTGTGATAGGAAACGCTTTGGGTGGAACGGGAAGGATGGTTGTTAATGGAGGAACATATCGTCAGACTGGTGGAGTATTTTTAAATTCAATTATTAGTCCATCTGCTTTCATCATAGTTAACAATGGTGGACGGTTTGAATTTTTAGTGCCCGGGAGTGATATTACCAATGCCAATGGCGCAGGAGGCATCGGGAATATACGGATCAATACTGGCGGAACATTTGTATTTGCAGGGGATGATCTTATTAATGGCAATGCTTCTGGGGCACAGGGGTATGTCACTATTGCTGGTGGAACATTCGAGTTGAATGCTGGAGAAGTTATTAATGGTAATGGTGCAGGTAGTGAGGGATATTTCACAGTCGAAAGCGGAACGCTCGTGCTTAGTGGCGGTGACATTCGAGAAGGGAGCGGCACCGGGTATACTTATCTATTTACCGACACCATTCAGCAGGACATGACAGGTGGTGAACTAACTATTTTAAGTAGTGAAGATGTTTCGATTCCAACAGATGGGGCGATTGTCATCGACGGTGATGCAAAAATAACCAACGATGGAATTCTTTC
>JANQEY010000012.1 GCA_028278125.1 bacterium | reverse complement strand
TATCCGGATGTTTGATATCCTGGGTCGTGAAACGGCTGTTCTCGCAAACGGGGAATTATCGGCCGGAGTTCATTATAAAAATATAAATGCGGACAACCTGGCAAGTGGAATCTACTTCATTCGCTTTAATGCAGGTCCGGCAAGCTATATCAAAAAAGCTGTCCTGATTCGATAAGACGGAGATAATAATGCTGAAAAAATATCGACTGGTCACAGGATTTTTACTGTTGTTTATTCTGGCAGGATTTACATGTGTATGGGCATTTTCTGCAGATGAGCTCGAGGCAAAGTACGCCAATGGTTTAGACTACATAATTGAAAGCGTTCCTTCCGACAGCGTTATACAGGTTATGGTTCGTTTTATTGATCCGATCCCCTCTGGTGTTTTATGGAAAGAAGTAGCGGGAATGAGACTGCCGGAACGCAAGAAACATGTAAAACAGAGGCTGGAAGAACAACTATATAACGCTGCTGGTGATGTTATTAACTGGATAGAAAAGCAGTATTATGCGGGACACGCCGAAAAATTACACCCGCTCTGGATCAACCACGGTTACCTTTTAAGAATCGAAACAGGCCTGGTTCCGCAACTAGCAGAATTTGACGAAGTAATAACAATAATATATGATCCACCGATTCCCATCGAGGATGTCATTGATGCCGCCCCGGATAAAACCGGGGTGTCCGATAATGATCCTCAACCATTATCTCGCTGGAATGTAGGAATGGTCGGCGCCCATCCGTTATGGCATCAGGGCTATACAGGCCGTGGTGCCCTTGTGGCCGTGATAGATACGGGCGTTTTAATCTCGCACCCCGACCTCGAGGCGAATATCTGGGAAAACGAAGCGGAAGTTAATGGGTTCCCCGGTGTTGATGACGATGAAAACGGGTACATAGATGATTACAATGGTTGGAATTTCTGGGATGACGATAACGACGTAGATGACATTCATGGCCACGGCACCAAATGCGCGGGTATTATCTGTGGTAACGGCACAAACAGGGCTGATACAACCGGTGTTGCGCCTGACGCTACCCTGATGGTTATCCGGAATTTTGTCCAGGGTACAGTACTGGAAATGTCCTGGGACGCGGCTTTCCAGTATGCCGTTGACAATGGCGCCGAGATTACAAGCTGTTCCATGTCCTATGTACATGGAACCTGGCTGCCGCAGTTTGGGCGTTACGATAACCACCCCGACGAAAGAAATGTTACCCACAGGACAACCCTGGAAAATGGCCTGCTGATGGGTGTCATCCACGCCAATTCCCAGGGGAATATGGGAACAACCTATGGTGTTCCCTATAATATCCATTCTCCTGGTGATTGCCCTCCACCTTGGCTTCATGACGACCAGGAATTGGTTGGCGGTACCTCGGCCTGCATGAGTACCGGGGCAAACGACATCGATGGGGATCTTTATACATATACCGGCAGGGGTCCGGTAGAATGGATTATCGAAGATAATCCTGAAGAATACCGTGATTATCCATACGAGGGTGGTGACAGTATGGGATTGCTGAAGCCGGATATCGTGGCTCCCGGCAGCGCTTACACGACGGCTGATGATGGGGACTATGATTACCACAACGGCGAGTCGTGCGCTACCCCTCACGCCGCCGGTGTTTACACATTGCTTAAGTCTATCCATCCCCAGGCTGCCCCGGAAGCGATAGCTGAAGCAGTAAAAATGACGGCCTATAACCCTGCCGGCGCGGGAGTCCATGATAATGACTTTGGCGCGGGAATGATCAGGGCGGACAGCGCGCATGCTTACCTGGATGAAATGTTTGAATACGGTGGATTGCAGGTAAATGTTACCGATGATGAGCAGCAACCGTTGAATAATGCCAGGATTGAACTGAACGATAATGAAGTACGCGGTTTTACCGATGAATCGGGTGAATTGCTGCTGGAGAGAATACTTTCCGGAACCTATACGGTAACTGCAATGGCTGAAGGTTTTGAAGCAGTAACAGTTGAAGATGTTCAAATAGCTGTAGGAGAAATCCAAGAGATAAACATCATCATGGCACAGGGTGACTTTTACATTATGCCAGATAATATTCTCCGGGCACTCGATCCCGAAGACACCCTCGATGTTGAATTTACCTTTGGTAACATGCTTGAAACCCCGATGAACGTAAACATTCAACTCAAGCCGACTTTGATGGACTGGGAACCTGAAAACCAGGTTGTTCTCCAGGATATAATCGGTTTCTTCTCGCCCGAAGGCGTTGTTATTCTTGAAGATGAAATTGTTGTTGCCGGTGAAAACCTTGAAAACGATTTGCTGGTCTGGCGTTTTTCCCTTGAAGGTGAACTGATCGAAAGTTTCCCGCAGCCTGAACGTTTTGAGGACGGTGTCCAGGACCTGGCTTCAACAAATGATGGTTTTATCTTCGCCGGTCACGAGAACAAGATATTCAAACTGAACTCGTCCTGGGAAATAGTTGACAGCCTGACAGCCCCTGTCGCGCATATGCGTGGACTGGCCTATGATGATGAAAACGAACGGTTTTTTATCAACGGAACAGCGACAGATCTTTTCGAAATAAACCTCGAAGGAGCAGTTCAAAATTCATGGGACCTCGATATCACACCGGTTGGACTGGCGTATAATCCTGATGATATAGATGGACCTGCTGTATATGATCTTGAAATGGGTGGTGCCGGGAATGCGGTACTTCGACGACTTGATCTTGCTTCAGGTGAGTTCCAGACACTCGCCGATCTTGCCCTCGAGGGACCGGATTTTGCCTGTGCCCTTGACCTGGACAAGTTCCACGCGAAGCCCTACCTGCAGGTAGTAACACTTCAACTTGATAGCGGAGTCAGGTTCTTTGAACGCGAGATTCGTAGTGATGCCTATTACCTCCCGGAAATGGTAACGGTCGATCCGGGGGAAACCAATGTCGACTTTTCCCTCTATGGGCCAATGTTTACCTATGGCAGAATATTTAACATGGACCTGGTCTGGACTGAGGAAAATAATAACTGGAGTGTGACTGTCCCGGTAAGCCTCGACATTGTTGGTGTTGAAGATGAAGGGCTGGCTGCAATCCCGAATTCAGCCGATATCCTGACTTCCTGGCCCAATCCTTTTAATCCCATAACCCGGATAAAATATCTGCTCGGAGAGAAGAAGGAAATTACGATTGCAGTTTATAACCTGCTGGGACAGAGAATAACCCTTCTCGATTCGGGAGTAAAAGTGGCTGGTGAACATACGGTAACCTGGGACGCTTCGCTTGTATCTTCAGGTATTTACCTGGCAGTCCTGGAAACTGAAAGTAAAAGTTATATCCAGAAATTATTGTTGATTAAATAAGCTATGTTCCTTTGTTGAGTGACTAAGTCGAAAGGAAATTAGTAGCACTGCCATGTTCTAGTTTATCGGCCATTACTGGTAAATATACGACATTGCACCCCAACCTTAATTTCATTTTTGGTTGGGGTGTTTTTGTATTGATTTCACAGAAATAATTGGTTGCAAAACACCTTTGTTTTTATAATCTCTTTGAGCTTATTTATAACAACCTGATAGCCATAATGATAAAAAACAGTTATGTAACGCGTGATCGAAAAGCAATTTAATTTCACAAAAACTCTAATTCTTTCTTGATTTATATCTCACATTCTTGCAGTTTATTAGATACAATACTAGTACAAAATCAACGGTAACCGGGATTGGGAGTTTCGTCATGCGAAATATCTTTAGAAGCAAGAAGCCCCAAATCTCTTTCCATCTGGTTTCCAACTGTTTAACGGCATTATTTCTATTTGTTCTTCTGTTTTTTCAATCATCGGCTCTTGCCGATTGGCCTACAGAACCCTACGAGAGTATCCAGTTAACCACGATCGATGAGTGGGACAGGGTTGATTCCATTATAGATGACGGCGAGGGTGGAATTTACTTCATAATCCAGGTTCCTCTTTACTTCGGGATAGAGCAATACTATAGCGAGTTCATTCTCCAGGGTCTTGATATTGAGGGAAACTTACGCTGGCCGGAAATGGGTGAACCGGAAGATGATAAATATATCTACTACTTTGGAGCGGAAGTTGACCGGATGATCATGGCTACTGATGGCAATGGTGTTGTCTGGGTAGCATGGGAAGATTTCCATGACGCAAATATCTGGGAAGATCCTCCCTTTGTCAGAGTTTACGTAGACAGTGAAGTACGAATGCAACGGATTGGACCTGATAGAACAGGCGAATGGGGGTTGGGTGGATTACTAGTACAGGATCAGCGTAATGATGAGATTTTTTATGAAAATCATCAATACCCACTACATATCGAACCACAGGATGACGGTAGTGTCATTTTACTCTGGCGAAATTTTGATTGCTGGGATCTGGAAGGCAATATCTGGGCTCAACGTTTTGATGAAGATGGAAATCCAATGTGGGGGGAAAACGTTCCGACTATTCCATTTATCGAACAGTTATCGCCCTATGCATCGTTTAAATCAGATTTAAATGGTGGAGTATTATTTATTCACAACAATAATATTCTACACCTGAACAATGATGGTGAATTGGAATGGGAATATGATGAGATTGTATTCCCATATGGACTTCAGGGAATGTCATATATTACTCATGGGTATAATGAATCAACATATATTCTGGTTGCAGGAGGCCCCATTGGATCAAGGCTATTAGGTTTTGATCTAAACAGCTTGGAGTTTTATGGTGAAAACTATTTCATTAATTATTGGAATGCAGATAATAATTTTAATCGGTGTGGATCTACTAGTTACTGTGTAACAGTATATGATGGAGAACTTGGTGAAGGATTATTATTTCTAGACCAGGATTTAAATCCAATATTACCCGATACAGTGCAAATTATTAATCCTCCCGGTATTTTTGAGAGACCAACTTTTATTAATCCCTCAGGATTAATCGGGCATGGTTCCGGTTATCACGAAGACCATCTAAGAACAGATATACTTGCCTGGGATACAACCGGGACACTTTTATGGTCAACAAGGATTGATACCGATTTAACGAACGTATATGACTTGAAGTATTACCTTGACGACCTGGGAAACACCTGGGTTTTATGGACAAATAATAATCCTCTTGATATCCGCGCAAATATAATAGGTCCCGATGGTCAGTGGGGAAATCCAAACCTAACCGCCATTCAGGAACACAATCCTGATAACAATCCACAGAATTATAACATTGAGATTATTGCCTGGCCCAACCCGTTTAACAGCAGTATTAACATTAGATTTGAGAATGCTTATAGAGATAATTGCAATATAAGTATCTATGATATTTGTGGACGCCAAATTTCTGATCTAAAAGCTGCAGAATATCTGGATAATACAAAAACAGTATCATGGAATTCTAAAGGATTTGCATCAGGTGTTTATTTTGTTAAAATGGAAGCTGCGGGAAGAGCCATCACAAAGAAGATAGTATTGATAAGATAATAGGACTTGAATAAACCCTGTTGTCGGAGCCAACAGGGCCACCCAGACGAAGAAAATTGTAATGCTCAAATAGACAATTATATGCCGTATAATCAATCCCGGTAATAACTACCGGGATTTTTTATAAACTGTTCTGATACAAAAATATAAATATATTTCTTCTCTATTATTGCTCATTGTTCGCATTTATCGGAGATTATTTCGTATCTTTATAGGATTAAACCGAACTCCTTCAGCGAACAGGGTAGATTAAATGTGTAGAAGGTTCAAAAGGGTAATTTTACCCGTATTATTGATAACTATTGCTTTAGCAAGCCTTAATATAGTTAACGCCAGGGGAAGCTACGAAAACGGACTTGAAGATATTCTCGCTGCTTCACCCCAGGATTCCATGATCCAGGTACTTGTTTGCTTTTATGACGCCCTGGATCCCGGCAAAATTCGAAAAGAAGTTTACGGGATGAGTCTCCCGGATAAACGTCTGTATGTAACCGAACGTCTCAAGGACAATTTTAAGGAAACTGCCGGCGATGCTATTCACTGGCTCGAGTCTGAGTATTCCGAGGGAAGAGCTGAATACCTGAATCCACTCTGGATAGCACATTCTTACCTGTTGCGTCTCAGGGCAGATCGAATACCCGTGATAGCGGAACATCCACAGGTACGCAGGCTGGTTTACGATCCCCCGGTGAAGTTTGAAGATTGCACCGATGAAGTCCCTGAAGAGGAAGCCCATGACGATGACAATCCGGTTCCTTTACAGCAGTGGGGCTTGGATTACCTAGGATCCCCGGTGCTATGGGAACAGGGATACAAGGGAAGAGGTGGACTGATAGCGGTTATCGATACCGGGATTTACATCCTTCATTCCGACCTTGAAGACCATATCTGGTATAATGAAGATGAAATTCCGGATAATGGAATAGATGATGACGATAATGGATTTATTGACGACGTTAACGGTTGGAACTTTTACGACGACAACAATGATTTAACTGATGTAAATGGACATGGAACTAAAGCGGCGGGAGTTTCTGTCGGTGACGGTAGCGGAGGAGACACCACCGGTGTCGCACCGGAAGCAACGCTGATGGTAATTCGTAACTGGGCTTCCGGTTGGAGCAGCCAGGCTACTCATCCCCTGGCTGTCCAGTATGCAATAGATAACGGCGCCCAGGTTATCAGCAGCTCCTTGTCATATGACCGCAGCAATGGTACCGATCCGTTTGATGAAACACACCGAAATACGCAGGAATTTTCACTTATCAGTGGAGTCATTCAAACCAACTCCCAGGGTAATAATGGTAACTCACCGGGACCACCTGATAACGTTAATGCCCCGGCGAAGTGCCCACCCCCGTGGATTCACCCTGACCAGACTCTTGTGGGTGGTACGGCGGCGATAATCGCGATTGGACGCCATAATTCCAATGGAATAGTATATAACAGTAGTACCCGTGGACCCGTTGAATGGTACGCCGACTTTTTCCCCGAGTTTTTCCGGGATTATCCTTATCTCGACGGTGATGAAATGGGCTTGATGAGACCTGACGTTTTAGGTCCCGGATCAGGAACTACCTGCTCACGATATGGAGGTTATACGACTTTTAACGGGGAATCATGCGCCTCGCCTTATGTTGCCGGATCGTTGGTTTTGTTACGTTCGATTCACCAGCAGGCGACCCCGGAAGCTGTTTGCGAAGCTGTAAAAATGACAGCAGAGGACGGTGGAGATCCTGGTCATGATAATGATTACGGGGCAGGTAATGTACAGATACACCTTGCCCATGATTACCTCGATGAGATGTACGAATACGGCAGTTTAAACGTAACTGCCAGGTTGCTGGACGGTGAACCCGTCAGCGATGCCAGGGTAGAAGTTGGCAACAACGAAGTAAGAGCATGGACAGGTGAAGACGGCAGCATTCTATTGGAACGTATCTGGCCGGATGAATATGATATCCATGTTTATTCGGAGGAATACGGGACAGGTTTTGCCGGGAATATCGAAATAGTAGTGGATGAAACGACGGAAATAGAGATTTTCCTGCTGGAAACCACCATAGTTGTTACACCACAGGGAATCTCCGAAACCATCTCGCAGAATGACACGCTGGAAGTAACCCTGGCAATTGAAAACCTGGATGAAGAGGAAATAACTCTTGATGCCTTTTTACGGCCTGCAGGGGGAACGGATGTTCTACCAGACCAGAATATTGTTATTGAACAAGCTTTAGGAGCAGTAGTCACCGAAGGAATAGCGGTTATTGATTCCAAGTTGGTTGTAGCCGGTGTTCGTGATGGTGGTGAATCTCATAAACTATGGCAATTCGATTTTGATGGCGTGTTGATTGACAGCCTCGATCAGCCGGGTAGATTTGAAAACGGACTGCTTGATCTTGCACCGGGAAATGACAATACCATTGTCTGCTATTACGAGGGACAGTTTTATACCCTTAATTCTGAATGGGAAGTAATAGACAGTCTCCTTGTGGCCTATGACGACGTTGCCGGTGCCGGGTATAATATGTATGGAGATATTTACCTGCTATCATCAGGTCAGACAATCTACCAGCTTGATGAATCAGGTTTTGAAACAGGATCGTATACTACCAGTGAGATTTTACCGACAGGTCTCGCATATCATCCTGATGATCTAAATGGTGATGCTGTATATGCATACGGGTCAACCCCCGCTGGTGAGATACAACTGGTAAGTTTTGAGGTGGATTCAGGTGAAGAATCCATCATGGCAGCTTATGATCCCCCTGAAGGCCACGATCCTCGTGGGCTAGCATTCGAAAATGTCTCTTCCAAACCCTATTGGCGACTCTGGACACTCCAGGATGTTGATGGCATCCGTAGAATAGACAGGGAAATAAATTCGTCTGCTTATGAACTTCCTGTGACAATTGAAATAGCGCCAGGTGGCACGAATGTACAGTTTGAGTTCTATGGTCCAGCATGCACCCCTGGTTCATTTCTTGACATGGAAATTCTGCTTACAGATGAAGCTGGTGATCCCATGGCACTGGTACCTGTTGATCTTCAGATAATAGATTATTCTACTGTTTCAGGTGAGATTTCAGAACTGCCCCTGAACGCGGAATTGTTCCCACCATTCCCAAATCCCTTTAATTCGAAAGTACAGCTTGAATATAAACTGGCTGTTCAATCTGAAGTCACCCTGGCTGTTTATAATGTTCTCGGTCAACAGGTGGCAATTCTCGACCAGGGCCGCAGGGAAACAGGTGGTTATGTTGTTTCCTGGGATGCTGAAGAGATGGCAACAGGGTTATACATAGCTGTCCTGGAAGTGGGTGAGGAACGGCACGCCCAGAAATTGTTGCTGGTAAGATAAACTTATCAATTATGAATCAATGAACCGTCTCAAATTTTTGAGGCGGTTTTTATGTTCACGAGCAATTCTTCAGCATTCTGAACCGATACCATCAGTGGATGGTTTGCTTTAATATCCCTGATCTTTTCTAAAGAAATGTGATGATCATTCCAGCTGATCCCGGAATCTTCAAATTCGAATCCAGTCAACTGTTCTACCTCCAAAATCTGTCGTACTGAAGCTTCATCAAGATTTTCCGCACAGGCGAAATTGTAAGCAAGAACGATGTTAAGTGATTTATTGTATCCTTTGCTATCGAGCAGGAGATCCTTTTCATCTATGTGAATTTTTAAGGGGATATCCATGTTTCTACAAACAGATATAGATTTTCCGGTTATTTCAGCAAAAGAAACATCTTGGAAGACAATATTATCTAAATATATGGAGAGACCGTTTCTATTTTCTTCCGTCTTATCTACAGGTTGTAAAGCCTTGTTCTTTTCGTTTAGCAATGAGATCAAGCGGGATAATGTTTCCAGGTTTGTTTTCCAAAGATCGTTCACCGGCAGCCTGTAGAATAATTTGAAGTTATCTCCTGTAGCCGAAAAAACTATTTCGTTTACGGCTTTGATAACCTGGATTATTTCGGTGTTGGTTTTGAAATCTATCGATGTTTCCGGCAGGATAATTTCATAACTGTCAAATTCGAATATCCCGGGATAATTTTGTGCGGCAGAATCAAGCATCCCGATGTTTTTTCTCACATTTCCCAGCAAACCGGCGAGATTACCGGTTTTACTGCCGGTTACTGATATCTTTATGGGAGAAATAGCAGTCAGTTTATCTTCTGGAATTTCATCACCAAATTCAAAGACATCCACAGGTAGTACAAGCCGTGAAAACAACCATCCATGTTCTTCGTCAAAGATATTTTGTTGCTCGTCAATAACCTGTCGGAGAGAAATTCCTGGATCGCCACCTTTGAAATATCCAAATGATCCCTCAAAAATCAGTTTTATTAAGTCACCTTTTACCATCTTATGCATCCAATCGATATAACCTTTTCGGGAACATATTCCCGGAGAGTTAGGAACACTTAATTGTTTATCGAGTTAACATATATATCAATATAGTTTAAACAAACTCAGTTTCAACAACATCAAGAAGAGTGCTCGTCAGTGTCCTGATTTGATACATCGAACCAATAATGAGTTTGAAAGTTATTGAAATTTGAGGTATTTTATAGATTCTATTAAATTTTCCAAGCAGGAGTGAATTATGTTTCAGGCACGTCGGACGCATAATATTGTTATATTTTTAACTGCCCTTTTATTCTGCGTAGCTTTCCCGGTTTATTCGCAATTACCGGGAGGTTATACACCTGAATCTTTCTGGCCGTTAAATGAAACTGAATATCGAACCACGTATTATGCAACGGCTTCCGGTGGACAAAAAGCCATCAGGGGAAGTTTCAATGAAATCACGGGTGCGCCCATCAGGGTTTTCGGTGGCTTGAGCGTTGTTGGAAAAACGGGTGATATCTCGGTCAGTGATATAAACAGTATCGTTGATTCGAACAATATGTTTTTTAACGTCTCATCGTCCAACCTTGAAACGTTACATTTTGGCAAAGTTCTTGATAAAACATATTTTACAGCTCGCCAGAAGATAGATAACCGTCCTGTTATTAATGCGAACGTCCTCCTGCGAATAGCTTCCAATGGCAATGTCGTCCTCTGGGGATCGGACGTGGTACAGGAAAACGATTATTCCTGGAATCCATCAATTTCTGTGGAAAATGCCTGCCAGTTGCTTGCCGATTATGCGGAAATTCAAGCTTGGCAGCTTGGCAGCATTTCAGAAGTCTGGGTCAACTCGGAACACTCCCTGGTTGAGGCATATCAATTAAGGTTGGAAGGAGCTTCTCCTCTCCAGCGACCGATCGGTCTTGTGGCTGCTGACGATGGAGAAATCCTGGGGTATTATAATGATGTCCAGCATGTAGATATTGAGGGGACTGTAACAGGTCCGATGCTGCCCATCAGCTCCAATGATGATCCGGTAATGATGGAATTTGCCAACCAGGGAATCAGGGTTGGTGGAGAAAACAGCTATACTGATGAAAACGGTTTTTTCCTCTATGAAGGCCTGGACATTGGTGAGGATTATAACCTGCAAATGCAGTTGACCGGCAGGTGGGTTGATGTCAACTACCCCCATGGTGAGGACGCTTATTACTCAGAATTAATCGAGGCTCCTGCAGATGTTGAAGCTGAATGGGTAGAGCCGGATCATGGCCGGATGGATGAATTTAACATGTATTATCATACCGACTTTATCCACGAGTATTTTACGGAGCTGGATCCCGGTTTTGATGCCATGGATTACCCCGTCCCAGCTACTGTTGCATTCGATTATAATTATGAAAATGCCTTCTGGGGTGGCGACAGGATGTTCTTTGGCGAAGGTGGAAACACCCTGAACAATCTTGCACTCTTCTCCGATGTTATTTACCACGAGTACACACACGGTGTTACCGGGTTTATCTATCCTGAAGGTGTCTTACCCTATATTGGTCAATCCGGCGCCCTTAACGAAGCCTGGTCGGATTATTTCCCCTGTTCTATTCATGATCATTCTACACTGGCCCCCGGAATTTATGTAGGAATACCTGGCAGTCCTTTAAGGGACCTTGATAATACAAGAAGTTACCCGGAAAACTGGGTGGGCGAAGTTCATGCTGACGGACTGATTGTTGGTGGTTCTATGTGGGATGTGCGCGAAGAACTTGGCGCCGAGTATTGTGATTCCCTGTTCCATTTTGCCCGTTACGGCCTGGCAAATACATTCGTCGGTTATCTTGAAGAAGTGCTGGTTGTTGATGACGATGATGGTGATCTATCCAATGGAACACCAAATGGCGAAATTATCTATGGAAGGTTTGGCGATCATGGTATAGGGCCGAGCGAAATCCCGAACCTTGTGCTCAGGAATATCCAGGTAACGGATACAAACGATGACCATGAACTTGCAGCTGGGGAAACCGTGGAAATTCAGTTTTCCGTTGAAAATGATGTTTACCTGTTTCCACCTCCAGCTCGGAATGTAACCATATCAGCACAGGAGCTAGATTTTGTTGAATGGGAAAACCGTGATATTGAGCTAGGTGATATTGAAGCAGGAGAGCTGGTGAATTTACCCCAGTCATTAAGATTTACCGTGCGGGAAGATGTTCCTACACTCGAAGTACACCTTACCATCACAATTGCTGCCAACGAGGGTGATTACCAGGTAATACACCGAATTCCCCTGATTTTTGGTGATCCAAGAATCCTGCTTGTTGATGATGGATCATCCCCATCATACCGTGATTATTACAATGATGCCATCAGGAACATCTGGACAGCCGCAAACACCTGGTATGTTGGACAGAACAGCATTCCGTCGCTTGACAGGATGAATGAACATGATATTGTCATCTGGTTTACAGGTGACCGAAGCAATCCCCTGACACTGGCAAAAATTAGTGTTATGCAGGATTATGTTGAGGGTGGAAGAGGATTGATCCTGTCAGGACAGCACATAAGTCCCCAGTTCTCCCAATATCCCGATTTTGCATCATTCCTTGGTGTAGCTGAAAGCACCGATTCGCTGCAGGCCATGGCTGTGCGTGGGGTAGAAGGACAGCCGTTAAGTGAAGGATTACAGGCGCCGATTACCGGGGGGGCGGGTGCCGGGAACCAGGATTCGCCAAGTGGGTTAACCGCATCTGAAGATGCCGAACCGCTGTATGAGTATTTTATCAGTGGGGAAACGGCAGCAGTGTTGAAAGAAACAGATGCCGGAAAAGTTGTTTATTTTGGCTTTGGTCTCGAAGGAATAAGCCCAAATGGAAACAGTGCTACTATCGGCACCATTTTATTACCAATTATAAACGCTATGGGATACGAACTGGATGTACCTGAAGCGCCAATTGCGGAGAATTCTGTTCCCTCGGACTTTCGTCTTTCTTCACCATATCCGAATCCGTTCAATAATACCACAAAGATTTCCTATAGTTTGCCACGAACTTCTGAAATTGAACTGACTGTATATAACCTGGCTGGACGAAAAGTGATGGAGCTTTACCGGGGTGAAAGAGCTGCGGGTTCATATGAAGCCGGGCTTAACCTGGACGGTTATGCTTCGGGAATGTACCTGGTGCATCTATCTACACCAAACACAAGCTTGATAAGCAAAGCGCTGTTGATAAAGTAATGGAAACTTGTTCCTGGATATATTAGAGATACTAACCCGATTATTATTATCGGGTTATTTTTTGAAAGGTCTTCTGTTTGAAAGTTCTTATTGCCGGCAGCAGCGGTCTGATAGGTAACACACTCGTTAAGAGCCTTGAAAATGACGGGCATGCGGTTGTGCGCCTTATTCGCGGAAGATCACGCGGAGATGGTGAAATTTTCTGGGATCCGGCAAGAGGAACTTCGGAAATAGACAATACAGAAAAATTTGATGCGGCTATTAACCTGGCTGGCGCAAATATTGGACAGCGCTGGACTGAAACTTATAAACAGGTGTTGTATGACAGCCGGATTTTAACAACTAAAAACCTGGTTAAAATTATATCGGAACTTGATAATCCTCCGGATGTTCTGATTAACGCCTCGGCAACCGGGTATTACGGATTATGTGGGAGCGAGGAACTGAACGAAGACAACCCATCCGGTGAAGGATTTCTTGCAGGTTTATGTAAAGATTGGGAAAATTCAGCGGAAGAAACGCAGGATGCAGGTGTCCGTACAGTAATACTTAGAATAGGGGTTGTTCTTGATAAGTACCAGGGTGCCCTGGCGAAAATGCTTCCGGTCTTTCGCCTGGGACTGGGTGGAAAGATTGGAAATGGTCATCAATATATGAGCTGGATAAGCCTTGATGACCTGGTGGAGATTTTTAAACAGGTGTTAACTGATCAAGGTTTGGAGGGTACTTTTAATGCTACTTCACCCAATCCGGTCACGAATAGCGAATTTACCAGTTTATTGTCGGGTGTTCTTAGGCGACCGTCATTTTTTCCTGTTCCGGCATTTGTCTTGAAGTTGATCTTCGGTGAAATGGCGGATGAAACAATCCTGGCAAGCCAGAGAGTAATCCCGGACCGGTTGATTAAAAGGGATTTCGAGTTCAAATTTCCCGGGTTGCGGGAAGCATTAAAAAACATACTATAAATATTGATTTATAAATCTGCTAATAGGCAAAAGAGGAGAACAGAATGGAAGGGAAGAAAGCACCTGGATTTTCACTTTTAAACCAGGACGATGAAACAGTCACACTGGATGATTATAAAGGGAAGTGGGTGATATTATATTTTTATCCAAAGGATAACACCTCTGGCTGTACAATCGAGGCAACTGATTTTACCAGCTGCAGCGCGGATTTAACCGGACTAAACGCGGTTATCCTGGGCGTCAGTCCCGACTCAACAAAAAGCCATCGAAATTTTATCGCCAAGCACGATCTAGGGATAACTCTACTAAGTGATCCGGACCATGTGGCATTGGAAGCTTACGGCGCGTGGGGAAAGAAAAAGATGTATGGACGTGAATTCATGGGCGTAGTACGTAGTACTTTTATTATCAATCCAGAAGGAACAGTCGTTGCTGAATGGAGCAAGGTAAAGGTCAAGGGGCATGTTGATGCAGTGAGTGAAAAACTCAAGGAATTGCAGGGATAAAGATTTACAGACAGAAGTAATAATTGTGTAGCCCGAATAGTCCGCCTGTGGTGGATTGCGCTGCTGCCAATCTTGGAAGTAAGTTGTCGTTGCGAGCGAAGCGAAGCAATCTCTTTTTTGATGATAGTAAAATAATCCCGGATACCCATCCTATAACAGCTATCCGGGCTAATCAAAGTTTCCACTTACAATTAGTTCCCGGACCGGGGGCGGTCCGGGCTACTTCAATTATTTAAATTCTTGTACTATTTCATCAACAACGCCTTACTAGTAGCAGTAAAATCACCTGATTTCATTTGAATAAAATATACACCCGAAGCAACCGGTGATCCGAATTGATCTATCCCTGTCCAAGTAAATTGATGGTGCCCCGCTTCGATTACATCGTTGTGCAACCTGGCGACCTCTCGTCCAAGTACATCAAACACTGATATCCTGACATACCCTGTCTCCGGAATTGCGACAGGTATTATGGTAGATGGATTAAACGGATTTGGGTAATTCTGATATAATTGATAATCATTTGGAATCATGGCTTCAGGTTCATCGGTTGATACCATTCCTTCTACATTTTCCGCTGCAAAAGTGGGGGACATTTGAATAAAATCACCTGTACCGTTCGGGAAACGTCCCGTACTTATATCTGTCTCCTGAGCACCAAAACTTACCTCGTCGATTACCTGCTGATTGCCGTCAACAAGATGAATTGTCTCACCATTCGCCGAAAGCCTGAAACTGGCGTGTAATCCTTCCTGTCCTCCATCTTCATCCGCCCAGATTATCAGGTATCCGTGTGGGGTGATTGTAGTATCCGGGAAGAACCATTTTTGCAGATTCCCGGGATTGTCGCTCAATGCAAATCCGCTGAGGGAGATTATGTCATCGGAATTGTTATAAAGTTCGATCCAATCATCATACTCCCCATCCTGATCGGGTATAGCTGAATCATTTGAGGCAAGGAATTCGTTGATCACGAGGTCGCTGTTTTCTTCAACTTCAGCAGTGAGGAATTCATATTCGGCTCGTGGAGGATAAAAAGAAACGGCATCTGTGTTTTCAGCGAAGATATAGTATTGAATATCAGAATATCCGATCACAAGTTCTGCTCCATACACCTGGTCGCCAGCCATCCCATCATCATGGTCGCCATCGTCATACATCAGTTGCCGATTAAAGATCAGTTCTCCCCTGTTTCTTGTTACCAGGTAAACAGCTTCAGCGTCTGAAACCTCAGCGGTAACGGTGACATTTGTGTTGGCTGGTACCGGTTCGTTTGGTCCGGATACTAGTGTAATACCTGGTCCATCCGGTATAAAATCCTGGTGGGTTAGCAGGTAATCTATTCGATCTTCCATTAACTCGGTTATTCCAACAATCTCATTCATTCCCCAGCCAACCGTGTTGTTTACATTCTCAAGAAAATCATTATATGTGTAAAGTGAATTTTGATCAGCGATTATATCATCCTCGATAATTTCCTGGATTTCGAAAGCCCTTTCTTCATACAAGCCGTTGGTGAAACATTCTTCAATAATTGTTTTCATATGGGCGATATAAATCTTTTGGTATTCCGATTCATTTAGAACGTTGCCAACAATCGGGTGATCTGGACTGTCTGAGTTAAAATATGGATCAAGATTTTGCATCTGGATCAGGCTTAATGGTGGCTGAGGTGGTCCACCGCCGCTGAGTATGCTACGGAAAACACCGAAATTTTCATTCAGGTCCCAGACAACAGGATTAAACCTGTTCGCATCATCCTCATAAAGGTAAAAATTGTGACCAAAATTGACAGGTGCATCCAGGTTTACCATCAGAATATCAAAAGCCAGCATCCAGAGATGTGCGTCGATATTCAAAACGTCTTCCGTCTGGGCTGGATTGTAATTAAAAACATCGAGAAAGTTTATAAGCTCAGTCCAGCCTTCGTCAGAACGGAGTTCGTATAGACCGAAGTACTCTGTTGAATCCGGCCCATGGTATCCCCAGACAGTTGTCGCCATTGGGGGGCCACCCTGAGCTGCAATCTCTCCCTTAAAAAACGGGTTGTCGTCATCCCCAAAATGAGTATCCAGGAAGAATTTATCCACGGATTGAACGCTGGTATATAATCCCATTAGTTCATCGTTGATATAAACATTTGCATAATTAGCCTGGCTTGAGGGTAGATAGTTGCGAGCTATTTCGTAGCTGAGGACTTCACGTACACAACTTGGGTCCTTGAACATGTTAGCCAGTTTTACGGTTCCATAGCCCTGGTATTCCTGGTCATCAATTATATGGTCAAGCTTTATGTTCAGTGGATTTTTGGTTCTGTTCGGGCTGTACGAGCTGTTTCCCTTGTACCTGATGCCTGCACTGTCAAACTGGACTCCATTTACGTAAACGGTTCCAATCAGACGTTCTTCCTCTCCTTCAGCATAAAGATTATCCAGGAGATAATCCCAGTTGTCCTGTTCGAAATATATCTCGATAGTCTGCACGGTGTTTACGTCATAAAACTCCTGTGACCAGGCAGTTGCAGTTATGACAAGAAAAACCAGGATAAAAGTGCTGAAAACATTAGCTTTATTCTCATTGCTGTTCTTGGCAAATAGCATAAAATCTCCTCCGGAATCATTAGGCACCGTATAATCAGGACTGTTCTACAATCTTTGACGAATGAGTATCGAAATGGTTTAATAGGCAGATATTTATCGGAGCACAATTATTACGAGCGCGATTTGGCTTATGCCCTCTCCTCGATAAGTCCTATATATGGCAGTTCACGGAACCTCTGGTCAAAATCGAGTCCGTATCCTACAACGAAATGATCATCGATCTTAAAACCAATATAATCAGCTTCAATTTTTTTCTCTCGCCGTGAAGGTTTGTCAAGGAGGACGCATATTTTTAATGACGCGGGTTTTCTGCTCAGTAATAATTCCTGCAGGCGATGCATTGTATTGCCCGAATCGAGGATATCATCAATTATCAAAACATGTTTCCCGGAAATATCCGATCCAACATCACGAACAATCTGCACATTCCCGGATGATTCTGTTGCGGCGCCGTAGCTGGACGCGATGATAAAATCGATCTCCTGTACGGTTTGTCCCTGTCGAGATAATTCCCTCAGCAAATCAGCTGTAAATACATAGCTGCCCCTGAGCAACGCGATTGCCATTACCGGCCCCACATTTTCGTATTCAACCGCGATTTCCTCAGCCATCTGGGTGACCCGCTTTTTGATTTCTTTTTCGGTAATAAGTGGGTTTGGGGCAAGGGTAAACATTAGCAACCTCTTCTGATAGATGACCGGATATTATTCCTTTGCTGAAAATAATGCACCAAGGTAGATCAGATGAGTAATTGTGTCAAGTAAACATTGGTTTCGTCTATTGATAAAAGACCAATAAGGTTTTATGTTACACAATTCTTACTCTGCACTGCTTGCATACTTCAATATTAAAAATTCATCCTGGTTCTTTTACCCAGAATCACTCAATCAGTACCATAAATTATAAATACATATAATAATATTCACGAAGAAATTTGGTAACGGTTAACTGTGCAAATTTGACCTTTTCAGAAGGGTGGAATATGGCGACTAACATTGACGATCAGGACCTGAACTCTAAGTTTATTCAACCTTTGGACAAGCTTGGGTTTTTAGTGGCAGGTATAGTTCACAACCTGTTTGGACCTTTAACTGCCATGATCGGTACAATCGAAATTTTAAAGATGAAATATCCTGATTTGTCGACGGATTTAGAAAGGCTCGAGCGTTTGACAGCGAGGCTGCAAGGTGATATTTCGGTTATCATGAACAAGGTACAGGGCGAGGGAATTGCTGAGCCGGAAGAGGTCAACCTGGTCGAGCTGGTGAATAATGAACTTCTTTTCTTCAAGGGTGATCCGAGAATTAAACATATGATAGATGTGCAGGTTAAATCTGATGACAATATTCCTGTCTTTAATGCCATCTACCGGGACTTTAGTATACCCATAGACCATATTCTGACAAATGCTATAGAAGCCATGAGTGATGTTGAAGAAAAAATTCTTGAGATTGATATAAAACATTCAGGAGAGAATATAATACTGAGTTTTTCTGATAACGGTTGTGGAATGGACAGCGAGACAATGGAGAAGGCTTTTGAACCTTTTTACTCTACAAAGGAGTATTTACAGGAGGGGAAGTATCCGCCAACATTAGCCAGGGGACTTGGGCTATCACATGCAGCAAAGCTGCTTGAGCCTCTCGGGTGCAAAATTGGGCTGAAGAGTGAAAAGGATAAAGGAACTACTGTCTCAATCGAAATCCCGTATGAAAAAATCGAAAAAGAATTTTCGGCTGGACCACAATCCTGAAACTTTTGCAATAAAACCTGTGGTCTGTAATTCTTATGTAATAATGATGCTCCCGAGACTGTGAAGATTGCGAAGTTAACTGCTGTGTGCATAATTTGCATATCTGTGGCTGTTTAAGTATTAGAAATTCTGTATTCATTCTAACGAGATGTTATTGAACATCTTATGGGTAATTTATTTATAGAGGGTTATAAGAAAAGGGTAAATAATAACAGCTTCTCTTCATTAATCTATCCGGATGGTTAAAGAGATGAATTTAGATACTGAATATAAAAAATCTAAATCGCCGACTTTTATGCTTCTCTTTGTCATGTCTATTCTGATTCTTTTTATGGGCTGCACATGGTCGCCAGAGAGAGATAATCCTGCTGATCCCGGTTCAGAAAATTTTAGAAACGAGGGGTTAATCAGGATACAAGTAAAGGCAAACAATGGAGCACCTCTCCCGGACGCCAGTGTGTTTCTTGATAGTGCAGATATTGGTGTTCGTACGGATAACCTGGGAGAAGCTGAAATTCGTGCCAACCTCGGCTTGAACCATGTTTCAGTAGATGTTGATGGATATGTTCCAGCGGTAGAAAGTGTTGAAGTATTATATGGTGAAAGAAGCAATATAGTTTTTAACCTGGATGGTTTGCCATCCATTGACAGCATCAGAATATATACGGGACTGGAACATAGAACCGACACTACTTTCGATCATTATTTCATTATTGACGCATATGTAAGCCACCCTGACAATGCTGTTGAAAGGGTAACCTATCATGATCCAGTTGGTGATGTTGAAGATATCGACACATTACTGCTGGAAACTGATGATGGATTATATACAGTTCTACAAGATTTTGGAACAACACCTGATGATGGCGAACTTAGAGTATTATCAAGGTTAGGCAAGATATTTGTTGTAACAGCAACGGACGATGCCGGAGAAATCGCGCAAGACAGCATTATTTTTGAGCAATATTTCAGGTATGACGGATTAAGGGATGATTTTGGGGGTGATGCTCCGATCCTCATAGAGACGCAAGATCTGATACTTTCATGGGATCCGGCTTCTGTAGACTTTATTCCATTGCAATACCGTTCTGTATTGAAAGATGAGGACAATATTGAGGTGATTTCCGATACTACTTTTTATGTGGTGCCGGACACATTAACAACCGAGCAGATCGAATTATATTTGCCTCATCCTATCTCAGTGGGTGATAATTTTAACTGGAGACTGATGTTATACGATATGAATGGAAACTGGGTACGCACACCCAATAAGCCAGTTGTGATATTTATATAATTATTGTGTTTAATTGGAATCATTTTACCATTTCGGGAATAATTTGTGATCCTGCAGTCTCTGTAGAACTGGAAGATAAAGTTGAAAAAATCAACTGAAACAAAAGTAGAAAACAATAAGCAGATTAACGGCAATTCTGTTGCGGACATTAAGACTCCCTCTGTTGAGCAACTGAGTTCCGACAGTGTGCAGGCCTTGATAGAAGTAGTCCAGGTTTTAACTGGAATACTTGAAGGCGACGTACTTCTGAATAAAATTCTAGAAATTGCCGTTCAAACTGTAAACGCGGAAACCGGATTCCTTGTTATCAAGGGGCGTGATGACGGGGTATATTCAGTACGTGCAAGCCACAATCTTCCCCAGGAAGAGGTAGAATATCCAGCAAAACCCTCGCGCAAGATTGTAAACCAGGCCCTGGATGAGAGGGCTGCTGTTCTTGCTCATGATGCACGAACGGACCCCCGATTTGAAGGCTCCGAAAGTGTCGTAATGCACCAGATAACCTCCGCGATCGCGGTTCCCCTGATTATCGGCGGTGAACCTGTTGGTGCTGTTTATGTTGACAGCCGGCAGGATCGCGGTAAGTTCACCGACGAAAACAAGAGCTTTTTTAATGCTTTCGCTTCATTTGCTGCCCTGGCATACCAGAACGCCTCCAGGTTTGATCAACTCCAGGATGAAAAAGCTCAGCTGCAGACTGAAGTACAGAAAGTTTACGGATTCTCCGAGATAGTGGGTGTTCATCCTGCAATGCAGGATGTATTTGTGTTGATGCGTAAAATCCTCCACTCTGATATTACAGTTCTGTTGCAGGGTGAAAGCGGAACAGGTAAAGAGCTTGTAGCACGGGCACTTCATTATAACGGACCAAGACGAAATAAACCATTTGTGGCGCAATTCTGTGGAAACCTGTCCGAAACACTGCTTGAAAGTGAACTGTTCGGGCATGTCAGAGGTTCATTTACCGGTGCCGTGCAGGACAAAAGAGGCCTGTTCGAAGTAGCCAATAATGGCACCTTTTTCCTGGATGAAATAGCCGACATCAGCCCGGCGATTCAGACAAAATTGTTGCGGGTATTGCAGGATGGCGTGATACGCAGTGTTGGCGGTACGGAATCACGTAATGTGGATGTCAGGATAGTTTCCGCAACTAATAAAAGCCTTGAAAATGAGGTGGAGGAAGGCAGATTCAGGGACGATTTATACTATCGCTTGAATGTGATTTCGATAAAAATGCCGTCCTTACGAGAACGGCGTAGTGACATACCATTACTGGCATCACATTTCCTGACGAAGGCTGCCGGTAAATATAAAACAACGGAAAAGCGTCTTCGTAAGGATGCTTTAAGGTGTCTTGAAGACTACGATTGGCCTGGTAATGTACGGGAATTGGAAAACGCTATCGAACGAGCAGTTGTTCTATCAGGTGAAAATCCGACAATTACAATTGATGATCTCATCATCCCCCGGGGAGCTGCGCAAGGCAGAAAGACTCTGCGTGATTATGAAAAAGAAATTGTGCAGAAAACACTTTCCGAGCTGGATGGAAATAAAACCCGAACAGCCGAGGTTCTTGGTGTCAGCCTCCGCTGGTTGCATTACCGTCTGAACGAGTGGAAGAAATCAGAAAAATAGGCGATTACGAGATTGTTCGAGAACTCTCGAGATCTTCAATCGCTTCAGTATACGAGGGTTATCAACCTTCCCTGGACAGAAGAGTCCTGATCAAGCGTCTTCATCCCCAGTTAGTTGACGATACGGATATTCTCGCCCGTTTTGAACGTGAAGCACGTTCCCTCGCCAGGATCAAACATAAAAATATAGTCCACATTTATGATTATCAGGCGACGGGAAAATCCGTACACCTGGTTGTTGAATGGATTTCCGGCGGTTCACTTGCAGAAAAGTTGAGGGACAAGGGGCAGTTTAACGAGACAGAAATCCTGGCAATTGCCATCGATATTCTTGAAGGGCTGGAAGTCGCTCACAATGCCGGAATTATTCACAGGGACATAAAACCGAACAATCTCCTCATTAGCCAGAGTGGATATATAAAGATCACCGATTTTGGCCTCGCACAGTTTGAAGGTGCGCCTTCAGTGACAATGCAGGGCACGGTAATCGGGACTCCTGCCTATATCGCTCCTGAAGTTGTGGCGGGACAGCCTGCGGATTTCCGCTGCGACCTCTATGCTGTAGGAGTAACATTGTACGAGTTGATTACCGGGATAAATCCATTTAACGCTGAAAACATTTCGCAGGTGCTTAACCGTGTGATGAGTGTTAGACCCGATGCCCTCGAAGGTGCAAGCCAGGAATTGCAGAAGTTGCTCTTCTGGTTGATGGAGAAAAAGCCGGAGAAACGTCCACAGGACACACGGGAGGTATTAGACCAGTTTAAAACTCTTGCAGAAAAACACGGTGTTCGCAGGGGATGGATAGACATTGCATCACCAGAAGACTTAAATGGTGATCCGGTTGCAGCAAACGGTGAAGTGACGGTTAAACCCAGCACAACGACCATTATACCAACTAAAAAGGCGAGACCCTCCAGGTGGCTTTTATATAGTGCCTGGGCGCTGATGCTCGTTTCTGTCGTAGTTGTATTTGTATTGATAAATTCCGGAGCGTTTGATGATAACAAGCATCCCTACCAGACAGACACTGAAATTCTATCAGATACGTCTGCTCAAATGGTCATAGCGTCTGAAGCCGACAGTTTAGCTGACACACCTCTAGACACTGCGAATAACAGCAGTGAAATTGAACCTGTAAAAGATGGTTTTGCAGAAGAAAATGAACAGCAGGAACCTGTGCCGGAGAATAACATCGAAAGGATTCCGGCAGTCGTAGAGAACCAGTCTGAAGAAATGACTACAGACGAATTTGATGAATCAGACATTCAACCGTCAGACCCGGAGAATGAACTTGCATATAATGATATTGATGAAAGCCCGGTGGATAACGAAACGGTACAAGAGTTCGGGTATATCATGCTCCATGTTGATCCCTGGGCAAACATCTACCATGAAAACCGTTTTGTCGCACAGACACCATATAACCGACCGGTAAGGTTACCGGCAGGAATAGTAGAACTCAGGCTGGATAATCCGACGATGAATTTACCGCCTGTTACCCGTTCGTTTTATATCCCGCAGGGCGATACCCTGCGAGATTATGTTGAGCTGATGTCCCTGGTTGGTGAAATTGAATCCATAGCGGCAAACCCCTGGGCAGAAGTAATTCTTAATGGTGAATCTATCGGTAAAACACCCATCAGCAGTCCAATCTACCTTCCGTTTGGACGGCATGAGATTCATTTTATACATCCTGCCTACGCAGAACATATTGAAATACTGGAAATAAAGCCCAATGATCAGCCGTATTCGGTCTGGGTTGATCTCACCAAATAACCCTGTCCGATCCTGGACAAACAATATCACCCTGTCTGCTCTGATAGTTTGTAGCATATTGCTACGATTTTCGCAGTTTTTGTGTAGCATTGCGCCTGTTGTAACTATGATTTTTCTGAAGATTTAACGATCTGTAAGGCGAAAACTCCTCGACTCCACTCACCTAAACTGTTAGTTATAAATCCCATAAGATTGCTGTAAATCCTCGTTACTCATTCTGGCACACTGCTTGCCTTTTAACTTGCTGAAGCTGAATTTTGGCTTAATTAACAGGAGGGCAGGAAGATGAAAACTATTAGATTACTAATCATATTTGCTGTTCTACTTACCTTGATTATTTCTACAAGTGCTTTCGCTAAAAACGATAACCAGAATTATTACCGGCCAATTCCGATGGTAGTACATGATACAGGCGATGGTGGACCGGACTATGAAAAGCATCATGAATATTGTGTGAGTCCATTTATCGTTGGCAACGAACCGTTACCGGAACTCTACTGGGATCCTGAAGATGTACAATCACCAAAGATAGGAAACCTGATTTTTCCGAGACTGTATTCTGAAGAAGGTATTTATTTGGGACCTGAAGTTTCCGGTTACGATCACTGCAACAAGGTGAAATGATATGAGATAGAATTTTTATATGAGGGGGCGGTTGCGGAATTCCCCACACCACACCACGGCACCACTATCCCCTCCAGATTCCGCAATTCAACCCCTTTATAAATATGCCCGGCATCAGCCGGGCTTTTTTTTACTTAATTATTGACTAATATTCTTTATCCAACCTAGTTGCTGAGTCGCATTTTTACCTGGAAAGTGACTCAGTTCACATATCATGTAATCATTTAACCATACCTTCCAGCAGCATCAGATTGTTCTCATATACGTGATCGGATGTTCAGGTTAAATCAGAATGGCTCATAAATAATTGATATATAATATATTAATGAGAGCTGAAGCACGTTATATAGCTAAAATGGTGGATAAAAAAGATGCCTGGTAGGAAGAATACAAACGCACAACGTATTTTATTTGTAGGTATCGACAAATGGCATGCCGGTCAGATTCGCAGGGAGTTGGAAAAAGCCGGTATTTCAGTTCATCTATCGCGCTCAAAAAGTATCGAGAACGCGAAGAACATCCTCTCCAAAGACATTCCGGATCTCCTGGTGGTTGAACGCGACCAGGAAGATGGAACCGGAATGGACCTCCTCCAAGGTTTAAAAGATCAATTAAATTGCCCGGTTGTTATTCTATCGCCCGAAAATGACGAAAAAGAAGCGATTAATTACATAGAAAACGGGGCAGAGGATTACGTCTTAAAAGGTGAAGGCAGCACCTCAATAATTCATAAAATTGTTCTAAAGAACATTGTCAAGAATAAAAGATCCTCTGTTAAAGCAAAACCGGGTAAAAACAACAACGAAGAGAGATTCAGGTTGCTGGTCAACAACCAGGGCGAAGGAATAGTCCAGCTTGATCAGGACGAAAATATAGTAATCTGCAATCCGGCAACAGCAGAAATATTTGGGGTAAGCTATAAAAAACTGCAAGGCAAAAACCTTTCCGAATTTATCACGAAAAAAGAATTCGAAATGGTTAAAGAACATTCCAAATCCCGCCAGGATGGTGATAAAGACTCATACGAGCTTGTGATTGTCCGTCCAGACAGGGAAAGAAGAGATATCCTCGTGACAGTCACTTCCTCAGATTGCGATTCAGAAGGAAAACGATGCTCGTATGCCATTTTCCGGGACATTACTGAAATGAAACGTGCCGAAGAAGCATTACGTGAACAAAAGAATCTTGAAACCACGCAGAAACTTGCTCGTTCTGTTGCCCATGAGTTCAGGCAGCCGTTATTCGCGCTTCAGCTTATAGCAGAACTTTCCCAGCGTGAAGAGCAAAAAGTGGAACAGATAGTTGATCATACCAGCCAGATTCCAAGACTTGTTGAAAGAGTCAACAGCCTGGTAAACCAACTGTTGTCCATAACAAAGATTGAAACCACCCCTTACGTTCTCGGGTTGGAAATGCTTGACCTCGATGAATCCAAAAAACACTCCAAAAACTAGGACCTGAACCAACAGATTAATCTCCTCATTCAGTCATTTGTCTCTTTCCAAAATCTCTGTTCGAAGTAGTCCCGTATCGCTACTTCCATGTAGCAAATTGGAGATTTAACAATCGTTTATTCTATTTTCCAGGACAGAATAGAGTCAATACCGACGAGTTTGTTTGTTAATAATAAACACCTTAGAATGTCTTCCTGCGAATTAATGCTATTATGGCACACCAGTTGCTAATATTTAATAAAGACATACGCTTCGTATATCATACACATACCAGGAGGACATTATGAAAAGCCATACACTTGCACAGTTAGCGTTAGTTTTAGTACTGGTACTGCTTGTCTCAACCACAGTATTTGCCCGCAAAGTAATCCAGCCGTTTGACGGAGAGCCTGTACCGGGACCGCCCACAATGATTATTGGAGAGCGGAACTATGAAGATGGATCCATATGGATTGAAGATAGATTTGAGTTCGAAGGTGCGCACGAACGGGAGCATTATATCCCGATAGTGATCCCTTACTACGATACGATAAACGAACCGATGAATGAAATTGACCGTATCGAACCGCAACCTTTTGATGGTGAACCGGGTCCGTTTTTTCCTGGCCTTATAGGAACATCGCGAGCTAAAAACGAAAGAAAAGCCCGTTTACCGATATTTATGGAAAGAAATGGCGGACAATAGTTAAAATCTGATTGTTTAGCTGAAGATGCAGTTCTGAGAAGTTTGGGTATATAAGTTGTCCATGAGAACTGATCAGCAGCGGCCATAAAAGTGAGCATAAATAAGAAAGAAGAGGTGCTTGAGCACCTCTTCTTCTCGTTTGTATAAGAAATAAATCTTCGCATTCAGTTACAATACAGCACCATTTGTTTTCTCAAAACAGCCGTCAGGTTATAAAACAGAAATCTCTCATTACCTTACCAGCATTACTTTTTGCGTGTCCGTAAGATAACCCGTAATACTTGTACGGATAAAGTATACTCCACTGGATAAGTGAGAAGCATTGAAATTCAGGCGATGAGTTCCCTGCGAAAAATGATCGTTGGCGAGAACAGCAACTTGTTGTCCCATAATGTTATAGACAAAACTCTCCAGGAAAGCTCGTTTCTGCAGTTCAACCTCGATAGATGCTGATGGGTTAAATGGATTGGGGTAAGCCTTGCCGATCTTCCAGGTAAGGGGAATCTCATTCTTATCTACATCCAGTAATTGACCATCCCATTCAAATACAAATGGGGATCCAATCCAGGTACCTTGGAGATAGTTGGCATCAACCCTGAGTTCATAAAGTCCGTGTTCAGGTAATGAACCTGAGATTATATGATTATCCGAGGATATTTGACCAATTAATTCATCATTAAGATAGAGACTGAATCCAAGGAGACCAGTCCAATCATTTACACGTTCCTCGTTTCCAAACTTTGTCCGGATCATGGCATTGCCAACTGTGACCATGTTAATCCAGTTGACACCATTTATCGACAATGCTTTACTGTGGTAGACTTCGCCATCCTGGTCAAGGCCAAGGCGTACAAGCCCGGGATCCTGCCAGCGGATTCCAACCCAGAAATCTTCTTCCAATTGGCAATTTAAGCGTTCGTCTTCAAAATCATGCCACAGCCAGCCGTCTTGCCCTGGGCAGATCAACTCCGACTCGAAGAACACCTCACCGGGAAGGTCATTGTTACCGGCTTCAAGGAGAACGAACTGGATACATCCGTTCATATCAGGGTTAGTTTCCATAAAATACGCACCGATGCTGAGGACCTGTCCATCTTCAGGAGCGGTGAATTTTTGAGCTATGGAGATTCCGGGTGGGGCATCGCCGGATGGGCTAAGCGGCGCCTCAAAAGTACCATCATCATAAAACAGGTCATAATCACGCAACTGATCCCATGTGAAAGTAAAATGACCTTCTTCATCAAGGGTTGAGATACGTGAGAATCGTGGTGAAACGGGTTCTATCCAATTAACAGCTTGAGGATCAGTAAGCCACGATGAACATTCATCCCAGCGTGTTAATATTTCGTAGCTGTAGATACCGAACTCCGGTAATTCATCGGTATATACGACTTGGTTTGAAGTGCCAATCTCTATTCCATCGCGATAAATCACGTACTCGATAAAATCATCCAGCTCAGTTGGCGCGTCCCATGCAAGGCTCGCGTAACCGGTAGAGAGGTCAATAGAAGCTGAAAGGTTATCCGGCGGAGTAGCTGAATAATACAATACCAGTTCAGCATAGGATGATGCATTATTGTCCGGTAGAATCATGGGTACTTCATGCCACAGAGCAAAATGTTCCCGTTCCAGGTCAAAGAGATAAAAATCGGAAAGTGTGCCCGAATGACCATCAGATGGTTCCCTGTCATCTATTTCCAGGAAGATGTCATTAGCTGCATATTCGTCTACATACATCTTCAGGTCAGAAACATCGAGAACCATAGATGTTCCTTCGAAGGAAACATTGGCACGCGAACCCATGTAAAAATCATAATATTCCAGACGAAGATCCGGATCTACAAGATCACCAATACCCATAAATGGTTTTATAGAATATCGATCGCCATGCTCGATATTGGCATATGCAATCATCGTTGGTTCATATTCAATTCTGTCGGAGGCGTATAATGCTTCTCCCCACGAAATCAAGGGATCCATAAATGCTTCATAGGACATCCACCAAAACCCATCGTCACCCCAGCTTGAGCCCCAGGAATTGACCATTCTGAAGGCGCCTGTGCCGTCTGTAGTTTCAAAATCATCGTCAAAACCGATAACAGTAACCGCGTGGCCACCAGGCTGATCACCATAAACATCATTTATACAATAGGTATAATTGTAATTGTCAATGTTCTGGAAATTATCCCAGACGGATATTGCTGTCTCAGCGATATTTCCATTCAGTAGATGGTTTTTCAGGTTCTGGATACCAGAATATGTGTATGTGTTTATAGAATAGGTTTCCAGCGTACGGAATGGCATCCCGTTGATGAATGCCTGTTCGCTCGGATATCGAGTGTAATCACCTGCGTCATACGGCATGTCTTCCATCGTAGCACAACCGCTTGTTTCAAATAACAGGAAGGCATCAGATGGATACGAACCACCATCAACTCCACCATTAATGGTATTATAGGTAAAGGCAGGGCTGCATTGATGGGCAGGATCTGTCAGATCCCATCCGTGTTCCTGCCACTGAAGGTATGTCAGGACGTAATAGGCGGTTGCCCAGGCGGTACAACTTCCCTGGCTGCTCTGGTTGCCTACCGGTGGCAAGCCCTCAGAGTTATCGCACATATCGTCCAGTTCGTCCGGTGATCCATTAAACTCTATAAATGGCGAGGGATGAATCCATGCTGGCATGATCTCCTCTTTTAAAGCGCCGGTATAGAACTCCTGCGCTTGAACTAAAGGAATCATACTTATAAACAGAGCGATACATACTAGGAGAATACATGCGTGCTTCATCGTCAAAAACCTCCAGGGCGATAAAAGACTATTTTATATTATTAGAAATACAAGAGTAGATGCAAAGTATTCATAGACATGAACATTCACTAGCACCAATCCCCACCATAAAATACGAAAAAATATACTGCTTTAACAAGCAGGAATCATTTCTATTTGTAATGAGAAGAAACCTAACCTGAGACTAATTCTTCTGCCCGGTCAATTGAACAAAATTAAAGGTTTTATATCGGGTTAAGGAGAGTTTTTATCGTAAACAATCCTGAATCCTATGGCGTTATCGCTTTTTTCCTGTACAAATCCGGCACGATAGGCCGAACGGAGGTACTTGGGATAGTTCTTGAATGAACCGCCACGAATTACTCTCTTTATAACAACAGGTTCTGTGTCAATTTCTTCTTCCAGCTCTTCAGGTTGTACTTCTTCAACCACAGTGGTGTCGGTAGCCAGGCTATCGGTAGCCAGGCTGTCGGTCAGGGTGCTGTCGGTGGCAGCAAGCTTCTCTGCTTCAATTTGCTCCATGTATGCCACAAGCGCGCTGTCCAGCCAGGCGTCACCGTTATCCGGGGCGTTTTCGTAGCTAATATGCCAATGGTCTTCACACCATTCCCAGACATTACCAATCATATCATATAAGCCGAAAGGATTGGGGACTTTCTGCGCTACCTTCTGGCATTCGTGTTTCGAATTTCTTTTAAACCAGGCGATGGAATCCAGGCTGGAAGCATTGTCGCTGGAATAGTAACGGGTTGTTGTTCCCGCCCGGCAGGCATATTCCCACTCGGCCTCTGTCGGTAAACGGTAATTTTTCCCGGGATCCTTAATATTGAGAGAATCCAGAAAGCTGTGTACATCAGTCCACGATACATAATAAACAGGGTGATTTTTGCCTTCGCCATATATAAGCCAGTTCGCATGTGTTGAATCGCGAAGTTGCTCGATGTCACTGCCCATCAACTCTTTCCATTGCCCCTGGGTAACCTCGGTAATCATCATGTAGAATGGATCGATTGTCAGCGTCCTGGCTGGTCCTTCGTTTTCGCTTCTTCCTCCTTCATCCCCTGGTGATCCCATCGTAAACTCTCCACCGGGGACAGGGATAAAGTTCATCCCTGCAAGAGGACCTTCTATTATATTTGTTTCTTCCTGCGCGTAAACAGGTGAAGCCAGTACCGTAACGATCAAGAGCAGCAAGATGGCATTTTTAAACATTTGGAAACCTTGTTTTATCAATAATCAGGCTTTAATCGAAAATGATTATTTTAAATGAACGGTAGCATGGGTCGAATTAATTCTTCCCGGGCTGAATACCTGGAAATAATAGGAACCACTTGATAAATCACCGGCATTAAAAGGAAGAACTACTTTTCCTTCGTTGAACCAGTTGTCGGCAACAAATCCAACCTGTTCACCAAGAATATTAAACACTCTAACCGATACATACGATCTCTGGGGGAGATACAATGAAATACTTGTTGAAGCATTAAATGGGTTGGGATACGGGGGAGTCACCACGTATGACGAAGGCAGCAATTCATTGTCAAAATCTACACCGGTTTCCACCTGGAAAAGTGAATCCAGGAACGTCAGGGAGATAGGGAATCTCTCCAAAAGGAGATCTGAATGTCCACCTGTATAAATCTGGTATTCATGATCAATTCCTATGGCGTTCAGAGTATCAGAATATGCGTTGTTCTGTCCAAAACAAAAGCGTTCGTCCTGGATACCACAATCCAGGTATATTGACAGGTCAGAATTGGTGAGATGGTCCCTGGCAATAGTCGCAACGTCGTGCGCCAGCCAGATCGAAAACACCGAATCTATCATATTTCCCTCGTCATCTATCGGGAGATCAACAAAATAGGGTGGATTATCCAGGTTTGGGGAAAACGCGGCTGAATAGGCATACATGGCAAGTGTGAAAAAACCGGCTTCCGGATCGAATGGGCCTGATCCACCGTTTTCCTGGAGAATTGATAAAATTACATCATCATAGACTGCATCGGTAGCCAGGGTTCCGCTATGGCTGGCAACACCGGAAAACTTATCCTGGTGGTACATCGCAAGTTTGACAGCTCCATAACCACCCATTGAATGCCCCATCAGGCATCTTTTACTTCTGTCAGCGATTGTATTGTAAGTATTATCAATATATTCCACTAAGTCATCAACGATATAGTCTTCGAAATTTCCGTTAAGTATGGAGTTCGTGTAAAAACTTCCCTGGAAAGGTTCCACATAAGAACTTGGTTTTACAACAATAACCGGTTCTATATCCGTACCTATTCCCTGGTCCAGAATCTGGATCAGGCCAGGGTAGCTGTCCTGGTCAAGTCCAAGGCCGTGAAGGAAATAAATCACCGGGTACCTTGTTTCCTCATCCTGGTGGTCATATCCCACGGGAAGGTATACATCTACCAGGCGGTCTTCCACCAACGCTGCGCTGTACATGGTGTCGTTCAGTACAAATCCCTGGCTGTAAACGAATGCAATAGGAATGATTATCAGCAGTAAAATAAGGATAGATTTCTTCAATATATTCTCCAAAATAGTTTTTTATAATCTGCTCATGAATTCAATCAAATATTCTGATTTATTTCCCAAAGTTACATAAACCTTAAATGTACTAAGGTCACAATATATCTCCAAGCAGAGAGTATCCCGATAGGAAAATGAATCAGTTTTCCACTGAAATGTTACCAGGGGATAGAAGTGGATCTTACCAATCAGTATCCCACTTCAGCAGCTTATTCAGGTCTTCATTGTGTGGCTTAAAGAAATCTTCCAGGAGTTCCCTGTCATTATCGGGCATTGGGGAACGATAGGTTCCAACATTTATTTTTTCGTGCTTTTCCGGCTTCCATTCTGAAAGCCCAAGAAATCTCAGTATTGATTGAAACTCGGCATCTTCGTTGGCGAAATAGTTTTTATTTTCAATAATGTAAAATTGTTCGCGAGGAAAATACTTAAACCATCGTCTAAGATGAATCGCGTATAATCCACGTGACAAATACCTTGTATTCAGTGCGAAATGAGGATCCTCCAATTTGTCGGGATAGTTTTTATCGTAAAACAACGGTTGGAGATGTTCATATTCCCAGTTGATAATTTTTGAAAACTCTCTCGTTTCAAACCGGTCTCTTATCATATGCCTGTAATGGGAATAGGCACGATTTACGGGATTCCTCAACAAAACCAGGAACCTTGCACCGGGTACATGTTCACGAATACGGGAGGGAGCGAGTGGATGAGTCAGGTACGTTATTGTCCCGTCACAAGTAGCCGGGCAACGATTTATTTTACCTCGATGGTTTTCAAGTTCTGTCCGCTGTGGAAAATGAGCCAGGTACCAGCGAAGTCCTTTATCATAAAAATCATCAAAGAAAAACATCTCCTTATGCAGGGGAGGAATTACCTCGGGATGATGCAGAAGGTTCAGAAACAGTGAGGATGTGCCGCCTTTTTGAGCTCCTATCAGCATGAAGTCCGGCAGAACTCGTTGCCCCTGGGAAAGCAACCGTGCCATTAGCAGCAGATTCCTTCCCTTGACACGTATTTCTCGGGGAACTTTTAACTTTCGCGCGATCTTTTTGGCGGTCAGTAAGGTGTCCATTGGAGCCTGTGATTTATTTCCAGTCGACAAGTTAAGCTATCACCTCTCTAAAATACAAACATGATCTACTTTAAACATACATCATTTTAAATTCATAACTTCAGGACTAAATGATACACTATAAATAATCCGACATTTAATAGCGATTAGATGAATTTTGTTTTTTCGATAATTCTCCTCAGCGGCATTTTTATATGTCTATTTTATAACTATATTTACAAATACATGATTCACATCGAAGATGGTTCACCTGACATTAAGGGGAACGAGAACTTCGTCATCTGAGTATTTCAACGATGAATTCCTCTATCTGCTGTAAGAAATCATGTTTAATATTAACGATTTAGCTCGTTTTAATCGTAATTTCAAAATTGTGGGAAACAAGTATTCTGTAGAAGAGAAAATGCTCAGTTAAGATATATTTTTTAACAAATTTTAATGTATTAGAAGTGATTATGGGAGGAGAAATAAGATGAAGGAGATCATGAGAAGGTTTTTTACAGGATGCCTCTTAATTCTTCTTTGCTCAACAGGTTATGCTGAACTTGCTTTCCTGGAACGTGTAATTGAGCCGAACTTTGACGGCGCATGGATTATCGATGCTGTAGACCTTGACCAGGACGGAGACATCGACGTTCTGGCATCAGGTTATGAAAGTGATCAGATCGGATGGTGGGAAAATGATGGCGAAGCTTTCATAGAACATATCATAGCTGATCAATACGATGGAGCGTGTTGGGTACAAGCGGTAGATCTCGATAACGATGATGACCTTGATATTGTCACTACTGCTTTCCTGGGTAATATGTGTACATGGTGGGAAAATGACGGGGACCAGGTTTTCACGGAACATACAATTGACGACCTCGATGGTGCGTTCGGCTGCGATGTCGTTGATATGGATGGAGATGATGACCTTGATATATTGCTAGGGGGATTTGACTCCAACACAATAAAATGGTGGGAAAATGACGGCACAAATAATTTCAATGAATCGAACGTAATCAGCGACTCCGCGATGGGGGTTGACGTTGGACTTCACGGGGTTGACCTCGACGGCGACGAAGATATCGACGTAGTAGCCACGGCCAGGGATGGCGATAAACTTGTCTGGTTTGAAAATGACGGCGAACAGGTATACACAGAGCACATTATCAGTGACTCATTGATTAATGCGAGATGGGGTTATACCGTAGATTTAGATGAAGATGACGACCTGGATATCCTGGCAGCAGGATTTATCGAGGACGAAATCAATCTGTATTTGAATGATGGAGCACAGAATTTTACAGAAACAACTATAATGGAAGAGTTTAATGGCGCAATCTGCATAAAAACAGCAGACATGGACGATGATGGCGATCTGGATATTGTTGCTTGCGCACGTCTCGCTGGCAGTATCAGGTGGTTGGAGAATGATGGGAACGAGAATTTTGCACAGCATGTTATAGAAAATGAATTAACGGGTGTCTATAATTTCGAAATTATTGATATGGATGGAGATGAAGACCTTGATATAGTCGCAGCGGGATTACTCGCTGACCAGATCAGGTTGTACGAGAATGTTGGAAATGCTCCTGAGCCTTTTGACCTGTATTCCCCTGAAGATGGCTCGATATTAGAACAGCACGTCGTACCTGTTACATGGTTCAGTTCATCGGATATTGATCCGGGAGATACACTGATCTACGAGGTTGAATGGTCATTGGATGGAAGTTTTCCTGAGGAGGAGACTTATTCAGGTCTCACGGAAGACACTACTTATGTAATAGAAGATCTTGCAGCGTTGTTAAGGGAAAATGATCATGAAATTGACGATCTTCCGGAGAATTCGACAATCTACTGGCGTGTAAAGGTAATAGATAGCAATGGAGCTGGAGCGTGGTCGACCGCCGGAAATACCGGTTGGACTTTTATGGTATCGACGCCCGATCCACCGGGACCTTTCAACTTGTTATTACCTCCTGATGGAGATAACCTGGAACTCTTGAGAGTAGCATTCAATTGGACAGAATCGCTAGATCCTGATCCTGATAATACTCCACGATATGATGTCTGGCTTGATGTCAACCCGGATTTATCATCAGCTTTTCAAATTGCTGATAGTGTTGATACAACCAATTATTACTACATAAACCTTGATTGGGCTTCTGAATATTACTGGACAGTCCGTGCTACGGACAATAATACCGAAGGAACCTGGGCAAGTGACACCTTCCATTTCAGTACACCGTTAAACGACGTGGATGATTTGTTTAACTCGATGGTTCCGACAAAATATTCAATCGAGTCTGCGCACCCGAATCCTTTTAATCAAACATTATCGGTTGTTATCGGATTACCGCAACCATCTGAATTAAAAGTCCGTATCTACAATATTCTTGGTGAAGAGGTCAACATGTTGACCGATCAGGCACACAGCCAGGGATATCACACATTTGTCTTTGAAGCAGCCGGTTTGTCCACCGGTATTTATTTCATTCAAGCCAACGTTTCAGGTAAATGGTCGGATGTAAGAAAAGTGGTTTTGATGAAATAGCTTTCCAGTAAAAGTAGAACGATCATATATAAGCAAAACCGGCACTCAAAAAGAGTGCCGGTTTTATGTGACCCCAAGGGGAATCGTATCCCTGTTGCCGGGATGAAAATCCAAGGTTTTGACACCTGGCAATTGGATCATGCAGTTTCAGTGGTATTACTTAGTTAATTATTTATTATTACTCTTTTTATGTTGCATTTTAGCTTTTCATTTGGATATCTTAACTTTGCTTGATCTACACCAGGCACTGGTTCACCCGGCATTCAGGGGGAACACGTGTACTTCTTCTTCAAAGAATTTCTTCAGATGCTTCAGAGGCTTTCCTCTTACTGCTGTTAATTATGAATAAGTTTAATAATAACTGATAATTATCAGCTGATTCTTAATTAGATCGTGTATATAGTTTTTCAAATGCGGCTTTAAAATGCAGATGCAGAGGTAAACACTCTTACTGGGTGAATTTCCTCTTGTGTGAAATAGAGGTGTAACCGGAGAATAACGGGGAGGAGACGCAAGATGAAGAGATTTAATAAGGTATTACTGACGGTATACTTATTGATGATTATGTATTCGATAGGAGATGCACAACCGGTTTTCCAGAGACAAATAATCGCTGAGGATTTTGACGGTGCATGGATTGTACACGCATGTGATCTTGATGATGATGGCGATATCGATATCCTGGCATCAGCATATGATGGTGATGAATTAAAATGGTGGGAAAATATTGGGGGCAACTTCTTACCACATTCCATAACTGAGGATTACGACGGCGCTAACTGGATAGAAGGGGCGGATATTGATAACGATGGAGACCTTGATCTTGTTACGACGGCCGGGGAAGCAGATTTATGTAACTGGTGGGAAAATGACGGCGAAGAGAATTTCACCGTGCAACATACTGTTGCAACCACTGAAGGGGCATTTGGGTGCGATGTCATCGACATGGATAATGATGGTGATCTTGATATTATCTTGGGCGGTTTTTATAACAACTCGATTGACTGGTGGGAAAATGAGGGAGCTGGAGTTTTTATTAATGAACACGAAGTTGCAAACGATTTTGTCTGGGTTGATATGGGGCTACACGGCGTTGATTTGGATGGAGATGAAAATATCGACATAGTAGCCACTTCACGGGCGGATAACGAAGTCTGCTGGTTTGAAAATATAGGTAATGTTTTTACTGAGCATCTAATTGACAATGGCTTAACTAATGCCTGCTGGTGTTGTACGGAAGACCTGGATGTTGACGGTGATCTAGATATCCTGGCTACGGGATTTGTAGCAGATGATGTAAACTGGTATAGAAATGAGGGTTTTCAGGAATTTGAAGAAAATAATATAGTCAATAATTACAACGGTGCGGTGTGTGCCAAGCCGGGAGACATTGATAACGATGGTGACCTGGATGTGGTTGCATGCGCGGCCCTGGCTGATAATATCTCCTGGTTCGAAAATGATGGAGACATGAATTTTACACAATTTCTGATCGATGACAGCTCAGGATACTGCTGTCATCTTTCACTGGTTGATATTGATAATGATGGCGACATTGATGTACTGGCTACTGCCTGGACAGCAGATCAAGTTGTCATTTATGAAAACAAAGGAAACGCGCCCCTGCCATTTGATCTCTATTCTCCGGAAGATGGTGAAACAGTTAACCAGGATATTGTATCTGTTACCTGGTTCAGTTCTACAGATCCCGATACAGGTGATGTTATAACATACCGCCTTGATTGGTCTTTGGACAGTGAATTTCCACTTTTCGAAACATATTCTGAACTAACTGAAGACACCACCTTTGTAATAACTGATCTGGTAGCGTTATTTCAGGAAGACGATCTTGAAATTGATGAACTCCCTGATGACAGTACCATTTACTGGCGTGTAAAGGCAATTGACAGTGAAGGAAATTCAACCTGGTCATGGGAATTTGAATTTGGGTGGTCTTTCAATATATATGTTCCGGATCCGCCTGTAGCGTTTAACCTGATGACTCCCAATGATGGTAATGAACTGGCTGGTTTAGAGGTAACCTTAGGCTGGACAGAATCTTCCGATCCCGATCCTGACGATACACCAAGATACGATGTCTGGCTAGACACCAACCCAGATCTGTCAACAGCTTTCCAGGTAGCAGACAGCCTCGAAACAACCAGTTTTAATTATTTAAACATTAATTTTGGTACGGAATACTACTGGACAGTCCGTGCAACAGACAGCAATACTGGAGGAACCTGGGCCAGCGATACTTTCCTCTTCATTTCACCCAGCGATGTAGAAAATTTATATCAAACCTTAATCCCTGCAGACTACTCGATTGTTTCCGCGCACCCTAACCCGTTTAACCAGTCGCTTTCTATCGTGATAGGATTACCTCAGCCCTCAGAATTAAAAGTACGTATCTACAATATTCTTGGTGAAGAGGTTAATGTTTTGACTGATCAGGCACACAGGCAGGGCTTTCACACATTCGTCTTTGAAGGTTCAGGTTTGTCCACCGGGATTTATTTCGTTCAGGCCAATGTTTCAGGCAAATGGTCGAATGTTAAGAAAGTGGTTCTTATGAAATAATGGGAGGTCAGTATGTCTAAGTGTTCAGCATATCTAATCGCTCTGTTATGTATACTACTCGCCATGATTGCGAATGCAGAAACCATGGTTCCTGCTGGTTATGTTTCCGGTAGCTGGAACGCGGATGGATCGCCGTACCGGATCCAGGGTGAGATCACGATTCATGCCGATTCAGGCCTGGTGATCAGCCCGGGTGTAAATGTCATTTTCGATGGATACTACAGATTTATAGTTTACGGGACACTAGGGGCCATCGGTACCGCGGACAACGCAATTGTATTCACGCCGGATGATACTGAAGAAGGTTGGCATGGTATAAGGTTCCGCTTCACTTCAGCAGGCAACAGGCTTGAACATTGTGTCCTGGAATATGGAAAAGCTACAGGGGATGGTGAATTTGATCCTGATACCTGGGGAGGCGCTCTATTCTGTACTAATTCTGCTGTTGAGTTTTCCAATTGTATTTTCAGGGATAATACAGCTCAGCATTACGGAGGTGCGATTCAATGTTATATGTCAGACGCAACTTTTGAAGACTGTGAGTTTACCAACAACACCGCGGGATATTCCGGCGGTGCAGTTGACACATATGATGACTGTATCCTGGAATTTCTAGATTGTGATTTTGAGGGTAACTCTGCCCTGGCTGGAAATTCAGGCGGAATCCAACTTTTTGAAGACTGTGACGCTGTCATCACAGGTTGCCAGTTTACTTCAAACACATCAACGGAACGAGGGGGCGCTGTTCGAGCTTCAACAAATTCTACTGCTGTTATCAAAAGTTGCCTGTTTGCAATGAACAGTTCTGAAATGCTGGGGGGCGCCCTGGAATCTTATGAATCCAGACTTGAAGTTTCAAATTGCACGTTCTATGGGAACGTTACACATACCATGGGTGGAGCATACTGTATCAGGGGCGCCTCCAATTCAGTATTTGTCAATAATATCCTCTGGAACAATATTCCAGATCAGATCGGCTTTTCTTCAGGAACGGATCCAAGTGTTTTGACTGTTGACTATTCGAATGTTGAAGGTGGCGAACTCGGGGTGGATACACATGATAACGGAACCCTTGTTTGGGGTGCTGAAAACATTGATGAACCTCCATGTTTCGTTCATCCGGATACTGGTAATTATCGGTTAGATCGTGTGGACTCTCCCTGTATCGATTCCGGTATTGATCTGTATGTCGTTGAAAACGACACGATTGTTAAGCTTGATCCTCATGAATACTTCGGCACTGCTCCTGATATGGGTGCTTTTGAATACAATGAGGTTGATGTACATGATCATGTATTGTTTACACCACAGGATTTCAATTTATACCCCGTCTATCCCAATCCCTTCAATGCACAGACAATGATTCATTTCGATCTTCCCATCAATTCCAATGTAAAGCTGGTGGTTTACAATATTCTCGGGGAAGAAGTGGTAGAACTCTTTGATCAACCGATGAAGGCGGGATATCACAGCCAGGTTGTGAACCTTAAAGAGGTTTCGTCAGGTTTATATTTCTGTGGTATTGAAACGGAAAACTTCAGGCAGGTCAGAAAAATGACACTTATGAAATAGTCTTACGAAGGTCTATATTTGTAAACCTCAAAATGAAAAACGGCACTCTTAAAGAGTGCCGTTTCAGTGTGACCCCAAGGGGAATCGAACCCCTGTTGCCGGGATGAAAACCCGAGGTCCTAACCACTAGACGATGGGGTCAATCAGTTTCCGTGATTATACAAAATTTGGGAAGCTGAGAAAACAGTCAAACTTTCAAAATTTCAATCTCTGGGTCCGAGACGGGATTCGAACCCGTGACCTCCTGAGCCACAGTCAGGCGTTCTAACCAACTGAACTACTCGGACCATTAACCATTTCTACCGTGATTTTCCGGAAGAGCCCAATGATAATGGATAAAATGGCTAAAAACAAGATCATCCACTTTAATTGGACTCCCAAAACTAATTGTACGCCTGTTGGGATTCGAACCCAAAACCCCCGGCTTAGAAGGCCGGTGCTCTATCCTGTTGAGCTACAGGCGCAGGACCTTCAGCAATCAGCGGACGAGTCGTTAATCCCCTGTAGAGCAAAAACAGTTTGTCGGGGTGGTCGGATTCGAACCGACGACCCCCGGCTCCCAAAGCCGGTGCGCTAGCCGGACTGCGCCACACCCCGAAAAGTTTGTTATTTTCACAGCTTCAAAAAGTATGAGAAGTCTGCTTGACAGTCAAGAGTGATATTCAGCATCTCGAGCCAGCAAATTAGTTGAAAATGGAGCAATTTCAACTGATAATATGATGCCTTAACAAAAGTTACAGGCGCCATATAATTAGTGATATTATAAACTAATGAAGTGCAAAGTGTGCAGAAACATGAATAATTCTGCATTATCCGACAACAATGGAGTTTAGAGATCGAAATGATTTTGCTACTTGATTTTTCCTCGGAAATACTACAATTATATGAAATATTAAAACATAGGCAGTTGTTCGATTGAATGTGAAGCAGATATTTTCTTCCTTCCTGAAATTATTTCAATGAGAAATAGCTATCGGAACAGTTTTTGCACACTAAATAGATTCGCATTCCCCGCACGACAAATAATTTGGAGACGCCCGTGAAGTTTGTTCGGACATTGGCAGTATTGGCAGGAGTCCTTCTTGTATCCACATCATTTGCGGTAACTTTCATCTCAGATTTTGATGTTCCCGAAAATGCCAGCGGTATTACCCATGACGGAGAGGCACTTTGGATTGGTTTTATCGGTGACCGTGGTGAAGAGATTCTTAAGATTACGGATTATGACGGCGAGCCTTTGGACACAATGACTGCTCCGGCCGATGGTTGTTATGGCCTGAACTGGAGTGGAAACATGTTGTGGTATTTAAACGACGAGCCCGAGGAAAGGGTATATGCCCTGAGCCCGCTTGGAAATATCGTAACAGAATGGGAACTTCCCGGTGAATTTATGTCGGGAATTTGCAATGGCGAAGGCGATGTCTGGGTGGGCAGTTATTATCAGCCATCAAGATATATCTATCGCCTTGATTCTTCCACGGGCGACAGCCTGGGAATTCTCCCGGCTCCCGTAGATGATACAAAGTACCTAGCTTGGCAGGATGGTACTATCTGGGTAACCGATGGAGACAGCAATTTAATCACCCAGATAGATGCTGCGACCGGCGACTCACTTGACTCTTTCGAGTCACCTAACGGTTCTCCCAAAGGTTTGGCGTATGATGGGGACTGGCTCTGGTTGCTCGATGACGGACCTGGAGATGATGCTGATCGTGTTTACAAAATTGATTCAAGTCCTGCCATTCCAATAGCGCTGGTTGATCCCCTGGAATTTAACTTTGGCGCAGTTGATATAAATACCGATTCCTCAATTGTTATAACGGTAACAAATATTGGACGGGCAACCCTGAACATTAATCAGCTCGAGTTTGTAGGAAATCCAACAGCTTACACATTCGACGCCCCGGAGACACCGGTGCAATTGAATGAATATGAGAGCACAACATTTACACTGACTTTCAGTCCTCCTGCCCTTGGACAATACAATTCTCCATATGTCTATATAACAACTAATGACGTTAATTTCTCCTACCATGAATTCGTAATAAACGGTATTGGCGGTTATCCTCAGCCAAGGCTGGAAGCAGTAACACTGGAAGATCCTATCCAGTTCGGGACTGTCAGAATGCAGCAGGAGCTGGATGCCATGCAGGTCCGTTATTACGTGTTCAAAAACCTGGGTGCTCCACAGCTTTACATAGAATCTTTTGAATCCACAGATCCCGACTTTTTCCTGGCTGAAGAACTTTCACAGGCTGAACCAATGGTTATTAACGGCGGTCAGACTGACAGCCTTGCCATCTGGTGGCGTCCGACTGAACCTGGATTTGTGGAAGAATCTTTCACTATTACCACAAATGACGATTTCCATCCTTTTATCACGGTTGGTTTAACCGGTGTTGCCAATGATGAACTCCTGATTGGTGGCGAAGTATTGTGGGAGTATGATAATGACGCTGATGAATGGTTCGACGGTTACGCTTTTGTCGGCGAGATGTCCGATGTTGCGGGAATTGGCCATAATGCGGTAGTGGGTCTTACAGCGCGTGGACAAATAGATGTTCTTAACTCAAATGCGAATGATGAAGGACAGATTTTATACAGTAGAATGATAGAAATTCCCGGAACAGATACTACCGGCCTGATTAATCAAACAGGTTTTATTTCACGTCCGGAAATGGTCACAGTTATTGATGACCTCGATGATGATGGTTACCGGGATCTTGTATTCGGTACAGACGGTCATATTTCAGGTGGTGGAGCAGGTGCGGGCATTATAATGGCGATTAGCGGTTTTGATGGAAGTCTTATCTGGTACTTCGACACAGCTACAATCGGTTCGGCACCCGTCCGTGAAGTGTTAGCCCTTGATGATATGGATGGTGATGACCATGCTGATATTCTCGTAACCCTTGGATATAACACCTATGATAACGGTCCCCAGGCGACGATGATCATGAATGGGCCTCACGGTTACCCGGTTTGGATGAGTTCGCAGCTTGGTAATTACTACACGGCAACACCAGGGCCAGACACCAACGGGGATGGCTTGCCGGAGATAATTGCCGGAACACTCGGTAATGTCGTTTATGCGCTGGATGGTGCGACAGGATACCCGATCTGGTCAACAGTACCCGGTGGTGGAACCTACAAGGTATTTACCGTCAGCGATATTGGCGGCTCCGACGAACAGGATATAGTAATAACCGGTGAATATGGCGTTATGGCTCTTGATCCCACCAATGGTGAAGAGTTCTGGCATGTGGATTACCTGGACGATGCAACACACGCTGTATATACCGGGGAAGTATTCATAAATGATACAATCGAAGATCAGATTGCTGTTGGACGCAGTAACGGACAGATAGCCGGAGTATTTCTTGATGACGGTGATGTTTTCTGGACGCGGAATATGGGTAGTTCGCCCAGGGACATGAAGTTGGTCAGTGATCTTGATGAAGACGGTAACCCGGAGATCGCGGTGGGAACCGCCGGAAGCCGTATGATTGTTTATAAAGGTGATGGTACGGATGTACGCTGGTCTTATACCGAGGGTGGTGGATCGCACTGGGTGCATTCTGTCGCTGAGGTTAATGACGTTGAAGGTAATTTTTCCTCGGAAGTTCTTTGCGGTACCCGTACCGGTACCCTCCGGATGTTTACCGGCGGCCTGGCTGTGACCAATGATGTAGATAAAGAAATCCGCGTTGTTATGCCCGGTTCATATTCTGTACAAGCCGCCTATCCAAATCCATTTAACAGTGCCATCAGGTTGGCGTTCCAGCTTCCGACCAACAGCACTGTACCTGTATATATCTACGACCGCCTTGGACGGCAGGTGGATCAACTTTCAATAACCCCTGCAAACGGGCAGGCTATTACAACCTGGCAGCCTTCGGCAGGACTTGCAACGGGTGTGTATTTCATCAGGATAGATAACGCCTCATCGGCAGCAACACGGGTAATGTATGTTAAATAAAAGAACATATTTACTGTTTCTGCTGGCAGGAATAATGGCGTTATGTACTGCCGTGGGGACATACTCATCTGATTCGATCAGCCCGGAAGATGGACAGGAAATCCGGGCAGTTAAAATTGCTGTTGAAAACGACCATGATGTTGTAGGTCTTGTCCGTGCCGGATTGGAACTGACTGATGTCTTTGTTCATTCTAATTCTTCCTCCTTCAACAACATGTATAAGGTTGAATGGAACAGGGAAAACGGGTTTGTTACGGCACTGGTACCTGGCGGTGATATAGACAGAATCAGCAACAACTTCCAGCTGATAGGGGTGAAACCGCACTTGGAACGACATCCCGACGATCTCCCGGGCGAGCTTGATGAAATTATACTCTTCGAACAGTCGTGGGGTTGGCCTGAAACACTGGATGGTCATCCGTCCATCAGCCACCAGGTTCCTACTTTGTCCGATCTCGATGGTAACGGCGACCTGGAGATTGTTCTGCACAGCATAGAAGGCTACATCAATGCCTGGCAGCATACCGGAGCGATGGTACCCGGGTACCCTGTTGATCCCATTACAAACGGGAGAGATTATACCTGGATTTCCACTGTTTCATGGGAGACAGGTGCCGCAATAAACCTGGCTGATGATGAAGGTGACGCGGTTATTTTTGGTACTGGACCAGGTCTTCTTCTTGGCATCCACTACGATCCCACTTATAACCATGGACCTGAATGGCAGGATGTAGGCCAGGATATATTTACCGGAGTTCCTGCTGTATATGATCTTGACGGTGATGGGCACGAAGAACTTATCGTCAATTCATATGATCCATTTGTTAATGCTAATCGTGTCGGCGAGGTTCATATTTACGAAAGACATGGAATTGAAGTTATAAATGGTTGGCCGCAGTCATACCCGAATCCTACAAGTTCTTCTCCCGTTGTCGGAGATATAAACGGTGATGGAAGTGTAGAGATTCTTATAGGAATGGGTAATTCTCTAGATACCGAGGGTGGCATCTATGCATGGAATGCTGATGGGTCACCGCTTGATGGCTGGCCGGTTACCGGATACCACACAATCGGTGGCAATATCACGCTGGTAGATATTGATGGTTTACCGGGACTTGAAGTTGTTGTTCGTTGTATGTCACTGGATGGTGTAAATGGAATTTACGCCTGGCATGGTGACGGAACACTTGTGGATGGATTCCCAATTGAGGTTAATGGAGGCCATCCCTACGGCTCGGTAGCTGTTGCCGATATGGATGAGAATGGGCTGCTGGACTTTGCCATCGGAACCGTTGATTATGACAACGGCGCGGCCGTATATGTTTATGAAGAGACTAATGGCCTCCGTGAAGGATACCCTCGTTATCCGGGTAACAGTTGGATAGGTGGATCGCCGGTATTCGCTGATGTAAATGGAGATGCCTTACCTGAAGTTGTTGTCTCGCAGGAACGTCCCACATGGACTGTTCCGCCACGTGTTATGGCCTATGACCACGAGGGATATATTGCCGGGAAAGCGTTTATTGACGAAGACGATGATGGTTACCTTATGTCTTCCCCGACAGCCTATGATTTAAATGGTGATGGCAACGTCCAGATTATTGCTGCATCTAGTTCGGGTAAGCTGTATGTCTGGGATACACCTGGTATTCCTACCGGTAACATGTTCCCATGCGAAAAGGGAAACATGCGTCGTACCGGTGCAGTGGAGATAGATCATTTTGGACTCACTGATGCTGATGAGGTTTATACCCACAACTTGCCGGTAAAGTTTTCTATCAGCTCGGTTTATCCCAACCCGTTTAATTCGACAACTGAGATTTTATTCAGTCTTCCGGAAGACGGCCTTCTTGATATCCGTGTTTTCGACCTTCTTGGAAGAGAAGCGGCAGTTCTTCAGAATAGCCACTTCGAAGCCGGACACCACAATGTTGTATGGCAGGCAGGAAAAGATATTCCAAGTGGGATTTATTTTGTTGTTGGAAGCTTCAAAGGGATTAAAAGCATCAGGAAGGTTGTATTCTTGAAATAGTATTATTCTGACATATAAAAATAAAAGGACGGTAGAATATACCGTCCTTTTTATCTCAATATGCTTTTGATAATTACAACAAAACAGTCTTTGATTTTTCCAGGTATTCTACCGCATCCATCCGGTCATGTTTTTCGAACTGGCAGCACATGGCGTCAACGAGGTCCTTGGCCGAAAACGGTTTTGAAAGGAATTGGTCAAACCCGGCGTTGATTGCGACCTGTTCAATGTCAGGCAGGCCACTGCAGGCTATCAGGGGAACTTCACTATTATTGTTTCGAATGCTGCGTGCCAGTTCAAGCCCGTTCACGTGCGGCATTTCCAGGTTTGATACTACAATATCAAACGCCTTTTGTTCAAACTTTTTCAGTCCTTTTAACCCGTCATAAGCCTTTGTAACGGTACATCCAACTCTGTGAAGAAGGTATTCAAGTACTTCAACTAAAACAGACTCATCATCAACTAGGAGGATGTTAAGTTCCATTATGTATTACCCGGAAATTATATCAACCTTTGGCTACAACGTAAGTTATAGCTAATTACAGGCTGCATCAAGACTCCAAAGATAATTAAACATTACTTTCATGTTTGTATAAATGTACATCCTGTTGAGGGTAAGGAATCGAGATTCCGTTCTTGTCAAACTCGAGCTTAACGTTCTCGATCATGTAAAAATTGACATCCCAGTAATGCTCGGCTTTTACCCAAACCCGTGCTACAATATTGACTGAACTGTCAGCGAGTTCCGCCACTCTCAGGAACGGTTCCGGGTCCTTCAGGATATCCTGGTTCTGCTCTATCAGTTTCTGAATTATAGCTTTAGCTTTTTCAAAATCATCATCGTACCCGATGCCGAAGGTAAAATCCACTCGTCTTTGAGATTCAGTTGAAAAGTTTGTGATGCTGCCGTTTGAAAGGTCACCGTTGGGAATTATAATGGTTTTATTGTCGGGAGTTTTTAAAATCGTATTAAATATCTGGATGGCTGCGACCGTTCCGGCGTAACCTTGTGCATCAATAAAATCACCAACCTTATAGGGCTTGAAGAGGAGTATTAAAACACCACCTGCAAAGTTTGACATACTCCCCTGCAATGCCAGTCCAACAGCCAGGCCTGCTGCACCGAGGATGGCGATGAAGGAAGTCATCTGGATTCCAAGCATCGAGATTACAGAGATGAATAACAGGATTTTCAGGCCAATTCCCACAAGGCTGAATAAAAATCCCTGCAGGGAAACATCTATCTCTTTTCGTGCCAAAGCTTTTTTGAGAACCTTCGTGATACCCTTGATAATCCAGAGTCCGACCACCAGGGTTATCAGGGCCAACAGCACCTTTGGTGTGTACAGAACCACAAGATCTAAACCAATTTTCAGCAATGCTTCAATATCCACCATTTTTAATCCCTTCCGAATTATAATTTGATTTTATGTTTAAATAATATGATAACCCGGCAAATTCTATTTTAACAAAATGAACCTTTTTATCGAGGAATAATTTTTCCCGTCAAGCATGATAAAATATGTTCCGCTTGATAAATGCTCCGGCAGTTGAAAATGAATTTGATTTTTACCAGCAGCAAGTAAAGTCGAGTGTTCCATTATTTTTCTGCCCAGCAGGTCGAAAATAGAAGTATTAAGAACAGAATTCCTTTTTAGATGAACGGGTACCTGTATTGATGCATTGGTCGGGTTCGGCCATGGTGTTCCAATATAAAAATCATTAATTACTGCGATTTCTTCATGTGGACCTTTAATACTGCTGAATCCCCACAGGCTCATCCAGCTCTCCAGCCATTCCTCTCGGTTTGTACCGGTTTGAGTCGAATCGTTTATCCCCTCGATGCCGAATGCGCAATAAACGATATCGCCATCACCATGGCTAATATGGACCCCTGCAAGTTCTTCCGGCGTTTCCAGGTCATAAACGAGCAGCGGTTCGGCTCCCGGCTGCGCTTCGAGAACATCCAGGCTTTCCTGGTTCCATGCACCTCCACTGCCGGCAAGGATAAAATAAATTCCGTCCGTCATTTCATGACCTTCGACACCACGAACGGTCAAACGTTCTGAATGAGCCGCTGTAAATTGCACATGTAGCAAAGTATCCAGAACTTCCGGATCGTTCTGAGACAGGTATTCTGCAATATTCTGACCGCTAATGATCAAGTGACCACCTGACTGAACATATTCCGCGAGATCTGTGATGTCATCCGGTTGGAAAATGTTGTCTTCAGCCAACCCAGTAGAGTAAATAACCGCATCGTAATTACTGACCAGGGGCTGCAGATCGATTAAATCTTCACGCCGGGACGATTCACAGGTATATCCAAGGTTGGCAAGAGATTTTTTATACCAGTAATCAATCCTTGATTCAACCGGACGATCGGCTGTGATAATTAATACCTGGTTATAACCTGCACTTAAAGGGAGAGTTTGAATAAACTCGAAGGGTTCACCGGTTTCATCATTGCCTGTGAAAGTGGCTAGGATCTCGACTATTTCAAAATCGTTTTCATTCCCCGTGATAGTAATTGGAACTTCCCATTCCCCGGAATCTTCCCACTGGACGTCACCAATTTCCAGGTAATCCTCTCCCAGGGTTACGTCAGGATTTTCTGAAGAGAGGGTAAGCGAAACATCATCCGCGAAGAGGTCAAGCTTATGCCATTTTAGTCCGAGTATGCCCTCTTCATTAAAACGGAGACGGCTTCCACCAGACTGGTTAATTGTCCATAGCGAATCAATAGAGACAAACAAATCGAGTGCGGCACCCATATCGACATGTCCGGCACCGGCACCGAAATCGACCATCGGAACTGCAGTATCGACAAGCCTTTGCCTGATATCCAGGTAGCCCCATTCGGGTCGAAGAGCTTTTAACTGCGCGGCAACACCCGCCAGTATTGGCGTAGCCATACTTGTTCCACCCATCGGGATATAGTTGCCCTCGATTGATGTGCTGAAAATTCCTTCTCCTGGAGAGGTTATTGTTATCCAGTCACCGTAGTTTGTGAAATCCGCCAGTCCTCCACCCGGTTCACTGGCTGCGACGGCAATAACTATCTCCTCTGCAGCGGGATAATAGGGAATTGAAACCGATTCATTTCCCGCGGCGGCAACCAGTACCAGTCCAGCATCAGCAGCTTCCTGCATAGCGGCGGTAAAGTAGGCGGGATCGCCACCAGGTCCACCAAAACTCATGGAGATGACGTCAAATCCCATTTCAACGGCATAACCTATCGCTGAGCTGGCGTATGATGTTCCAACCAGTCCAATACCGTCATCGCTTATCCAACCGGCACGTAAAGCCGCGACCTTGCATCCGAATCCTGGTGATCCCACTCCGATTTCGTTATCCGTATGTGCAGCAGCATCTCCGGCGCAATGTGTTCCATGGCCTGAATGATCCATTGGATCGTTGTCAGGGGGCCCGGGATCATCAGTGTAATAGACATCTTCCTGTGGTGTATTCACCCAATCCCAGCCGATAACATCGTCTACATATCCATTCCCGTCATCATCCACCAGGTTAAGGTCAAAATCATCAAGGGTGCCGTTCCCATTTAAATCTTCCGCATCGTTTATCCACATCACGGATGCAAGATCCGGATGATTATAATCAACCCCGCCATCGATTATCGCAATTTCAATGTCTTCAGAACCCTGGGACAACACCCAGCCACGATATGATCGGATAGCGTCATGATGCCATTGCCCTGTGGCATGGATATCGTCAGGAAGGTAAATCAACCCGGACATAGGAAACGCGATGTCAGGTTCAGCGTTGCGGACCTGAGGAAGATTTTTGAAATTAGAAGTAACTTCTGAATTGTTGAAGCCTGGATCATATTGCAGCACACGGTAATTCTGCAGGATAGAACCAAACTCAGCATCAAACGAGCTTGCCCTGTATTTCTTCAACAAAAAATCTATCTCGGGGGTACCCGTTTCCAGTATGCCGGCAGGTGAAGTTTTTGCGTTCCATTCAGGTGCTTCCACGAACTCAACAACAATTCGCCCGGGAATTTCGAAACGACCGGTCGCAAAAGCATTGATGGTGATTGTTAAGACGAAAAGTATTATAACCGGGAAAACAAATGTCATTTTTCGCATAAGGATCTCAAGGTAGCATTAGTACAAGCGATTCCGATAACCGTTGAAGATCAATAATATAGTATTTATTCTGCTAACTGGTTAATTGTGTGAATGAAACCTGAAGAATTTAATCATCAGCAAATAATGTAAATATAGTTTTTGGGAAACCGCATGATGGGCATTTCCAATCGCCGGGGAGGTCATCCCACTTCTGGTCTTCCCTCGATTCATCATAACGATAACCACAGATACCACATTCATATATGGTCACTTTTCTCTCCCTGTTTAAGATTTTGTATGGTATCAAGTTTAAACATGGACTATATCTGTATAGTTTGAAATCTCACTGTTGGTAGTGCACAAGTTCTCTACACCGATTGAATGGACATTTTTATTTCCTGTCAACCTGGCGAATGTTTTTAATTCTTCGTTAGAAACATTGAGGAAATTCTCCAATTGCCTGGCAGACTGATCTATATCCAGCCTCTTCCTTAAATCCGAATCCTGGGTTGTAATTCCCATTGGGCACTTGCCACTATTGCAGACACGGTACTGTTGGCATCCGCAGGCGATTAATGCTGAAGTTGCAATAGCGACAGCATCAGCACCCAAAGCCAGGGCTTTTACAAAATCAGGTGAAATCCTTAATCCCCCGGTGATGACCAGGGAGATACCGTCCGCACCATTTTTGTCGAGAAATTTTCTTGCTCTGTGCAGGGCGAAAACCGTTGGGACCGAGGTTGTGTCTTTGACAAATTTTGGCGCGGCACCGGTTGCGCCTGTTCTCCCGTCAAGGGTGATAAAATCGGGTTTGGCGTACAGGATCACCTCCAGGTCGGCTTCTATATCCCCGGCTGCTATTTTTATACCGACCGGTTTGCCTGCAGACTTCTCCCTGATCCACTCAACCTTGTCTTTTAAATCTTCTTTTTTGAGAATATCAGGAAAATGGGCGGGGCTGTGTATATCCTGTCCCTTTGGGAATCCTCTTATTTCCGATATTTCATCGGTCACTTTATCACCGGGTAGATGTCCACCCATTCCCGGTTTTGCCGATTGTCCAATTTTTATCTCTATCGCGTCAACATTCTTTAGATTTTCTTCTGTAACACTGTAGAGGTTTGGGACATATTCGAAGATATATCGGTAGGAATTCTCCAAAGATTCAGGTACAATGCCACCTTCTCCTGAGCACATTGCGGTTTTGACGGCTGCGCTTCCTTTAGCAAGAGCAATCTTTACTTCCCGTGAAAGCGCTCCGAACGACATATGTGAAACAAAGACTGGCATTTCCAACTCGAGGGGCTGTTTCGAATTGGGCCCGATTACGGTTTTAGTATTGACTGTTACGTCGGAATTGAGGGGGATTTTGGCAAGCTGTGCACCTTTAATAAGAATATCATCCCAGCCAATAACCGGTTTAGAAGACCTCATTGGTTCTATTATCGATTTGCCGGTGGAAGCAATCGCATGGATGCTTTTCATATATAATTCATTTTCATCGTCAGGCCTGAAATAATCTTCAATATTAATTCCACCTGACTCACTAGTACCTTCTGACGGCACCTTGTCAACCTCTGCATCTACCGGTGTAAACAGGGAAGTGGGAGAATCGCAAATGGGACATTTCCAGTCATCCGGAAGATCTTCCCATTTGATATCTTCCCTCGATTCGTCATAACGGTAACCACAGACACCACATTCGTACACAGACATTCTACAATCCCCCGTAATCTTAGCAGACTGGAATCCTGACATGAACTTAAAAACGCTGAATCCCGTACCAGTGGAATTCAGCGTTTTGGATTCAAGTCATTACTGTTGGGTAAATAAATCCAGCAGAAAATCTTTAGATATCAAGGTTTGCCGGTTCGTAAAATTCTTTTGGATGCTGGCAGCACGGGCATTTTGGTGGTGGTTCGGTTCCTTCATGAATATAACCGCAAACACTGCATTTCCAGGCGATGGGTTCATCACGTTTGAAAACGGTTCCGTTTTCAACCATTTCCAGCAGTTTTTTGTAACGGTCCCTGTGGTGAGCTTCAACCTTGGCAATCTGCTTGAAGAGGATTGCGATTTCCTGCTTGCCTTCAGCCTCAGCATCCGCGGCAAACTGTGGATACATCTCCGTTGTTTCGTAATGTTCGCCGTCGATAGCCTCTTTCAGGTTGGCCGCAGTGTCGCCCAAACCGCCCATATGGACAAACTCATCCTTTGCGTGACGTTTTTCATTATCAGCGGTTTCTTCAAAAATCCTGGCGATGTAGTGATAGCCTTCTTTCCTGGCTACTTGTGCGAAATAGGTATACTTGTTCCTTGCCTGTGATTCACCCGCAAATGCGGCGGCCAGGTTCTCCAATGTCTTTGACATGATTCCCTCCCAATGGGTTAACGTTTTAACTATGTGTTTCAGTTTACTTTTTACAGGTTGAGCATAAACCTCTTAAAATTACTCTTTTCTGAATTATCTCGTGTTGAGTTGCCAATTCTTCAGGTAGTTCCAGGTTATCGTAGCAGTCGAAATTAAAATCAAAAATTTTTCCGCATTCAACGCAGTGAAAATGGTGGTGCTGCTCTGTTTTCGGATCAAATCTCCTCGGTGTTCCAATCCCCTCGGTAATATCAATGATACCAATTTCCGCAAATTTGATCAAAGTTCGGTTCACAGTATCATAAGAGATGTTCGGGTACAGGTCGTGAAGTTTATGATACACTGATTCCGCTGAAGGATGATCTGATAACTTGTTGAGACATTGAAATATAGCGATCCGCTGCGGTGTCATCCGAATATTATGTTTTCGGCAGACATCCTTAAACGTATTATAATCAAGGTTGTGTGATTCCTCTTGCATAAAATTATTATATAGGAATAAATATTGTCTGTCAACCCAAAGATAAAAATTTCACAAGAAAACTCCGGGAGTTACTACTGATATGTCGGGGTAAATATCTAGTGTATTTTACCGGGTGATGTACAACTTAAAAGATGTTCTCGAAACAAGAATAATTTTGTATTCCGTATTATTTCAAGAGAATAATTTTCTGTATCAGTTCCCTGTTTTCAAAGGTAGCCCGGACAAAATATACCCCGGAAGCCAGGTTATCCGCTGAAATGCTAGAATTCCACTCCAGTATATGCCGACCAGCCTGTTTGTTCCCTGTTTCGAGTTCAGCGACATCTCGTCCAAGTAGATCGAATATGGTGACATCAAGTTGTCCCGATTCCGGCAGATCGATATAGAGCCTCACAGATGAATTGAATGGGTTAGGATATGCCGCATGAAGAACAAAGTCAGTGGGAACTAAATTGACACTGCCTGCCGGACGTGGTGCCAGTTCACCATCCACAGATTGTACCCGGTCGACAATATTAAGAAGTGTGTTTTCGTTCTCAGCGGCGAGAATCGCAAACCTTGCCGAAACGGTATCACCGGATGCAATACGGCCAAGTTTAGACGAAATCAGATGGGAGTATTCACCAGGTGTTTCGGCTTCAGCAAGGGTTGTTCCTTCAGTCATAAATTCTACTTTATGCATATCCCTGAAGCCGTTATAGACATACTGTTCGTTATCAACCGCTCTTACACCATCGATTTCATAATCATTAAGCGACATTATTCCGGCTGCGCCATTATCACCCGTCATATATGAAAACCTTTCACCTGGCACATACTTGACATAGTTCTGAAAATGGATACGTATATCCCAGTCACAATAGACAGCAATGGATGCATCAATTGTGTCTGAATCCATGTTTTCAAGCATATAGTCTATGATTACAAATGAATCGTCATCGGGAAACGAAGTAGAGGTTTGCGTCAGCCTGAGGCTTTCATTTGAATATTTCGCCCGGAATATCTGCCTGTCCGGATCAGATTCAAGTTGCCTTATTTCGCCGCCCGGTTCAACGCTGAAGTCATACCTGTCGGTGGCGACTGTTCCATAGGCGCAGTCCGATATTTCATTATCATGCCTGACCAGCACTGAACCGTGAAACAGGTAGCCCTGGGGTTGATCCTCCAGGTAAACACCATCCGGACGTTCTTTTCCATCAACATAATCCCAGTATCCTATAGCACCAAACTCTGAAATACTCAGGGTCATATTTCCAGCCTGGTGGCTGCGCCAGGGTGGATCAACTGGAAGATGAAATGAAAGAGTGTCAAGGTTACCATCAATATCAAATGCCAATCCAAGGGGATAACTTCCTCTGTCCGCTGATTCGCTGATGGTTGCTGTAATAGGGCCTGCTGAAAAATTTCCCTGCACTAGATCTGTTATCGAAACACCGCTGATGCCACCAACGGCGAAATTGAATGAAACAAGATTTATATCAACCTGCTGAGCGGAACCACCGAACAACTCGAGATCTGCAATAATATCGCAGGTTTCACCCGGTTCAACTATCCCATTGCCATCTTCGTCATCAAACTCCAGGTCGATTAAGGCAACAGATGGTTCTGACGCCAACATCGCCCTGTATGCACTCACTTGTCCGTTCAGCACAAAATCATCGGGTACATTGTAGATTGGATTTGTACTCGATGACAATCTAGCACGAACCTCGTCGGGTGAGATTCCCGGTTCATTAGCCATCACCAGCGCGGCAATACCGGCGACGATAGGGCATGCCATCGATGTCCCGGTTTTATACCCGTACCCCTCATTAACGGTACTTAGGATATTCACACCAGGAGCAGCAACATCTACCCACCATCCATAATTACTCTGGTTCCACATCGAATTGCCGGAGTTTGTAGCACCGACACTGATCACCCATTCGTAGGCTGCCGGGTAGTGTTCATATGAAGCGAAAGAGTTACCTGACGCTGCAACCAGTACAACTCCATTCTGGTGTGCGTACCGCATAACATCACTTTCAAGAATTGATGACACAGATCCACCATATGACATTGATATCACATCGGCACCGTTATCAACCGCGTATATAATAGCATCTAAATCCGGACCCGAGGAAAAATTCGGATTTGCCCCAACACGCAGAGCCATTATTTCGGCATTTGGAGCAACCCCGGTTACGCCTGTACCGTTATTGTGGGCGGCTGCGGCTAATCCGGCGACATGAGTGCCGTGGGTATTACCGGTGGAAGATGGATCACCGTCCATGTCATATGCGTCCCAGCCATGGATATCATCAATCATCCCGTTCCCATCGTCGTCTACACCCGGCGAGCCATTGACTTCGATTTCATTTGTCCAGAGAATTTCTTCAAGATCGGGGTGTGTGAGGTCAACACCGAGATCTGGTATTCCTATAACTATCCCTGATGCATCGCTCTGCAAATCCCAGGCGGCATAAGCTTCAATCGCATCCAGGTGCCATTGAAAAATTGACAGGGGATCATTTGGATATTCATCAAGTGATGAATCAAAAATATTTCGTTCCGGCAATACTTCTGATGCTTCTATAATCTGGTCATTTTTTAGACGATTTAATACCTGGTCAACATTTGTGCCGTCTTCAAGTTCAACAACTACCCATCGTGATAAACGTTCATCAAAATTAGCCGGTTCGATCGAAAGCGCGTTCCTGGTTGAAATGGCCTCGGGTATTCTTGAGGTAACAACCTGTTCGGATGAAAGGGTCGCAGATTGCTTCGGGAGGACATAAATTTTCTCTCCGAAAACAGTAGCAGCTAAACTGCCAAACAGGATCAGGGCAGGCAGAATTAAACGACGGATCATTGTTTTCTCCGGCAAAGATTGGATAAAGCAGGTAACAAAAGGATATTATAGATCGTAAGTTTGAAAGAATAAGATAAGCAGAAATGCCCTCTGCTCCTATTATGAAAAAATATTTGAAAACAGTTGACGAATTTCCGAATACAGATCGCTCAAACCATCTTCACGGTAATATTTGAAGACATTCGGTTTCCATTCGGACGGCGGTATTTTACCCACATTTTCCTCAACATATTGCTGAATTTTTGCCGGGCGTGGTCCCCATAGTCCCAATATTTTCAAACTATTCTCCCCCAGCACAGCTATCTTGGGAGTAGATTGTTTACCCTTTGTCAGCATCACATTCATCAATTCTGGATTAGCCGCCTTGATAAACAACATTGTATCCAGTTTAGGGATTTCATCGAGAAGACGCATAATATGGGGAACAGACCAGGCGCAATCGGCACAGGACGGATCAGATAAGATCACAACTTTCAATTTTAACCTGATGTTCCTGAAAAAAGCTAGGATCTCTTCACCGGGATCCTTTTCATATCGGCGTTTCTGCATTTCTGCACCGGCGGCAATTTCCAGGTAATCAGACCATTCCAGTCCGTCGGTAAAGAGGAAGTTTTCAGGTAAATATTCTGACATTTTATCGGTCCCCGGTTCAAAAAATATGATTGATACTATCGTACTCGGCTAATGTATAGTACACATCAGAAAATATACTGTCATCGAGGATATGCTTTGCGTCAATGATAGTTCCATTATTTAGCCACAGGTTTGTTGCCTCTTCAGCGGTTGTATTCTTGATACTCTCATTAGTTTTGTTGTCTGAACCGGGATTTTCTTGCAGGATAAATGCATGTTGATGGATCAGGATTTCTTTTGATCCTGCGGGATCATTTGGATTTTTGTAGAAGATGTTATTTTCTAGACCGTCAAGGTCCGAGATTCCTTGAGAGGTATAATCAATGGCAATACCAATTGCAATTACCCGCAAAGCCTTATCGCCTTCAATTGGATCTGCACCAAACCAGTCCGGATGAACCTCAGGATCGCTGATTGGTTTTCCCCCAGCCGGAGCATTGGACAGAACTGGTGATTTTTTCAGGTATGATCCACGGCCTAATTCTATCTTACTAAACCAGGCACAACCAAACAGGGGAGATGTACTGCCGTCATTCTTACGCCCTGATATTGCCGTGTTGAAAATATCGTAGGCAGAAATTGTCTTGCTGTCCCCGTTCAGCGTCTGCAGTTTATTATTACCAATACCCGTTAACCTCACGTTGAATGGAGTATAATAGCTGCCTTCTTTACCGGTGATTGCTTTCTCGATATTGTTTGCCGGCAAAACAGCAGCATTTCCGGGGCACGTCACAAGCTCGCCCAGGCTGGAAAGGTTGTTTATATCAAAACCACCCAGTCCAAAAGAAAATCCCGCATCAGCGACTTTTCTTTCATGGAGATTATCCTTTGTAACCCTGCTGAAGAGAACATTTTTAATTGAACCATACACCTCGAGTTCTTTCGACATCCTTATCCTTTCATCAGTTTATCGAAGCACCTTCGTGAAGATATTAATACTCCATCTGTTTGCAAACAATATGCTCTTATCAACTCTAATACCGTCATTCCTGCCTGTTAAACTCGCTCAACTTTAAGAAAACTTAAAGTAAACAACAAAAAAGACTCTCCTGCCTCTCAAGGTTTATCGAATAGCTAATAGTCTTTATACACAACACATTACAACACCCACCGAAACCTCTCGCAGAAGAATATTTCATAATTTACTATAAAAAAAGTTAAAGTTACTGTTCGGGTTTCCGATAGAGTGAGTGGGACGAGTTCTTAACCGTCTCGTAAAAAACGGTGGAAAGAACAGGAGAAAATCATGAGCACAAGAATCAACCAGAATGTTTTATCGCTGACAGCACAACGAAACATTCACACCGCGCAGAACGACCTTGACCGGGCGATAAACCGGTTAAGCAGTGGTCTCAGGATAAATAATGCCTGGGACGATCCGGCGGGATTAAACCTCTCGGAAAGGTTTCGCGCGCAGATAGCCTCAATGGCGGAAGCTCAGAAAAATGCTCAACAGGCGATAAACCTGGTTCAAATGGCTGATGGCGCCCTGAGTGTCATCGATGAAAAGCTGATCCGGATGCGAGCCCTGGCGGTGCAGGCATCAAACGGTGTTCTTTCCACTGAAGACAGGGTCGCCCTGAACAGGGAGTTTGATAACCTGAGAAGTGAAATTACCCGTATCGCCCGGTCGACAAATTACAATGGCCTGTATCTCCTTGACGGTTCATTGTCAGGCACAAATACCGGTATCAAGCTTCACATTGGTACCAATAATGTTCGCAATGTTGATTATTATTATGTTTCGTTTGGGGATGCCCGTGCAGATGCGTTGGGTTTAACTGAACTTGATCTATTAACTACACTGTCGGCACAGACAGCAATTGGCGCTATGGACGAAGCGATCCTGGAGAAAGATTCCATCAGGACACGGATGGGCTCCAGTGTTGGACGTTTGCAGAATACCATCCTCAACCTGCAGATCAGCCGTGAAAGCGCGGTAAACTCCGAATCGATGATCCGGGATGCCGACATTGCCGAGGAGATGACCAACTTCACCCGTGCTCAGATCCTGATGCAATCAGGACTTTCAATGCTGACACAGGCCAACATGGTCCCGCAGATGGTGGCGCAGTTGATAGGGTAAACAGTAGAATACTTTAATGCTGGACATAAATATTAGCCGGATTTCCCAAGAAATTCCGGCTTTTTTACATTATGTCAAGTTAATTACAATTGTTGGTGGCTCGGCTTGACGATTATCATCCGTAGCTTTAGCGAAGGAGGATGCAACCCGGCTGCCTGCTATGTCGTTGGTGTCGTTGCGAGGAAGCGAAGCGACGAACCGGAACGCAGTGTAGCTCGGTGGGTGTAGTTGCCCACCAACAAAGCAATCTCAATTTTTTTATTTAATCAGCAGAATTTTCTGGAACTGATTAAATTATCCCAATTGGGTGGCCCTGTTGGCTTCGACAACAGGGTATACTAAGGCTCTTCCTGCCTGTTTGATTCTATCAATTTTCGCTGATCACGCCGCAAGACGACGCAATAGACCCTGTCATCAAAGCTGACAGGGCCACCCACGTTATTTTTATTTTATGAGTAAAACTTTCTGCATCTCTTGTAAATTGCCAGGTACTGCCATCTTTACAAAATAAATCCCACTGGAAAGTCCTGAACCATTAAAAACAAAGTTTTGATATCCCTGGCAGTATTGCCCGTCAGCAATTGATGAAACTTTCTGACCGACTAAGGATCTTCCTGCCTGTTTGATTCTATCAATTTTCGCTGATCACGCCGCGAGACGACGCAATAGACCCTGTCATCAAAGCTGACAGGGCCACCCACGTTCTTTTTATTTTATGAGTAAAACTTTCTTCATCGATTGAAAATTGCCAGATGTTGCCATCTGCACAAAATAAATCCCACTGGACAGTCCTGAAGCATTAAAAACAAAGTTTTGATATCCCTGGCTGTATTGCCCGTCAGCAAGTATTGAAACCTTCTGTCCTGTTGTGTTGAAGATTTGCAGGGACAGGTGGGATGGTTGAGGTAAGGCAACTGTTATGGTTGTTGAAGCGTTAAAGGGATTGGGATAAACGGATTGAATTGCAAACTCAGTGGGAAAACTGGATACATATGGATCATCCACTGAGTTTGTAGTATCCACAATCGTAAAATGCCAGAACTGTTCTTCAGCCCATTGTTCGAGTCCGTTATCTGCTACAGCTTTTACATCCCAGAAATATTGTGTACCGGGAATACCTGTGAAAACGTATATTGTGTCTGTTATTTCGGCTATTATTTCATCATTGTCCGGGTGGTCATGGCATTTAATATGGTAGGTGATACCTGTTTCAAAATTCGGGATTGCCTGGTTCCAAACAAGGACAACCTGTGTGTCAGGTGTTGTAAATCCCGGTTCCGGTGATTCAAGGTGGAAAGGTTCTATCTCTGCGTCAATTAAATGATTTTCAAACCATGCTAGCATGGGATATAAACCTGCTGTGGCCAGTACATCAAGGTCGCCGTCTAAATCCATGTCTTCAACAATAAAGCAATCCTGTCCATAAGGACCGTAAAAATTCGGTCCTACAAGAATGTACTCCTCAAAATTCTGCTCTCCGTCATTCAGTCTGTATGTAATTTCACCCCAGTTACCATGAATAGGATCACCAGCTGAGATCATAATATCAATATCACCGTCATTATCAAGATCTCCAGCTTTTATTGCTGTAGGATCAATATGCCAGTCCACAAAATGATATTCAAAATCAGGAGGATCTAATCCAGTGTTTTCGAGCCAGAATATCTCATCTCCTGACATACCGGATGTCGTAATTATATCCGGATCATCATCATTATCCAGATCAGCTATATCAAATGAATGCCCAGATAAGCCCGTAGTTAATCCAATATCGGATTCAAAATCCATATTACCAAGATTTTCCATCCAACGGTAGCCGCTTGGTGTGTGATCTTGAGTGCTGAAAATGATGTCTAGGTCCCCATCATCATCGATATCGTATGCTGAAATATCAGTTAAAGGACTTACGCCAATATCTATTTCGATGGTGATTAAATTAAATTGCCCGTTTTCAGAGTTTTCATATACAACTATTTTTCTCGTTATTGTGTGTCCCTCCCTCCATATTCCAAACGATAATATATCTTGATCACCATCATTATCTAAATCTGCTACATCAAGAGGAAATTTTACTTCAGCCTCTTCGACTATATCGTGACACAGAAACGTTGGATCAGGTTGTCCATCATTCTCCCACCATTTTATATAATAGGTGATTAGACCTACCCTTCCGTTTGCTACAATGTCCATGTCACCATCATTATCGATGTCGGCGGATCTGACAAATAAAGGATCGTCAAAGTTATCCGGTAGTTCCTCCCGGTAAACAAAACTGAACGGGAACCCACCCTCATTTTCCCACCACGACAAGGGTTCCCCTGTACCGCAGACAATATCCAAGTCTTCATCTCCGTCTAAATCAACTGCAACGGGATCCGATGGTAGGTACAGATTCTCTTCGATTATATGCCAGGTGAACTCGAGTTGAGCAAAACAACAAGCAACTAAGATAATAACTATGAATGATGAAATGGCGGCCTTAAATCTCATTCTTAACATCCCCTCTTTAAAATCAGGAAACATTCTTCAAATTAGTAGCCTTACTTAAAGGTAAGAGAAACCCGGGCTGTAAGACAACCCGGGCTATAAAACATATGAATTTTAAAGAAATAATTTGACAGGGTGGCCCGATCCGCCTACTGGCGGATCGGGTTTCTCTCTATCAAATCAACAGAATTTTCTTGAATTGATTCAATTGTCCCCTTTGAGTGCCCCTGCCTGTCCGCACTTTCGTGGGTGGCCCTGTTGGCCTTGTACGCCGAGGCGTATTCGACAACAGGGTTTATTATGAAATACCAGCCAACAATAAGATAAAACCTATAAACACAACTATCGGAACAATCAGAAGAGCCAGTATTGCCAGGTATGTTAGTGGCGTTTTTTCCAGGTGTTTTTCACGGATCACGATTGTTTTCGCCACCATGTCAAAAGCTCTCTGTTTTTTGTCCGTGAAAAATATAAAAATCGCATCAAGCGTTAAAATTTCAAAGTAATATGACAACCTTCGAATAAATGTAGCGCCCAGTCCGGGTACAGCGCCGGATTCATTAAGCACACGCAGCCTTAACAAGTGTTTACCAAGAGTTTTACCGTAATAGTGTTCCAGTATAGGGAAGTAGAGTATTTGCACCCCCAGCATCATGAAGAAAAAACCAACCAGTAGAACAATACCCAGGACAGATAAATGAACGTCATGGATTTGTGCATGGCTTCTATCCAGGTAATGAAAAAGATCAACAGCAGTGAAAAAATCAGAGAAAACAGCCGGAGAAAAAATGATTGCCATCAGCAGCGGAATCGTTATAAAATGACAAACATTCATATCGATAATAAACGCTATCAACCGCTCGAAAAAATTCGCCTCCTGCATCGAAACTTCAGCCATAAATTCGTTGGCGACGTCCTTGGGATCTCCCATCCGGTTTATCAGGTTGATCTCGCTTTCGCCGCTTTCGATACCTTCCTTGAAGTGCAAATGAAGATCAGATGCAAACTTCTCCTTTTCGCTTGCCGGTGCGTAAATATTACGCATTACGTCATTTATATATCTTTCAATCCTGTTCATGATTGTTATCTCCATTTTTAACCAGGCTGTTTATCAGGGCAGAAAAATTATTCCACTCTTCCAAAAGATTCCCAAGATGGGTAACTCCTTTTTCAGTAAGCTTGTAATACTTACGCGGAACACCTCTCTTGGGATTACTGCGGTAGGATTCGATTAAATCATTATCCTCCAGCCGGTAGAGAACCGGGTACAATGTGCCCTCTTTTATCTTCAGTAATTCTCCACCACTCTCTTCGAGGGACGCCACCAGCTGGTAGCCATACATATCCTCTTTATCAAGCAGTTTCAGGAGAATTAATTCGATAGTGCCCCGTTTTAATTCCCTGCGAAAACTTTCCATGTGCTTGCCTTTGTCAAATACTTTGTGTCACAAAGTATATAATAAAACAATGTATCTTGTGAGTCAAGGGGTTGGCTCCGTTTCGATAAATTTTTTCGGTTAAACGGGGGATGTAACTTCTTGAAGTATAAAACATCCAAGCTATAACTTGGTCCCCAGTTGTATGAACTAGGATATTTCTTAATCTAAATAAAAACGAGAGGAAGATATAAATGCCAACTATAGCACATGCAAAGCTCCAGGATGTTGGAAAAATGTATTTCAAGGCAGAAACCCGTAGTGGACATGAAATTGAAATGGACGGATTACCTCCTGTCGGTGGAGAGGACAGGGCTGCAAGACCGGCCGAGTTGCCGTTTGCGGGATTGGCGGGATGCACCGGGATGGATACGATCAGCATCTTGAGGAAAATGCGCCAGGATGTAACCGGTTTTGAAGTTGAGGTTGCGGGGATAAAACAGGCGGAAGATCACCCGAAAATCTGGCAGGAAATCAGGGTGATATTCCATGTCCAGGGGACCGTTGAACCTGCTAAACTGGAAAAAGCAATAGATCTGAGCCGTACACGATACTGCAGTGTGTCAGCAATTATGAAAGATACTGTTAAAATTCATTACAGCTATTCATTGAATGGGCAAACCAAGGCGATGCCTGATTCAGAGTAAATTCTCGAATAGTCCTAAAGTAAAAATCAGGGTAGATCGGCATTGTTTTCAGTAACAACAACAATACCGTTATCTGTCACATGGTATTTTTCAATGCAGTCTTTATTGGTACCGTCTATAACCGCGTTTTCCGGGATTGAGACGTTCCTGTCGATAATTGCGTTCCTGACAACGGCACGTTCACCTATAGTAACCCTGTCAAAAAGAATTGAATTACTGACATAAGCGTAAGAATGTACGTGAACTTCTGGTGAGAGGATTGATTTCTCAACTTTTGCTCCTGAAACAATGACCCCAGGTGAGATCAGTGAATCAACGGCATACCCTATCCTCCCGGCTTCCACCCAGTTAAAAACGGTTTTTGCCGGTGGTAATTCCTGGTTAAAACTCCTGATCGGCCAGTGGGGATCGTATAAATTGAACACCGGGTTAACGTCCACAAGGTCCATATTTGCATCGTAATAGGCGTCAATGGTACCAATATCTCTCCAGTATCTCAGTTCATTCTTATTTTCATCCCAGAACGGGAAGGCGTATACATTTTCCCCTCGTTCAACCAGGCGTGGTATTATATCTTTCCCGAAATCATGGCTGCTGTCCTTCATCTTTGCGTCTTCACGGAGAATGTCAATCAAAAAATCTTTTCTGAAGTAATAGATCCCCATGCTGCAAAAGGCTTTACTCTCATTTCCCGGGATGGGAGTGGGGTTGTCCGGTTTTTCATCGAATGAAAGAACGCGTCCGTTCTCCTCAACAGTCAGGACGCCAAGATTCTTAGCTTTTTCGATGGGAAAATCGACGCATGCGATAGAAAAATCAGCATCACTTTTAATATGGAACAGGATCATTTTCCTGTAATCCATCTTGTAGATATGGTCACCGCTGAGGATTAAAACACCCTCGGTATCCTCTGCTTCGAGGACGTCAAGGTTTTTATAGATACAGTCTGCGGTCGCGAGGTACCATTCCTGCCCTGTGTATTGCTGGGGTGGGCGTGCTTCGATAAACTCACCGAGTTCGATGCGGAACATCCTGTTCCATCCTCTGCGGATGTGCCTTTCCAGGGAAGAACTTGCGAACTGGGTGAGGACAAATATCCGACGTGATCCGGAGTTGACGCAATTGGATAGAGTAAAGTCAATGATGTAGTAAATACCACCAAAACGAACAGCTGGTTTTGCCTGGTGACGGGTTAACGGGGATAAACGTTCACCACGCCCTCCGGCCATTATCATGGTTGTAAATGGTTTCACGGTTTTGAACCTCGCTTCAAAACCAGGAAGGTTTTCATGTGTTTAATGTAGCAAAAAATCTTCTTAAAAAAAAAGGAAAATGGTTACCTAGTTAAATGCCTCTGGTAGTCATTTATAATATCGTCACAATGACTGCAATACTGTATTTGAGTGATTCTTTTATGCGTTTTTAAATATCTCATAACATTACATACCGTATTAATTTTACGAAAAGTACGTCATAAATCTCCTGGAGAACGTATTGAAATATTTTCAAAATCATAACCCGATAGTTGGAATCAGGTAAATTTAAGAGTACATTTTACATGATTAGGCCGCCGCCAAGTGGTCTATACATTGGGAGGAGACCAACGAAAGGCATTTTCAGCAGATGAATGGTAAGGTTAAGTGGTTTGACTCGAAGAAGGGATTTGGCTTCATCGAGACGGACGACGGGCAAGACGTGTTTGTGCATTACAGTGCCATAAGTGGCAGTGGGTATCGTTCCCTCGAAGAGGGTGAAGAAGTAGAATTTGAAGTTGAGGAAAATCCAAAAGGATTATCCGCCCGTGAAGTCATGCGGGTAGGCTCGCCGCAAACAAGCGAAGGTGTGTAAGAGATACTTTGATTTGCTTTGTTGCGGGATTAGCGCGTTACTGAAGATCCTTCGCGTGTAATCAGTTGCTGCTTATTCATCATTCCTGTTTTACTACAAACTCTTGAAGTTAAAACTTCAAGAGATAGATTTTTTACATCCTTTTCTGCAAAACTCACCGATTCTTAAGGTTTATAATATCATTATTTTAGATCCAGAACAAAGTTAATTTACCATTTCGATAAACTAAAAAAGGAGTCCGGTTTGGACTCCTTTTGTCTATCATGAATTAAGGCTTTATCTACATCACAGCGCCTTTGCCTTCGAAGAAATTGATAACCTTCTGGGCAAGTTCGGTACCGATACGTGCCTGGGCTTCCGTAGTTGATCCACCAATATGAGGTGTAACAGAAACCTTTGGATGGTTAACCAGTTCCTTGTTTTCTGCCGGCTCAACAGCAAAAACATCTACCCCGGCGCCCCAGATTTTTTCTGAGTTCAGTGCATCTACCAGCGCTTTTTCATCAACAACACCACCACGGGCGCAATTAATCAGGAAAGCACCGTCTTTCATCTTGCTGATAAACTCAGCGTCGACCAATGGCTTACCAAGCGAGGGGACGTGAAGTGACAGGTAATCGCATTTCGGCAATAATCCGTCAAGGTCCTTGGTGAATTCGAATTCGGTGTCCACATCGATGATATCATAACCGATAACTTTCATTCCCAGGGCGGCTGCTTTTTTGGCCAGGGATTGACCAATGCGACCGAAGCCGACAACACCGAGTGTTTTACCGGCCAGTTCAAGGCCTTTGTACTGTTTTTTATTCCATTCACCGTTACGCATGGTAACATTGGAAATAAACAGCCAGCGGCTGAGTGAGAACATGTGTGCTAACACCATTTCGGCTACACTGTCTGATGAAGCGGCTGGGGTATTTACAATTTCAACACCTTTACCCTTTGCGTAGTCAACGTCGATGTTATCAAGACCGACACCGCCACGTCCGACCAGCTTTAGGTTCGGGGCTGCGTCAATATGCTCCTGGCGAACTTTTGTCGCGCTCCGTACAAATATTGCGTCATAGTTATTCAGTTCAGCAGCAAGGTTTTCCTGCGGAACTTTATCCATAACGAGTTCATGACCGGCGTTCTTCAGCATTTCAGCGCCTTCAGGGGCCATGCCGTCATTTACCAGAATCTTTGCCATCTTTATATCCTTTCAAATACTACTATCAGAACAGGAAATCATTATAAATCTATTCCCGGTGTTCATTAACCATTATTAGCCATGAAATCTTTCATGAATTCCAAGAGGTCTTTAATAGCCTCAGGCGGGGTCGCATTGTACATGGATACACGGATTCCGCCAACACTGCGGTGTCCCTTGAGACCGTTAAATCCGGCTTCACGTCCGTCCTTGATAAATTTCTGCTCGAGTTCTTCATTCGGTAGACGCATGCAGACGTTCATCCAACTGCGGCTATCTTTCGCAACTGCGCCACGGAAGAAATCAGCATTATTGTCCATAAAACCGTAAAGCATATCAGCCTTTTCACGGTTGCGGTTTTCCATCGCATCCATTCCGCCCATCTCGTCTATCCAATTCAATACCCTGCCCATGAAGTAAATACCAAATGAGTTCGGAGTATTAAAGAGCGAGTTTTTATCTACGTGCGTTTTATAGCTGAGCATTGTTGTCAGGCCATCTGCTGCTGTCTGGTAGAAATCGTCACGGAGAATAACAAGTGTAACACCCGACGGGCCCAGGTTCTTCTGTGCACCGGCATAGATCATGCCGAAGGGTGTCGCATCGAGTTTGTGGGAAAGAATGTCGGACGACATGTCGCAGACCAACGGGGCATTTGCTTTCGGGAAGTCAAAGAACTGGGTGCCTTTGATTGTATTGTTACTGGTAACATGGACGTAAGCAGCGCCATCGGAAAGCTTAAGTTCATCCTGCTTCGGCAGACGTTTAAACTCAACTTCATTACCGTCGAAAGCGACATTAACATTACCGAAAAGTTTACCTTCCTTGATAGCCTTGGTTGACCATGTACCGGTGTTAATGTAATCTGCTGATTTTCCGTTTAAGAAGTTCATTGCCAGCATGGCAAACTGGAGGCTTGCGCCACCCTGCAGGAAGAGAACATGATAATCATCACCGATACCCATGAGTTTTTTAACCAGTGCCTTGGTGTTTTCATGGATCTCGTCATATTCTTTACTGCGGTGGCTCATCTCCATAACTGCCATTCCAGCGCCATAGTAGTTGAACCAGTGTTCGTTTACATCTTCGAGCACATCGAGCGGAACCGCTGCCGGCCCTGCGTTAAAGTTCCAGATTCTTTCGTACTTCATCACCCATTACCTCCTTATCAAAGCAATTCGCGGTGAATTATAAATTATGGCTTTTAATCCTTATGGATCACCAGGATACCGGTGAACCTAATGTATTTTTTTGTTGTTTTAATCGATCAAGTTTATTACCAGCCCACTACGCAGTTTTGGCTCAAACCAGGTAGATTTTGGTGGCATAATTTTTCCTGCGTCGGCAATAGCCATCAGCTGTTCAATAGTGGTCGCGTGCATGCTGAAAGCTACTTTCATCTCGCCGGAATTCACACGTTTTTCCAGCTCGTTTGTGCCACGAATTCCGCCGACAAAATCGATCCGGTCATCCGTACGTGGATTTTCAATTCCGAGTACGGGATTCAGCAGATTGTTCTGCAAAATGGCGACATCAAGGCTGTCCACAACATCGTTATCGTCAAAAGCTTCAGGTTTGGCTTCAAGCCTGTACCATTGATTATCGAGATACATCCCAACAAGTTTTGTCCTGTCAGGTTCAACAGCTCCATCGGCCTTTGATACGAAGAATTTTTCTTCCACTTTTGCTAAAAATTCATCCGCAGATAGTCCTTTCAAATCCTGGACTACACGGTTGTAAGGGAGAATTTTTAGCTGGTTGTCTGGGAATAATACCGTCAGGAAAAAGTTCCAGGGTTCATTACCCGTGTATTCCGGATTTGCCTCACGTCTTTTCTGACCAATAATTGTTGCAGAGGCGCTTCGATGATGCCCATCCGCTACATATAAAAATGGGACATTTGCGAACAAACGGGTTACCATCTCTACTCTTTTCTTCGAAGAGATTACCCAGAAAGTGTGACGGATACCGTCATCAGCGGTAAAATCATATACCGGATCTTTTTCCTGGATGACGTCAATCTCTTTGTCAATATCAGATTGAGCTTTATAGGTCAGGAAAACAGGACCAACCTGGGCACCGAGTGTTTCAATATGGCGAACACGATCACGTTCCTTAACTTCACGGGTTAACTCGTGCTTTTTGATCTTGTCGTCAATGTATTCCTGGACAGAAGCACCGGCTACCAGGCCAATCTGGCGGTGCTCACCCCAGGTCTGTGCGTACATGTAGTAACACGGCATCTCATCCTGCTTCATTGTCCCTTCGTTAATCAGACGTTGCAGGTTTTCTTTACCCTTCGCATAGACCTCGTCGGCATAGTGATCGGTATCTGGGGGTAAATCAATTTCAGGTTTATTCACATGCAGAAAACTCAAGGGATTAGTAGCAGCCATCTCCCGCGCCTCTTCACTGCTTAATACATCGTATGGAGGACTCGCTACTTTTTCTGCAAACTCCTGTAAAGGTCTCAATCCGGGGAAGGGACGAATCGTAGCCATCTCGAAACTCCTATAAGATTAAGGCAGCCACGTCTTTATCGACTGACTGCATTGTTTCAAAATAATCAAAAGGTGTTGAATCCAATCGCCCGGTCTTAAGAAAACAGGCGGGGCATTAAAAGAAGAGCCCAGGAAAATAATCCAGGAATTTTTGCCCGGAATCCCGGCTCTTTTTTATCCTAAACTCACACCTTTGAAGATGTTAATTCGGACTCGGAAAATACTCAGAATTAAGAAGTGGAGCAACCCTTTTAAACAAGCGGCTCGAGGGGCATAAATTGAATCTTTTTTGCATTTAATAAGTGGAACATAAGCAAAGGATTTTTTATGGATATTTATACTCAATTTCTGCATCAGATTTTTGTCTCATGGAGCACTTGTATGTAATACTGAACATATGTACATTATTCCTGTTTTTGAATATAAATCAAATAAGCATAATTGTGACAGAAAGAGAAATAATTAAAGGGAGGTAACTCTGATGGTTAATCCGTTTGTTGAAGAACTGAAGATGATGGGAAAATTCTTTCATACAACAGTGAAAGTATTTGAGGAAAAGGATTCAGGTTTTGTTCCTGTAGAAGGAATTTTTACCGTGACAAATCATGTAGCCCATACCGCTCAGACAATTGACTGGTTTGTCGAAGGCGCTTTCCGTCCGGAAGGATTCAGGATGGAATTCGAGGAGTTGGAAAAAGAGATGAAAGCCTGTAACTCGTTTGAAGAGGCGATGAAATGGTTTGATAAGTCTATTGATAATGCGTGCAACGTGATCGGTGCCAAAACTGAGCAGGAGATGTTTGAACTACTACCTGAAGGTATTATGGGTGGCGTTCCCAAGGTTGGAATTATCAGTGCTATGAATGATCATACCGCTCATCATCGTGGTGCATTGACGGTTTATGCGCGGATGCTTGGCAAAGCGCCGACTATGCCATATGAAGATATGTAGTAAATAATCGTTATTATGAAAAGAATAAAGGCAACCTGGACGGTTGCCTTTTAAATATGCAAGTATAATGGGTGGCCCTGTTGGCTTTGACAACAGGGTTTATTGGTATAAAACAGTATTACGCAATCAACCTGCATAATAATGCCGCCCCATATGCGGCGTAATTTCCTATGGCGTAACCGATTAAAGCCATTAAAACACTTACAGGCACCAGACGTTCATCATGAAATGCTGCGACAATCGGTGCACTTGCAGCTCCACCGATATTCGCGGCGCTGGAAATAGCCGCGGTATGGATATCGATCCGGAACAACCTGGCAGCCAGTAGGATAAAAGCACCATGGATAAATATCCAGATATATGCACCTGCTACAAATGGAATAGCCTGGTCCAGTCCCGCCAGGACTGTTTTCGCTCCCATTCTCGCTACAAACAGGTAAATCAATGCCATGGCCAATTCATGACTCCCCGGTATTTTACGAGCGGGAGTAAACGAAAGTATTAAACCGAAAGTAGTAACGATCAGGATTTTATAGGTACTTGTGGTTACGATTTGGCCGATTTCAGGTAATGCCTGGGCGATTTGTCCTGCGAGGAATGACGCGCCAAAGGCAATAGCGATCAGGTAGAGGATATGACGCATGGCTGGTTTGCCCTTGTCCATCACCAGTTCCTCAGCGGCTTTTTTCATCCTGGTAAGGTGTTTATCGCTTACCCCGGTAAACTTGTGGAACCATCCGGCCATGTTTTTCGATTGTAACAGGATTGGCAACCATACCAGGTAAACAAGGTTATCGGCAATAACTGCAAGCCCGAAATCTTTTCCTGACGTTCCAACCATCTCTGAAACAGCCGCCATATTTCCAGTACCACCGATCCATGAACCGGCAAGGGCGCCGAATCCTTTCCAGGATTCAGGGTCAAGCCAGCCTTTTACCAGGAAATAACCGATAGGTGCCCCAATCACAACACCGAGTGTTCCGATCAGCATCACGTATACTCCCCGTCCCATCACTCGGACCGTCGCCTTGACGTCTACATCAAGTAACATCATCACCAGGAAAACCGGGAGAACGTTAGCGCCCATCCAGTCATAAGTCGGAGATTTTAACGGGATCAAGCCGCTGTTAGAAAATCCTACCGGAAGCAGGTAGATGAAAAGGAGGGGTGGAATGTAGTTAAAAAGTTTCCAGCCGTATCGTTTTTCCAGGAAGAACCAGAGTGCGGCATTGGCAGCCAGGACAAAAATGATACCGAGTGAATCGTTAACAAGGGCTTCATTCATAGCTATTTCCACGTCAATGTATTATCAGGTATTTCAAGGTTGAAAGGTAAATGTTTGAAACATCTTTTCCAAGGACGATTTTAGTGTGTAAGGTTTTTTAAATTAAATCATTTTCGTAATAGCTAAATATTGTTGATAAAGTATCTACCTTGTCATCCCAGACTTGATCCGGAACCGGAACGCAGTGTAGCTCGGTGACGTTTATCGTCACCAATCCAGTGTCTTTGGTCTTTAAAGATTTTTAAATCGAATCATTTTAAGCTTTGCTAAGAGCTTGTTGATATTTACATTTATCCCTCGCGGCAAATAAGGAGGGTAGTTGTTACTCAAGGCAGATATAGTAGTTGCCGATTCATTGGGCACCATCTTTTCACCGGGCGCAATTCGTTTCCGTTCCGGGGTACGTTCATCCGTTCCGCGTGAACCGGAAAAACCTGGCGAAATTCTTGAAGTGGGTCGAGCAGACGAATTACAAATTGATTCAAGTGAAGAAATTTTTGACCTGAAAGGTCGCTGGATTCTACCCGGCTTGGTCCAGGCACATCTCCATCTTAACCAGACCATATTCCGGGGATTGGCGGAACGTCTCGAACTACTTCCCTGGTTAAGAACCCGAATCTGGCCACTTGAAGCTGCTCATGAATATGAAACGATTTACGCCTCTGCACGACAGTCGGTCGTCGAGATGCTGTCGTGTGGAGCTACTTCCGCCCTGACCATGGAAACCACACGCAATACCGAAGCCGTTTTCCAGGCATGTTATGAGCTTGGTTTCCGGGCTTCCATCGGAACGGCTCTTATGGACAGGGACGCAGATAATATCCCTCCATCAATCCTGCGGAATGGTGAAGGATCCCTTGTTGAGTCCGTGGAGCTTCACAATAAATGGAGCGATAAAACGGCTGGTCGGTTGCAATCAAATATCGCGCCGAGGTTTGTTTTATCATGCACCGAAGAAGTGCTGCAAACCAGTAAAGAGGTTGCCTCGGAAAAAGATTTAATCTGGCATACCCACGTTTCTGAAAATCGTGGCGAGTGCGAGGAGATCCGTAATATTACCGGCATGGACAACGCCGAATATTTTGATAAACTTGGGCTTTTGGACAGTAAATCTTCCCTGGCTCATGGCATCTGGTTGACAGACAATGAAAAACATGTTCTTGCGGATAAAAAAGCTAGCATTCTCCATTGCCCTTCAACCAACCTGAAAATGGGCAGTGGAATTGCCGAAACGGTTCAAATGGACGGCAAAGGTATCAATGTCGCACTCGGATCCGACGGCGCACCTGCAAATAATCGTCTTGATATATTCGCGGAAATTCGTCTTGCCGCTTTGCTGGCATCCTTCAAGGCTGGTACACAAAACGTAGATCCGGCTTCAGTTTTTGGCTGGGCGACAATAGGTGGAGCAAAAGCAATGGGACAGGAGGACAGGATCGGCTCTTTAACAGCTGGAAAATTACCTGATATGATTTCTATTGATCCGGGCAACTTCGCAGGCAACCCGGAAAATTCGGATGATATCTATGCACACCTTGTGTATGGTGCTTCTTCAAATGATGTAAGAGATGTCTGGATTGATGGTTCACGGTTAGTCGAAGATGGAAGTACTGTAGAGTTTGATCGGAATGAAATTCTCGAAAATTTTAAGAGCAATAGAGAAGCACTATTAGGAAAGATTACCCTGTAAATATATTTTACATCTATACCCAATTCTCTGTTTTAGGGTGGCCCTGTCAGCTCCGATGACAGGGTTTATTCCGGGATGGCAACATTAATCAATCTTTATCTTCGCTGAATTCTTATTTTCTTCTTCCTGCTTTTCCGTTCTACCCTGAACCGGTGAATTCTCCGGCCGAGGCTGGTTGCGAGGGGAATTCCCAATGTCAAAGCCACCCCTACAACTCCTCCTGCAAGTGATGCTGATATTGTTGACTCACGTTTTAACAGTGGACGAATGGCGAAACCTGTTCCCATAACGATCGCAGTTCCCAAAACACCCTGGGCAATCTGGCGTTTCCTGCTGAACGGCCGGTCAACTCTATAACGGAAACTTCCCGAAATGTCATGTCCCAGTGCCAACCCGCCACCAAGACCCAGTGGGAACGCGGCCAGGGGTGTGCCGGTCAACACCCCGGCAATACCACAGGTGAGTGCAGAGGTAAAACCACGAGCACCACGAGGACTGTTCTTCCACCAGCGTTTAAAAGGCTCTTCCAGCGCCGTTGATCCGGCCAATGTCCCAATTCCCAATAGAGCACCCGCCAGGACGTCACGGGGATAATGAACTCCCAGGTATAATCTTGAAAGAGGTACACACGCAGCGAACATCAGCCCGGTAATCTTCACCCAGTCACGTTTTGCGCGTTGCGCGAGGAAAAGTCCAAGAGTGACCGAGTTCTGGGCGTGTCCCGAAGGGAAAGTAAAATCCCCCGGGGCAACAAACGCCAGGGGATGCATTGCTATTCTCGGCGGCCTGTTAAACTTGAACCGTGTTTTTACAAGTTGATTTATCGTCACTGATGGCAGGATTACCGCAGCCATTGATAATGCTGTTGGACGATCGTAGGAGCTGAACAATCCTCCCATCAGGGCGAAATATGTCACTTCACTTCCCAGCGCCGCCAATGCCAGGCTGACAACATCAAGGAAGGGTGTACGCATTCCCGCTCTATCCACAGCTCGGATCGGATCAGCCAGGTAGGGTATCAAATCTGTCATCTCCATCTGACCAAGACCAAGGGGGTCCTCGTCAAGGGGAGGTTCGAGATTCCTGTCCGAGATGTGAAATAACGGAAGGTGCATAATATGTTTACACTCTACGCTAAGTTTTTAAAAGGTAGAAATGTCATAAAGTCCGCGTGATGTACTATATATGCTTCAGTTGTTCTTTTAACCATGTCACCTTCCCCTGCGTGTGCGGCGATAATATGGCATACCCTGTCCGGGACACCGCACTGCATCGCGACACCGACACCTGAGAAAGGATGACGGACATATCGTCCAAAATCGCTGACAACGGATGTACCGTCAACCTTATCGTATTCGAGAACTTTGCCAACATCCGCCAGGATCGCGCCGGAAATAACCGTGTCCATGTCAACGGGAAGATTGTCCCCGAAGAATTCCTGCATTTTTTTAGCTGCTTCTAAAGATACATGCACGACAGCCCGTTTATGTTCCATAAAAGTGACGGGGCAATCTTTTACCAGTAATGTAAAGGGAATTTCATTCAAGTCTTCGGGAACCAGTTTGCTTTGTTCCATTGCCGTAACCCAAGTGTCCTCAGTCGCCTGGCGAAGTTTTTCGTCCTTAATCCATTCAAGTTCCGGCCAGAGTTCCCTGATTTTATCACGCATTATCTAGTACTCCACTAATAGAAATAGTTTAATAAGGTCTCTTATAAAAAGGTGTTTCAACAACAACCGCTTCTACTCTCTTGTTGCGGATTTCAATCTCGAACCGGGTTCCGACGGGTGTAAATTCCTTCGCCAGGTATCCCATTCCGATACCTTTCTGCAGGCTTGGTGACCAGCAGCCACTTGTAACATGACCAATTTTTTCATTTCCCTGGAAACAGTCATAACCCTGACGCGGGATGGCTTTGCCATCAATTTCAAAACCGATCAACTTCCTGGTAATTCCATGTTCTTTTACCTGGAGAACTGCTTCACGTCCCATAAATGGACCCTTGGCTGACTTGGTAATCCAACCCAGGCCGGATTCGATGGGATTGGTCGTCTCATCAATGTCGTTGCCATATAAGGCAAACTTCATTTCGAGCCTCAAGGTGTCCCGGGCGCCTAATCCAACAGGTTCAATACCAAATTCTTCACCGGCCACAAAAAGTGAGTCCCAGAGAGATTCCGCGTATTCATTTTTTACGTAAAGTTCAAAGCCATCTTCGCCGGTATACCCGGTGCGACTGATTATTGCCGGGACACCACCGACATCACCCTCTGCGAACCAGTAAAATTTTATCTCGTCTAGGTTGACGTCTGTAAGTTTCTGGATTACAGCCTTTGCGTTACGTCCCTGCACTGCCATCAGGGTTATATTATCAGATTCATCTGTCAGTTCGATATCCGAAGGTGCATTATCCTTCATCCAGTTAAAGTCTTTTTCCATGTTGGCGGCGTTCACCACGATCATAAAATGTTCTTTGAAACGGTAAACGATCAGGTCATCAATGATTCCGCCGTGTTCTTTTAACATGGCAGAATATTGCGCCTGGCTGACATTGAGTTTTTTAACATTGTTTACTGTCATATTATTGACAAATTCTTCGGCCTTTTCACCACGGACAATAAACTCTCCCATATGCGAAACGTCAAAAACACCAACAGAATCACGTACTTTCTGGTGCTCAGCAGTAATACTTTTATATTGGATGGGCATATTGTATCCCGCGAATGGGACCATTTTCGCCCCCAGCGCAACATGCTTTTCATAGAGTGCCGTTTTAGCGCCTTCCATCTTTTCCTCCTTACGAAACAGAATCGTACTTCAATACTATATCCAACTCCGGGAATAATTTTACCGCCGGGAATTTGTAGCGAGACTAAGTCGCTATCGAAACTTTCCTCTTTTTATCCAGGAGAATTTTTATCTTTTCAATGATGTTTGTATGTCTCAATCCGAATTTATCCAGCAGTTCTCCGGGTTGACCGGACTGACCATATCGATCCATTACCGCGACGTAATCCATGGGTACCGGGTACTTATTGCATACCACCTGTGCGACCGCCGATCCAAGCCCGCCATAAACCTGGTGTTCTTCAGCTGTAACAATCACACCTGTTTCTCTCGCGGCAGCGAAAATAGCATTTTCATCTACAGGTTTTAAAGTGTGCATGTTTAAAACACGGAGCCCGATGTTCTCTTTCGCCAGCTTTTCGTGGGCGATTAAAGCCTCATCAACCATATGCCCGATAGCTATACAGGTTGCGTCATCGCCTTCCGCCATCAATTGTGCTTCACCAGGGACGAAAGGATCATCAGGTGATGTTACAGTGGGGACAGGTTCTCTTCCAAAGCGGACATAAACGGGGCCATCAATATCATATGCAGCTTCAGTAGCTTTCCTTGTCTGGTTATAATCTGCCGGCGCGAGGACTGTAAAATTGGGTAATGAACGAACAAGGGCGATGTCTTCCAGCATCTGGTGGGTAGCGCCGTCAGGGCCAACACTGATGCCACTGTGCGCACCACCTATTTTAATGTTACAGGGGGTGTAGCCAACGGTGACACGTAACTGGTCAAAAACTCTCCCCACTCCAAAAGCGCTGTAAGTAACATAATACGGCACCTTCCCGAACAGGCTAAGACCGGCGGCTATATTTACCATGTTCTGTTCCTGGATACCTACCTCGATCGTGCGTTCCGGCCAGCGTTCGAGGAAATAATTGACGTTCAGGGAATTGATGTTATCACTGACAAGCACGATAACATCCTCATGCTTTTCGCCCGCGTCAACCAAACCGTGTCCCCAACCTTCACGAGGCGGTTTCCAGTTTTGCTGTTGATCAGTCAACTTCCACCTCCGCCGTTTCCAGCCGTTGTCGCCACTCTTTATATGTTGTTCCCATCTCAGCCAGGGCAGTTTCAGCCTGTTCCAGGCTGGGATGTTTGCCATGCCAGCGATAGTCGTCTTCCATAAAAGATACGCCTTTACCCATGATCGTTTTAGCGAGAATCACTGATGGTTTTCCTTTAACCTGCTCAGCTTCCCTGAAGGCATCCAGGATTGACGACATATCATGCCCGTCGATAGTTATCACATGCCACCCGAATGATCGGTATTTTTCATCAAGTGGATCGATATTCATCACATCTTTTGTATTGCCGTCAATCTGCTTGCCGTTATAGTCAACAATTCCCAGGATGTTATCCAGTTTAAAATGGGATGCGCTCATGACCGCTTCCCAGATGGAGCCTTCCTGCTGTTCACCGTCACCCATAACACAGTAGCATCTGCGGGGATGGCTATCCATTTTTGATGCCATCGCGGCGCCCACCACGATACTCAATCCCTGGCCAAGAGAACCCGCGGAAACCTCAAGGCCGGGAGTATCATGTGCCGACGGATGTCCCTGGAGCTGCCCGTCCAGCTTACGAAACTTCAGCAGATCGTAGAGAGGAAAGAAACCCCGTTCAGCCATCGTACTGTAAATCACAGGCGTCACATGACCAATAGAGAAATGCAGGAAATCTCGATCCGGCCATTTGGGTTGTGACGGATCGAGATTTACCTCGTGAAAGAACAAAGCTGCCGCGAAATCTGTGCAGGACAGGGAACCACCTGTATGTCCTGTCTGTGAGTTCGCCAGCATCGTGATGATATCCCGCCGGATATCCAATGCTTTCTCTTTTAGTCTATTTTCCTGCCAGGCAAGTTTAGCCAATTTTTGCTCCTGGAGATTTTAATGCGATTATAACCAATGACTAACAATCATCTAAGTTAGATTATTCAGCTACTAAAAAATGATAAAAAATGTCCAAAATCAAGTTGGTAAGGTAGATTGAAGTGATGATGTAATCAAGAACCATTAGTATCCGGGAAATTTGCTGGAGGTCAGGTATTACATATTATCCATAGAGGATGAGCGTCTCAGGCCTCAAAATCTTCTCTTGCACCTAATGGTGAGCACCTCTATATTTCCAGCTTGCACCTTTTACGGGTGAAAAATAAACGGTTAAAGATTGAGGAATATCAAATGGCAGTAATGTCAGCTCTGCGTAAACGGATGGCCACCATCCTGATTATACTTGTTTTTGCTTTTGTGGCGACGATTGTGTTTGATTGGGGTATGGGAGGTTTCAAGGGCAAAATTGAGCCGGGAATAGTTGGCAAGGTAGACGGTGTAAAAATTACTCGTGATGAATATGAAGCAGCCCTGAACAACCGTTTTGAATATGAACGTCAGACTTCCGATAAACCGCTGGATGACAACAGGTCACGAGTTCTCCGTGGAGAAGTTTGGGACGGACTGATTAATGATATTTTGATGATGAAATATCGCAAAAAGGCAGGTGTCGCGGTAAGTGATAAGGAAGTCGCGTTTGCGGTAAAAAACTATCCACTTCCCAGTGTCCGTAACAGCCCGGTTTTTGTCGACAGCCTTGGACGGTTCAACCGTGAATTATATGAACAGTTCCTGGCAGATCCGATCTATATGGACCAGGTAATAATGCTCGAACAGAGTACAAGGCAGCAACTGGAGCAGCAGAAAATGCTGCAGCGGATCTCAGCTCCTGTGCATATCTCCGACGCTGAAGTTCGTGAAAAATACATTGTTGAAAACACAAAGGCGGAAGCATCATTTGTTCTGGCGACTGCGAAAAACATGGAAGTTGACAGTTCCCTGGTGACGGATGATAAGTTGATGAAGCTGTACAACGAACGCCAGGACGAGTTCCTCGAAGAAGAATACCGTAAAGTTCAGTTTGTCCTGTTCGAGGATAAACCTTCCAGGGAAGATACTACGGAAGCACGTGACCTTGTTAACCAGCTGATGAGCAGGCTGGTGGAACACAATGAAGATTTTGCCACTCTTGCCATGGACTACAGCCAGGATCAGTCAAATGCTGAAGCTGGCGGTGACCTCGGATGGTTCGGCAGGGGCAAGATGGTTAAGGAATTCGAAGAAGCCTCCTTTAACGCGCAACCCGGTGATATTGTCGGCCCGGTACAAACACGATTCGGTTATCACTTGATAGAGGTTGAGGATAGAAAAGGCAGCGGCGACGAAGAGGAAGTTAAAGCCCGTCATATCCTGATCAAGATTGAACGCAGCCCGGAATCACTTGAAGCAATCTATGCCGGAATCGAAGGATTCCAGGAAGAGGCTCGTGAAAGTGATTTTGAAGCCGCGGCAGCAGTTTACAAGATCAAAGTTGACACCCTCGACCGTGTTACAAAAGGTGGATATATACCCAGGTTTGGACGCAACCAGGCGGCAACTGAATTCCTCTTTAACCGTCCCAAAGGTGAAATCAGCCCGGTTTACGGATTCAGGCAGGGATTCGTTGTAATGCGTGTTTATGAAATAGTCGAGGAACACACAAAACCCTTCGAAGATGTACGGCAAAAGCTTGAAAAGGATGCTCTCCTGGAACTGCAGTATGAAGTAGCCGGGGAGAAGATGGACAATGTTTACGGTAAAATCCAGGGTGGAGCTTCACTCGAGGAAGCAGCGGTTGCTGAAGGCCTCGAGATGAAAGAAACACGGCGTCCGTTTAAGGCTAACGAATTTATTACCGGTGTTGGACGTGACTACGTGTTTGCTTATACAGCATTCGGAATGGAGCCGGGTGAAATCTCCAAACCCATCAAGGGTGTAAAGGGCTACCTTATTCTGCAATTGAAGAATAAAACTTTGCCTAACATGGATGATTTTGAGGCCCAGAAAGAGGCAAAGAAGGCGGAATTAATGCAGCAGCGGCAGCAGGAGATTTACGAAGCATGGATAGACGCTGCGCGGGAAAAAGCTGACATTGAGGATTTCCGCTACCTTTACTACACGCAGTTCTAATTTGATTCAACGATAATAGTTAATGATATTCCATTGTGAAGGCGGGTGAACACACCCGCTTTTTTTATTATGGTTGCATAAATAAAATCCAAGCTGTGTTGTTGGTGTCGTTGCGAGGTTTATGCGCCTGTGGCGTAAAGCGACCTGGTCACCGTAGCTTTAGCGAAGGTGGAAGCGACGAACCGGAACGCAGTGTAGCTCGGCGGGTGTTTACACCCACCAACAAAGCAATCTCCTTATTACTCAACAGGAATAATCCCCGTAGAGGTGGCCCAACGTAAAGATTTTGTTGTCATCCCGGACTTGATCCGGGATCCAGTGTCTTTAACATTGAAAGGTTCTCCAACTCTGGAGAAACCCGACAAGGATGTCGGGCCACCCAGTCACAACGCGTTGGGGCTTTGGTTTGAAAGTCGGATTGTTGTTCTTATTCATTGTGGTAGAGTTTGAAGAAACCCGATTTGCAAGTCAATTCGGGCCACCCAGTCCTTGGTGTCGTTGCGAGGAAGCGAAGCGACGAAGCAATCTCCATTTTTTATTTAATCAGCAAAATTTTCCGGAACTGATTCAAT
>JANQEY010000304.1 GCA_028278125.1 bacterium | reverse complement strand
GTAGCGATTCGGTCAAAACAGGTAGCCCGGGATCAGTGCATCCCGGGAAATTTAGGTGTCTTGAAACCCGACAAGAATGTCGGGCCACCCGTTGTGTTTTTGTTTTGTTGCGAGGATGCGCCAGCGACGAACCGGAACGCAGTGTAGCTCGGTGGGCGTAGTTTCCCACTAACAATGCAATATTAAGTGTAGCCCGGGATCAGTGCATCCCGGGGAAAGTGTGATTACATATCCTATTTCATGTATCCCGGGGAGGGCAATGGCCAGGGAAAAAGGGAGATTAAAAGTTGTTTTGACCGGTGGAGGAAGTGCTGGTCATGTTTCCCCGATGCTCGCTGTTGCCGACGCTCTTCGTAAAATTCAACCACAAACTCAATTCAGATATATCGGTGTAAAACAGGGTCTTGAAGCCCTGGTTGTGCCACGAAACAATATCAAAATCAGCTTCGCACCGTCTATCGGATTGCCCTCAACTAAAAACGTTCCCGGATTGATTCGGTTCATGGTTACCCTGGTAATGGGAATTTTGAAAGCAAGTATAGTCATTTCCGCTTTTCGTCCAAATGTGATAATCGCTTCCGGTGGTTTTGCGTCCGCTCCGGCAGTTTTTGCGTCGACATTCCTGCGGATTATTACGCTCGGTCTATGGAAAATTCCTGTATACCTGCATGAACAGAATGCCGTACCTGGACGGATGAACCTGCTGGCGGGACGGTTTGCATCAAAAATCGGGCTGAGTTATAAAGACCAGGCAGGTCATTTCCCTGAAAAACTGACTGAAGTTGTTGGTTACCCGATACGGGAACAGGTGCAGTCCATCACCAGGGATGAGGCAAGAAAACAACTCAACCTGGATGATAATAATCTGTACCTGGTGGTCTTTGGGGGAAGCCAGGGCGCGAGGACAATTAACAGGGCAATTGTAGAAGCCCTGCCATATTTGTCAAACCGGGATAACCTGAAGATTATTCATGCTTATGGGACAATAAATAACAATTCATATAATGCAAAAGCTGATACTGATAAGTGCCTGGAGAAGATAAAGGATATCCCGAACAGTTATTCCAATACTGACTATCTCCACGATTTACCGGTCCATCTTGCCGCGGCAGACCTGGCAGTTATCAGGGCTGGGGCAGGTTCGTTGCTGGAAATTTGCGCGATGGGTGTGCCCTCAATAGTTATACCCAAGGCTAACCTGCCGGGTGATTCACAAGTTGCCAATGCCAGGGAAATGGAAACTGCTGGAGCAATTGAACTTGTCTATGAAGAGCCGGCAGTTTCCGGTTCCGGACTGGTTGAAAAAGTACCAGGCAAAATTCTTGCTGAAAAAATTAATGATCTGCTCGACAATCGGGAAAAACGTGAGTTGATTGGTAAAAGTGCCAATGATATGTATGATCCCTTTGCCGCAGATCGGGTCGCATCTTCTGTTATACATCTTGTGACGGGTGATAGACCTGATACGTCGGAAATTCCCGAAAAGGTCATCTCGGAAGAAAAAAAGCAACGATTATCGAACCTAGGGGCTACAACCCTGCGTCGAAAAATAGAAAAAGACCTTGGATTTACCTTTGAACAATCGTTTGAAAAAGGGAAATTAGGCGAGGCACTTTTAACAAAGATTAATGACCTCGAATATAGAAGGTACAGGGCAGCTGCCCTTTTGGTTAGCGGATCATGGATGTTAAGAAACGAGGGGATCAAACTTCTCGGGCTTTCAGGACATCGTGACAGGCTGGACCTTTTAGTTCATGTACTTACGGATAAAACACCGGCGTCTAGTTTTCACAGGATGATGGGCGGCGATTATTTCCATGTCGGTTTTGAAAGAAGGAACGCACTCTCCTCGCTGGCTTTGCTGGGTGTTTGGAATGAAAATGTGGAGAATGCCATAATTACAGCCCTCAAAGATCCCTACTACGAGGTCAGGTCATCCGTGTTACGACTGATTCGAACTCTTTCTCGACAGAAAAGGGAAATAGTTTTTAATGAGGAAATAGTTGATAGAACATTTGAAATGGCCAAAGATAAACGCCTGGAAGTTATGACCGAAGCGATCCATACATTGGGATATATTGCCGATCCCGGAAAAGTAGTAGAGTTCTGTAAAAATTATATCCTCGACAACAGGGTTCTGGTCAGGGAAGCAATCCTGAAATCATATGAGGCGTTGATCAAGCGTGAAGAATTGCCGGGTAACCTGCTGGAAGAGATGGTAAATCAACGTGGACGGTTTTTATTGACCTCCGTTGAGGTATATCCATATTTCCCGGTTAAAGAACGTTTTTCAAAACTTTTTGAAAGTATCAATGTGGAGAATCGATCATGATTTTCCTTATCGCCAGGATGCTGGAAGCCCTTGGGGGGGATTGGGAAGTTTTCCGTGTCTTAAATTACATATCCGTCAGGGCAATCGCCGCTTCAATTACTACCCTGTTAATATCAGTTTTTCTCTCACCATACATCATAAAGAGACTTCACCTGGCCGGTCAGAGGGATACTCAACGAGACATAGACATAAACCTTGCCAAATCCAAACGTGGTACACCAACAATGGGTGGATTGATTATAATCCTTTCGATAATGATCAGTGTTATCCTCTGGACGGATCCGCTTAATCCGTTTATCTGGGTTGTCGTCAGTTCTCTGCTTGTGTTTGGACTGCTCGGGGCAGTTGACGATATCAGTAAAGTCCGGGGTAAATCAGCGGACGCCGGGCTCAGCAGGAGAGCCAAACTGATCATCCAGGGTGCCTATGGAATAGCACTTGGATTATTCCTCTACCTCCCGGCAACATCACCCTTTCCTGTTCAAGTGGCGGATACTATCGGTGTTCCCTTTTTAAAACCGGAACATTTTGGCGGCTACGATATCCATCTCGGCTGGGTATATATCCTATTCGTGGCATTTGTAATTATGGCAATCTCGAATGCCGTGAACCTGATAGATGGCCTCGATGGACTGGCCGTTGGTACTACGATACCACCTGTTATGGTATACGGTATATTTGCCTATATCATTGGCAATACAAGGTTAAGTGAATATCTGCTCTATAACTATTTCCCCGGAGTTCATGAACTGGTTGTTTTTACAGCAGCGGTTATTGGTGCACTGATCGGGTTTATCTGGTACAACGGTTACCCCGCAGAAATATTTATGGGAGATACGGGCTCGTTATCACTGGGTGGAATGCTGGCATCGATGGTGCTACTGACAAAACAGGAAATCCTCTTTATCCTGGCCGGGGGATTGTTTTTCTACGTCAATATCACGCACGTAATCGGTGATCGTATCGGTATTCATATGCTGGGACGCCGGATTTTCTATCGCACACCAATTCACCATTCCTTTGAACACCTTGGAATAGCAGAAACTAAGGTTGTATTACGTTTTACAATAGTCGCCCTGATCCTGGCCATGTTGTCACTCGCCACGCTGAAATTGCGATAGATCACTTTTTCAACCGAGTATTTCTATATATTTTATAAGATATGACTTAATCGCGCCTTAAAATTCCGTAGGTTTTGAGTATAACTATGAATCCGAAAACATATAAGAATATCATAATATTATCAATTACAATTTTGTTTATAACAGCATCCCCACGTGTTATTGCCCAGGATTTAAACACGGAAGCTCTCGATTCATTGTTACAAGCTTCGGTAGACCAGGGATTTAATGGTGCCGCGCTTGTTATTGTCTATGGCGATACCCCTGTTTATTTCAATGGTGCAGGGGCTATTGAACCTGATTCAAGAAGACCTGTCGGTTCCGGCAGTAAATGGATCGCGAGCGGTGTATTAATGCAACTGATTGACCAGGGTCTGGTCTCCCTTGATGACCGCATCAGCAATTATTACGAATCATTTACCGGGGATAAAGAGGAAATTACCGTCAGGCAGTGCTGGTCGCATACAGCAGGTTTTCCCACGGATTCATGGATACTTACCTCCGGAATAATGAACCTGCAGGAGGCAGCAGACTCAATTGGTGTCAGGGTAGATCTTATACACACACCCGGTGAAGTATTCCATTATGGTGGTATTTCGATGCATGTTGGAGGGGCTGTCTGCGAACTGGTCACCGAAACCAGGTGGGAAGTACTTTTCCAGGAAGGATTGGCTCTCGACTGTGAAATAGAAAACGCGACCTGGGGACCGGCCGACCTTAATCCCCGGATTGCTGCCGGGTTGGAAATATCAGCCAATGATTTTGCCCGTTTCCTGAGTATGATCCTCAACCGTGGAATGTTCGGAGATACACAGGTGTTGTCACCTGAAGCTGTTGATACAATGCTGATAAACCAGATGGGTAATCCTGAGATCGGGTATACACCCAACTGGGGAGATTATGACTCTTTCGAATATGGTCTCGGCAACTGGACGGGTTACGAAGTTGAAGGTGAAGACACCCTGGAAGTGGAGAACATGAGCCCGGGTGTATGGGGATGTATTCCATGGATAAATTTTGAGCGTAACTATGCAGCAGTGTTTATGACAGTTGACACGCTCGATGCCTCATGGCCCTGGTTTTACCAGATCAGGGATGTTATCCATGAATCATACCTCGAGGTTGAAGAACGGGAAGCATTCATTTCACTACCTTTTGATCCTATTATCCAGGCCACTTATCCAAATCCTTTTAATTCTACGGTGAATCTTGACGTTTACCTCTATTCTCCGGGAATGATCAAGTTGGAGATAATTGATATTAATGGAAGGCAGGTCTCAACTATCCACCAGGGATGGATGAATCCGGGAAATCATTTATTTGACTTGAACAGTGCTAACCTTACCAGTGGGACATACTTTGCTCGACTTGGTTCTGGAGAATTTTCTACAACAAGGCAAATTATTTTATTGAAATAGACTCTTCAAATAACGATTAAGTGAGGGTGGCCCTGTCCCGCACCGGCGGGATGACAGGGTATATTCAATATCTTAAATTTTGAAAAGCCATTAATAAACCCGACTTGCGAGTCAATTCGGGCCACCCCGTCGCTTCCACCTTTGCTGAATCTGCGGTGAACAAATAGGTAGCCTGGGATCAGTGTATCCCGGGAAAATCAAATTGACAGAGCACGCAACCTAAAAAAACCGGGATTTAATCCCGGTTTTTATATTCTATCAAATAGTATCCTACACCTGGAATCCGAATGGCTTATCACTTTCCTGGTGCCCGGGCATTTTGATCTCGCCAAAGGTCTCCTCGTACTTCTTAACGTTTGTCTCCAACGCTTTAAGCAGGTTTTTCGCGTGAATCGGATTAAGGATTGTCCTTGTCTGGATACGTGCTTTCGGGCTGCCGGGAACTGCACGCGCGAAATCGAGAATAAACTCGGCTGGTGAATGGTTTATCAGTACCAGATTGGAATAGTGCCCGTCGGCAACTTCAGGATCAAGCTGAATCTGTATTCTCTGCTGTTGTTGTTGCGGTACCGGTGGTTTCGGATCGGCCATCTCTATAACTCCTTTTTTGTTTGTCTAATAATGACGCAAAGTAGCACGTTTTGCCATATAATCCAACCGTTATTTCAAACGTTCCAGCTCTGTTCCATGTAGGAAAATCATCATTCTTGACAAACTTTTAACATACCGGATATCTGCTGATAACGCTTGCTCTAACTCAAATAGAACAGCTACTTTTGTTTTCATCTACTTTACCCGGTTGAATTGGCGAAAATGGTAATAGAACAGGGACATCAATGACAGGCGAGAACAATTCGCTTTTTGACGAAACCTCATCAAACCAGGGAAAACAAAGTTCTCCTGACCAGGATAATGTTGGTCACAGGCCACTCGCTGACCGGATGCGTCCTAAATGCCTGGATGAATTCGCGGGACAGGTTCATCTTGTTGGTGAAAATGGTGCGTTGAGGCCGTTGCTGGAGGAAGGCAGCCTCCATTCGATGATCTTCTGGGGTGGACCGGGTGTTGGCAAAACCACCCTGGCAAGACTTCTGGCTGATAAGATAGAAGCCGAGTTTATCCAGCTTTCAGCTGTTTCCTCGGGTGTCGCAGATGTTCGTAAAGTAATTGACCAGGCAAGATATTTTTCGAGATCAAACCGCAGAACTGTTCTTTTTATAGATGAAATCCACCGTTTTAACAAGGCGCAACAGGACGCCTTGCTCCATGCTGTCGAAGAGGGAACCATTGTCCTTGTTGGCGCGACAACAGAGAATCCCTCTTTTGAAGTAATATCTCCGCTGTTATCAAGGTGTAGGGTTTACCGTTTTGATATGCTTACCCATGAGGAACTTAATTCAGTTATAGATCGAGCATACAGTACCGACCCGGAAATAAAACAACTGGATATTGCACTCGAAGATGAGGCGCGGGAGGCGTTGCTTGATCTCTCCCTGGGTGACGCACGTGAAGCTCTGAACCTCCTGGAAAGGGCTGTGGAACGAGCACGCTACTTGTCTCGTGACTCTATAGAGCTGGTATTGCTGGAAAAAGTTGCATCCCAGGCACTATCACGATACGATAAATCAGGTGATCAGCATTACGATACAATCAGTGCGTTTATCAAGACAGTCCGTAACTCTGACCCCGACGGAGCTGTCTACTGGTTAGCGAGGATGCTCGAAGCGGGGGAGGATCCCCTGTTTATCGCGCGGAGGCTTATTATCCTGGCAAGTGAAGATAT
>JANQEY010000291.1 GCA_028278125.1 bacterium | reverse complement strand
CTATCACCAGGTAGCTTTTGTGGCGGAAGATCTTGCCAGTGGTATCTACTTCTACCGGATTGAAACACCAGCATTCACAAACATGAAGAAGATGGTGCTGGTTAAATAAACAACTAACTCTCTATATACAAAGCCGATAACCGGATGGTTATCGGCATTTTTTATCGTGGGATTCAGGACGATTATATGGATTATTAATAGGCTACTTATTCTCTAACGACATCTTTTCTTTCACCATTCCCATCAGGAAATCCTGCTGAGAATCATCAAGCTCTCCGTCTGCATAGTACTGCCAGATCTTTTCTTCTATTGATGTATAACGCTTGACAACCTCACTTTTATCCTTGCGAGATTCATTATCAACATTAAGAATTTCCATCATGATGGCCTTTGTGAGGATACTTTTTGCTTCATTGATTCTGTCATCGATCAGCTGGTTTAATTCACGTCTGCGAGTTTCATCGAGATTCCACCACTTTTTCTCTGAAATAGCACGAATATCTCTACGCATATCCCATAGTAAGCCCACGGATTGAGTTTCACTTGACCTGATGGATATATTAAATATTCTTTTCCTCAGTATCCGGGCAACTTTTTCGCGTCTCATGTGAACTATTCCTTTGTATCCGGCAATAATCATCACAAGACACGCCAGCGCCCGCCAGGCTCGTTCCAGGTAATCCAGTTTTGGTTTTGAAGGTAAATATCCAGCTTGTTGATAATATTTTACAGCATCTTTATGAAGAGGTATTGATGGAAGGTCTTCACCAAGTTTATCCTTCTCCATCCCTAAGAAAGATGCACCTTGAAATATTGCCTCAGTAATTAATTCAACATCAAAAGGTAGATTTTCAGTAGTAACCAGTAATGCTCTTGTAGATAGTGTTTCAATTGACTGTTCACCCACCAGCTGGCATCCATAGGTCCAGGGTTCTATTTTTGCGGCTGAGAACGCCGGGCTGATAAGCCGACTTAAATACTTATGATCTATTGATAGTAAAGCAACTTCCTCACTGGACAATAATGATTTGACTCCCTGGCTGGGCAAGTAACTAACGAAAAAACCTCCGTCAATCTCACCGTTCTGGATTCCATAAACCATTTCTGTCACCGGAAGAAAAATACATGAACTCGGAATAATATTCTGTTTATTTAAAATTGTTTTAGCTATAACTCCCGTTCCACTCTTCCAGGGCCCAATACAGATGTTTCTCCCAGTCAGTAACTCAGCAGTTTTTTTTGTTGAATTATCATCAGGAAGCTGATCACGCCGGATTATGATATGAACGGTTTCCGGATGAAGCGTCGCTATCCTTCTCATGGACTTAACTTCAGGTATATCGATATCCTCTGACACATACTTGTCATAAAATAGTTCAGGTGTTCCCCAGTATGCTGCCAGGGCAACATCATATTGAATGAATGCTATGGACGGGCGTTGAGTCAATAATTGCGTGTTTTCAATGGATCCATCGGTATGAACAAAACGTGAAGGAATATTGTATTGTTCCAGTAACATTTTTGTTCGCCTGCCAAGATCATAATATTTACCACCAAAAGTGCCTGTTGTTATCAGTAAGTTTTTCTTCTCATTCTCTCTGAATTCTATCGCACCGGGATGAAGATCTAATCCTCCTGGAATATTCTCATAAGCGTTTTCGATTCGAATTTCATGCGCACGGGTATGCGCCATGAGCAGAATATCAACATTGTCAAAAAGAGCTTCTGTAACTGTAAGGATCAACTTTTCATCAAGATCCTTATGACACACTAGTAAAGCATCAGAACCAAGGGTATTTACAGGTTCAATCTGTGCAGGATAAAAATTCCCCCTGATTTCAACAGGCCGCAGATCACTAACAATTTCACTGATTCTTTCACGTTCATCAACAAAATCCAGCAGTAAACATTTACCCGATTTTAATGCCATTTTTACTGCGTTAGCCGTTCCCCCGGAAACAATAAATGCTGCGTCAATCTCCCCCGAAACCAGTTTCTTTGAAGCAATATCAAAACTTCCCTCGTCAATTTTTTCAGAGGGATGAATTTCAAGAATCTCAAATATCCGTTCTGCGATTAGTTTTGTACCACTCTGTTTTTTCCCAACGTATACACGTTTGCCACTGAGATCGGATAATGTTTCTATACCTCTTCCTTTCGCTACTACCACTTGAATTATATCAAGATACAAATTGCATACTACTTCAAATTCTTCTTTTCTATCGTGAGAAATAGATTCCAACGTAGGTGCGAATATGAAAGCCAAATCAGCTTCTTTTTCTAAAATCATTCTTATATTTTCAACAGATCCCGGGGTTTCAAAATGTTGTGCTGAGTTAATCTCGGGTAGTTTCTCAAGGACATTCGCAAATTGTTTACCCAGAGGATAGTATGTGCCTCCCTTAGTTCCCGTAGCAATCTTAATATCATAAGTTGCCACCTTTTCATCTTCTAGGTAGAGTATATAAGCTGTAAAAATGAGGATTACGATGAGAATAATACCAGGAATCCAAACCAATTTTGGTCTTTTCATGATATCACCTGTCAAAATGGTCTACAAGTATATATCAGATTGTTTTTTACGTCCTGTTATTAATTCAAAGCGAGCGAACTGTTGGGAAAGACATACTACTTAACAGTGAATAGAATTATTTCTATAAATTGTAATATATCATAGTGGGCTGAATTTTTGTATGATAAAGGATTAAAGGTGAAGGTAGGAAGGAATTTTATACAAATCAAGTAAACTAATTGTTACTTAATTTTTATAACGAACATCAACCAATCGATCATTTATCTGGATGATTAATGACGATTTTGATCTTTATTCCAACTACACTACGCCACTGTCTCTTCTGTCAGGAATTTTGGTTTGATTTTATGTTTGTTCAAACCGAGTTCTTCTGGGCTTAATCCCTGGGCCAGTCCGAGTAGCTGGAAATAGTACATCGGCGGAATCATATCCTGTGATTTTTTCGATCCTTTCTGTTTCCTGGCAAGAACAATCTGTCCAAGGTCAAATGAGGAGAAGCAGGAAGGACAGATCATCCCCATGCAGTCGGCACCGGTTTCCCTGACCGAGTCGAGAACACAACTTGTCATATCCTCCTGCAGGTCCGGGCTCTGGCAGGCTTTACCGCAGCACAGGTACCATTCCTTATGACGGATCGTTTTTGCACCGATCGCCTTGATCAATATATCCATTACATGAGGATCGTCAGGATCATCAACATTCATAAAACTGCTGGGTTTTAACAGGTGGCAACCGTAATGGAGAGCAACCGTGATATGATCAAGAGGTTTTTTCACTGATTCTTTGATTTTTTCAACACCGATCTCATCACGCAATAGGGTTACAATATGACGAACTTTGACCTTCCCCTTGTATTCTTTCCCGATCTTTTTCAGACGTTTATTAACCTCTTTTTTCAGATCGGGATCTTCGTTTAGCATAAACACAGCTTCTGAGAGAGTCCCGGTACATCCTGAACAGATAGTAAAGATATCAAGTCCGGCTTCTTCAGCCACACAGAGGTTTCGGGTCGCAATTGTCAACCACTCGAGATTATCCGTCGCCTTGAAATAGATCGGGTCCGGGCAGCAGGTGAAATTCGGAAGATCAACTATTTCAATCCCCAGAGGTGGCAAAGTTTTCCTGATAGCCACTTCCATAAACGGATATTTTACCGGGATAAGGCAGCCCGGGAAAAAGGCATATTTCATTGTTTTTTCACCCTGGTGTCGGTTTAGAGAATCTTCTTAATCTCACTTGTATCAATATCGTTCAACGGCGGTAATCCCAGCTCTTCACGCATCCGGTTAGTAGCCTGGACTACCGGCACACTTCGGCCCGTTTCACGTATCCGATCAGCCACCTTGGAAACGGTTTCCGACGCGTTACCCTTGTCGGAACACAGGTTTTTCAAGGCGATTATCACTTCCACAGGCCTGACGTCCTGGGGACACCTCTCATAACAGTTATAACAATTCGAACAGAGCCAGATTTCGGAACCAGGCTGTATCAGTTCATCAACATGGCCAAGAAGCGCTTTCATCATGATCGTACGTGGATTGAACGTTTCATGGAACCTTGAGCTCGGGCAGTCGCCTACACATGCCCCACATTGATAACATGATGCGACATGCCCCGCTCCAAGAATTTTCTCAAGTTCACGACGTTTTTCAAAATCAACCGTGATATGTTCATTAGCCATATTGAATCCCTCTATACAGCTGCCGCCTCTTTCTTTGGTGCCGCCTTCTTCGGTTTAGCCGGTTTTGGCGGTTGAAGCCTGCGGATACTGTTACTCTTGCATTCACCCAGCGGACATGACCATTCATACGGTTCTGCCTTTGAATCAAACGGCGCAAGATAAGTGTGACCGCAGCACATACATTTGAACCAACTCTTGCCATCAGGTGCAGGACCCGGATCAACAATTTCAGGTGGACTTGGCGATTTTAACTTGGCCATCGCTTCGTCCTTCTCTGGTCCCTTCAGCTTCTGAGCCTTCATCGCCTCGATAGTATACTTGACCTCTTCCTCGGTCACCTCTTTACGCATATCATCGAGTTTCCGCATCACCGCCGCGAACTTTTGTCCTTCAGCGGCACTGATCCACTCAAGCTGTAAACGTTCAGGCCGGATACCGAGTTTCTCCATACGATCCCAGACCTTCTGGACACGTCGTACGGTAGCCCTGTTCGCGTCGATATAATGACAGTCCGCGAAGTGACAACCCGAAACGAGCACCATCGGGGCACCGAGCATAAAGGCATGTTCGACAAATTCTTCCGTTACACGGGCACTGCACATGGTCCTGATCAGACGGCTATGGACAGGATACTGCAGCCTGGAAATACCGGCGAAGTCACCACCGGCGTAGCTGCACCAGTTACAAGCAAATGTTACGAGCTTATCCATCCGGTTTTCAGCGAGGATAGCATCAACCTGGGCGACAAGCTGGTGATCAGTGAAATGACGCATTGTGATTGCACCGAAGTTACATTCCGCACCACAGGAACCACATCCGGCACACGCAGCTTCAATAACATTCGGGAATTCACCCTTCTTCCACTGGATAGCACTGTATGGACAAACCGATGAACACTTATTGCCACATTTTTTACATAAGGCATTATCGATTCGAGATGTAATAGCCTCAATCTTTACTTTACCGGCGTTGAGAAGTATCTGCGCTCTTGCTGCCGCCGCCCCGGCTTGGGTAACGCTGTCCTTGATATCCTTCGGCGATTCAACACAACCGGCGAAAAATACACCACGTGTGGGAGCGTCAACCGGTTTCAGCTTCGGATGCGCTTCCATCATAAATCCATCAGGAGTCTTTGAAAGCGTCAACAATTTCCTGATGAGTGGAGCATCGCCCTGTGGCAGAACACCTACAGAGAGCACAACCATATCAAGCTCATATTCCTCGAGCTTGCCGGTCATTGTATTTTCAACCTTGATGTACAGGTTTCCGGTTTCCTTACTGTTGGTTATCTCGCCGGGTATTCCACGGATATACTTAACCCCCTCCTCCTTCGACCGGATATACATATCCTCAAAGCCTTTGCCGAAGGCACGGATATCCATGTAGAAGACGTAATTCTCCGTATCCGGATAGTGATCACGGAGGAGCAGAGTATCCTTGATGGTGTTCATACAGCAGATATTCGAACAGTATTCCGAACCGTAACGTTTGGATCGAGAACCAACACACTGGATAAATCCAATCCGTTTAGGACGTTTCCTGTCACTGGGACGGATAAAATGCCCTTCTGTCGGTCCACCGGCACAGATCAGACGTTCAAATTCCATACTGGTGATGACGTTCTCGTGCTTACCGTACCCGTATTCCACGATCTCCGTTGGATCGTAAACGGTCATACCCGTGGCAACTACTATCGCCCCGACATCGAGATCGACAAGCTCATCTTCCATGTCGAAGTCGATGCAATCCTTTTCGCACACATCAGCGCACTTTCCACACGCGATTGGATTGGTTCCAAGGCAGGTTTCATTATCGATCAGGTATGCCGAAGGAACTGCCTGGGGGTACTGGATATAGATTGCCTTCCGAGAAGAGAATCCCTCCTGGTATTCATCCGGCGTCGAAGAAGGACATACTTCGGCGCATTCTCCGCAGGAATTACACTTGCTCTGATCAACGAAAGTAGCCTTTTTGCGAACCGTTACTTTAAAGTTACCGACATAACCGGAAACATTCTCTACTTCGCTGTAAGTCATCAGGTGGATGTTTGGATGCCGACCGGCATCCATGGCCTTAGGCCCCAAAATTCATATACTACAGTCCATAGTGGGATACGTCTTATCCAACGCAGCCATTATCCCACCTATGGACGGTTCCTTTTCCACCAGGTAAACTTTGTGACCACCCTCCGCAAGATCCATCGCAGCCTGGATACCGGCAACACCACCACCGATAACCATCGCGGCCTTGGTAACTGGTACAGTCATTTCCTCTTGCGGTTCAAGATGACGAGCACGTGCAACGGCACTGACCACCAGGTCTTTTGCCTTTTCTGTCGCACCATCTTTGTCGTTTACATGAACCCAACTGCAGTGCTCCCGCAGGTTAGCCATTTCCATCAGGTACGGGTTCATGCCAACGTCCCAGACACATCCACGGAAAGTCGGTTCGTGCATCCTCGGTGAGCATGATGCCACAACCACGCGGTTCAGCTTATGCTCATGGATAGCGTTCTTGATCTCGTTCTGTCCGGGATCAGCGCATGTGTACTTGTTTCGTACTACACACGTTACATCAGGCAGGGTATTGGCATATTCCTCAACCGCTTTAGTATCAACCGTTCCGGCGATATTCAAACCGCAGTCGCAGACAAAAACGCCAATTCTCAAATCTTTTTCCTGCATCAAGTCCTCCAGTTTCGGGTGTCAAGGCTTGATGAATTATTTAAGCTGGGAATATGTATACTCCCAGGCATCTCTTATCGGCATTGAATGATTTTTCTGTTTATCAAAACTGTCCTGCGAACATGTAAGGTGGATCAGGCATTTCGGACAAGCAGTCAACAACATCTCGCCACCGCATTCTTCCGCTTCACCCAATCGCTGCTTTTGCATCACCTTTGTACCTGCGTCACAACCAATCCAGGCCGTATTCCCGCAACAGATGGCACGTTCGTGATTATGGTCCATCTCAACCAGCTCCAGGTCTGGAATATTCCCCAATATATTTCTAGGTTGATCATAGATTTTTGAGTACCGTCCTAGCCTGCAGGGATCCTGGTAAGTTACCTTCTTGCCTGAAGACTTGAACTCAAGATTTTCCAGTTCCGGCTCTACAAGTTGGGAGATGTGAACCAGTTCAACACCACCAAGATCTATCCCGGCATCACGGTAGTCATCGCGGAAAGTCACCATGCATTCAGGGCAGGTGAAGACTACTCTTTCGGCCTTCGATTCTTTTACCTGTTCAGCAACGGATTGAGCAAGTTCCAGGAATTTCTCCTCTTCCCCCCTGATCAGCATATCATGACCACAACAGCGTTCGTTGGGTAATACTACCGGTTCAACACCTATCTTGTTCATCAGGTTCACTGCCGCACTCATCGATCCCAGCAGTTTTTCGGCATAAGGTTCGCCAAAATAGGCCGCGAAATATGGTGAACACCCGGTGAAATATAGAGTGTCTCCTGTTTTTTTCTTCACCTTTGACGTACTGTTCAGCCAACCAAGCCTATCCTGCTGCAAACCTGTCCTGGACATCAGCATTGATATCTGTTCAAACACACCACCGTGAGTACAGGTTTGTTCAATGCCAATACCCTTGGCGACAGATCGCACCTTTTTATTCAGAGCGGAGTATGGAATCTCTGCCGGGCAGACATTTTCGCACATCTTGCAGGTCAGGCAGGTCCAGATTGTGACATCTTCGCTGATTGATTCAACGTCACCTGAAATACCACGCGAAAGAGTACGCCGCGGTGAAAAATCATGTGTCCTGGCGACTGGGCAGACTGCCGTACACCTGCCGCACTCGAGGCAGGCATTCACCCTGTAATCAGCCAGGTTAAGTCCGTTTACGCCTGCGATGATTTCCTCCCATTAGGTTTAGCCAATGGACTGGGACCTAATTTTCTAACCTGTTCTACAAAATCTGTCATTACCTGGGCGAACCTTGGACCTTCAGCAGCGGATATCCACTCGAGGGCAATTCTTCCCGGTTCAAGTCCAAGCATCTTAGTCAGCTCTTTGGTCTTTTCAAACTGTTCTACCGCACGATGATTCCCAAACATGTAATGGCAATCTCCGAAATGGCAGCCGGAAACCATCACACCGTCCGAACCTTCAACAAAGGCCTGGAGGACATGAGACGGATGGACACGTCCGGAGCACATCACCCTGAGCAGTCGCACGTTCGTCGGGTATTCCAGCCGGTTTACTCCAGCATTGTCCGCGCCGGCATAAGAACACCAGTTACATGCAAAAACAAGGATCTTCGGTTCAAATTTCTTTGCGGCTGGTTTCTTTTTTGCCTTCTTTTTCGTTTTGGTATCAGACATGGTAATCCTCGAACAGCGCGGTTATCATGGAACTGATCTGCTCGTCAGTATAGTGGACTGCACCGATGGCATTTGTTGGACACCATACAGCGCAGGTCCCACAACCTTTACATAATGCCTTATTTATTTCCGCTACTTCGATGCCGTTAGCCAGGGTTACAACCGTCGGTGCATTGCACTGCCATCGCCCGTTGCACCGGGATTTCAACCCAAACAAACTACACTCCCTCCGCTAATGCCGTTAGCACCGTCATCGTTTGGGCTCCAGTGATGCTGAGAT
>JANQEY010000273.1 GCA_028278125.1 bacterium | reverse complement strand
AGAATTCTTCTAGACAAGTAATCAATAAACAAAAAGTGATCATCCAACCGATCTTTTTCATAAGACACATTGTTTCCCGCACTCCTCATATTTAGGTGGATCTTTGAAAATAGTTTTACTTAAATGGTGGAGAGATCTCTGCTGCGAATCTATCGCCACCGTGCGACAATCGAGTCTACCAACACTCATTAAATTGCTAGATAATCTTATGGTGAAAACAATTGCCCTCTGGCGAGATGCGTCACATCAGGATCGAGGTTGCTTTAAATCCCCGTATCCGCGTCCACACAGATAGGAGGGCAAAAGACAAGAACAAGAACTTGGTGTTCAGCAATTTTAAAATGGCAAAAGATAAACTCTTTTGTCAAGTAAAAAATGACAACTGACAAAGACAACTAAAAAATGAACAGAAAGATCAATACTATAATTTCAGAAAATGATCTTACAGCATTACAAAGAAAAGCTGCAAGAGAAGGAATCCCCTATCAAACACTGATTGGAAGTGTACTTCACAAATATGTCAGTGGATTCCTGAAAGACGCCACATAAAAAGAGAAATCGGTTATCATTTTAAAGATCGAACCGGTAACCTATTAGAAATATAATTACTCATGACTACAAGATTTCTTTCCCTGAAGGGACTCCGGTATCAATTTCGCCGTGAAGATTATCTTCCGTCACATTTGCTAGGAGTGCATCAAGCGAATACTCTTTTTGCTCAATCGGAGTAATAATTATCCTTTCCTTTTCAATGGATATATCAATTAAATCATCTTAACTAAACTATAAAAGAAAAAGAATAACCGCTGGTTGTTTGCGGCAATGGGTCTGACTATCCAAATGCATCAACTCGATGCTTTCAAAAAAGGTAAATCAACTTGGAATATCAATGAACTGGTTTGGGGATAAACTCCCCGGCCCCTCAATTAACTCCTGTAATTCCAAAATCGTCAATCAGGTAATACACTGAATCGTCACCGATGCTATTCTGTATATAATACTCAAGAGCAAATTCTATGGTATTTGCACCTTCAGTAGAAATCGGTGACCCAGAGATATCATAATAAAGCCACCCACTTGATTCTGTCTTATGCTGCCCACAAAAGGAACTGAAGTGCTGCCATGCACCCCCATCTAATCTATATAAAATATCCATGGAGCTGTCACAATTGTGAACGCTATCAATTCTTGGATTTGAAGTTGAATTAACCCAAAAAGAGAGAGCTACAGAGCTATAAGCAGATACATCGAAAAATTCGTTTAATATCGCACTGCTTAATATACCGTTTTCATTTGTAGATGGATTACCATTAGGAATTAGATTGATGGAATAAGGAGTACTGTGCGAATTGGTTGTTACCTGAATGTTTGTGTACTCAGCTAATTTACTATGACCCCACGGGTCATAAATGTCTCCTTCGCATCTAAAGGGTAATATATTATTAGGGTCTGATATATTCAAATTGTCAAAATCCGCAAGAAAAGGAAGCTGACTAGCCTGTTCACAAGAGTCCCCAACTCCATCACCATCCGTATCGATTTGATCCGGGTTGGCAGTATGAGGACAGTTGTCCAAAAGATCTGCGATGCCATCGTTGTCAATGTCATTCGCTTCATTAAACCGCATACCGGAAATAATCTCCAGAATATAGATCAAGTCTGCGAGACCAATATCGTTGTCGTTATTGACATCTGCCTCCAAATAGATCCTCTCTGATGGTTCAATCCCTGAAAGTATCTGTGATACAAGGATCGCATCCGTTAAATCGATATGCCCATCGCCGTTGATGTCTCCTTTTTGGATGACAGGTGCCCCGGAAAAATAGGCCCACTGGGTTTCATCCTGCGTTTGTTGATAGAAGATGTGACCATTGACTCGGATCGGGTCCGTATCATTAAGACCGAGCTTTGCTAATTCGATTCTGGCTTCCAATGTTTGGGTGCCGACAGCACAGATGTCGGAATAGATGACTGAATCCGTGATCCCATCGTTATTCTCGTCCCATTGTAATTCCGCAACCCATTGGCTGCCGTTGAAGAACATGGCCATGGTATAACGATTAGAATAATTCTCGCCATAATGAAGATTGATCAAGTACCAAACACTATTCTGGTTTGGAGCCGCATCATTCAGATCGAACCGGACATAGAGGTAATCAGTGTCTCTTGAGAGAAAGATGTTCGAAATATCGGTCCCGGTGGTACCACCCTCACTATCTCCCAGCGTGTCACCGATGATCGGTGAAATACCTTCCCAGTCCGTTAACTGCCCGTCAACCGTGATGGTATGAACCGGTATTTGCTCACCGTTCACAGTAAAAGAAGCAGTCCCTGAAACCGAATATCCCAAGGGGGCAAAATTGTCGCCCACCCCTTTAATGGCTGTGATATCCACCCAGTAGGTTGAACCGGGCGATAGGTCAACATCGGTCGGAACTTCAACGAGGTAATCCGTACTACCGCCATCGGTGACGGTGGTTCGCCATATTTTTACGGCATCGTCCGGATCGGCACCATCGTAAATAGCCAAGATATAAATATCCGCACCACTGATCCCCAACCATTGAATCGTCAGGGGCAGATTCACAGTGGATAGATTC
>JANQEY010000268.1 GCA_028278125.1 bacterium | reverse complement strand
GCAACAGGAGTGCTGATGTTTCACCGATACAGCCACCCACATTACCGATCACCAGGTCGAGCAATCGATCGCCTAGTTCCTGCAAACGTGTCATGGCCTGGGTAACCAACTCAGTCGGGATACCTTCAGGATCGGAAATGGTCTTGAGAGAGGTTTTTCTCACCTCGAGCGGGGTTGCATATGATGAGCCATCAACAACAAATGTTGATGGATTTACTTTCCAGCTGAAAAATCCGAAGCCTTCCTGTTTCCACCAGAAAGCCGGCAGCCAGTCTTTAGTCATATGCAACGGCCAACTTGCCAGCAGGAACGCTCTTCCCGCCAGCGCCGGATTAAGCGGATTATGACCTAATCCACCAAATGGGAGTTTGGCAATTGAGATCGCGAACATGCTGCCCACCAGGGGAATCCACCAGGGTACTCCAGCGGGAAGGTTAAACGAGAGCAGGATACCTGTCAACATTGCGCTGCCGTCAGCGATCGTGGTCGGTGCCTTAAACATTTTCTGCAATACCCACTCAGTTAAAACGGCACCGATAATCCCGATTAATACTAAGACTAAAGCCCGGAAACCAAAAATCCATGTTGCACCAAGAGTAGCAGGAACCAAAGTCAACGTAACCGTATTCATGATCTTCGGCACGGATTCAACATCACGGATATGCGGTGATGAAGAAAGGGTAAAACGACGTGCCGGTTTTTCCGGTTCCTTCGGTTTCGGCTTCGGTTTTGGTTTAGCCTTGGGTTTTTCAGCAGCCTCACCGGTATCATTAGCTTCAGCTTTAGGTTTCGCAACCCCTTCGGGCGCCGGGGCTTTCGCTTCCCGCTTAGCTTCCGGTTGCTGTTCCTGTTTTGCTTCAGGTTTATTTTCTTTTTCAGAGGGCTGATTATTTCCCGTATTCGCATCTGTATTCATCATGCCCCCTTGCTTTGTGCTTGTTGTGCCTGTTTACGTTTTTCCGCCATAACACTGGTTTTACCAAACCGTATATGGTGCACCAGGTTTCGTTTGGAAGGACAGATAAACGCACAGGAACCACATTCTATACATTCCAGCACGCCCATCTCTTCTGCTTCTTCAAGTCGCTCAAATTCGGATAAACGTGCAATATTGGTCGGCATCAGGAAAATCGGGCAGACATTTACGCACCGTCCGCAGGCAATACACGGCTGTTCTTTAGAGATATGTGCTTCGCCCTTTCTCAGAACGACAATGCCGCTTGTTCCCTTAATAACCGGGACAATATCAGTCCACTGCGCAGCCCCCATCATCGGGCCGCCGTTCAACAGTTTCTCAGCATCAGGTGTATAACCACCGGCAGCCTCAATCAATTCGGCAAATGGTGTCCCGATACGCGCGATCACGTTTTTCGGTTGTTTGATGCCATATCCGGTTACAGTCACATTACGTTCTATCAGAGGTCTTCTATACCTGACGGCTTCATAAATGGCTACACATGACCCCACATTCTGCACCAGGCATCCGGCGTCCATAGGAAGTCCCGGCGGTGGTGGTACTTCACGTCCTGTGAGCGCATATATCAGCTGTTTTTCAGCGCCCTGGGGGTATTTAACCGGCAGCATCTCTACCTGGATATCATAACCTTTATCCTTCGCCGCCTGTCGAAGAACCTTTACAGCGTCGGGCTTGTTATCTTCAATCCCGATAAAGACCTTTTTCGCGTTTACGGCCTTCCCTACAAGCATCGCACCTGCAAGGATTTCATCGGGACGTTCCAGCATCAGCCGGTGGTCACTGGTGAGGTAGGGTTCACATTCGGCACCGTTGATAATAACCGTGTCGACAGGTTTTTCAGCCGGGGGATTCAGCTTGACATGAGTGGGGAATGCTGCACCACCCATTCCCGCCAGGCCAGCGTCCTTAACCCGTTCCCTGATCGTGTCGGCATCTACCTTTTTCCAATCGGGATCTTCAGTGACACCTTCGAACCAATCATCATTGCCGTCCGATTCGATAGTGATCGTTTCCACGTCCCTTCCCATTGGATGCGGATAACCACCTACCGAAAGGACTTTACCGCTCACAGGTGAATGCGAGGGTACTGAAACAAATCCACCCGGTTCGGTTAAAGGTTGACCGACTTTTACCTCATCACCTTTTTTCACCAGTGTTTTTCCCGGTGCACCTATATGCTGCAGGATCGGGATATACACTTTTTTCGGTGCGGGTAGTTTTTCAGCGGTCATCTCGGATGTCAGCTTCCACTCCGGGGGATGTGTACCACCATGAAAGGTCTTTTTCATGACAATCTCTTGACCTCTTCAGTAAAGGCTCCGGTATCCTCGAAACGGCGATAAACCGAAGCATAACGTATATAAGCGACCTTATCCAGCTCTATAAGCTGCTTCATAACAAGGTCGCCGATCATTTTAGACTCTATCTCTTTTGAAGCTTTCTCGTACAGTTTTGATTCAACTTCTGAAACCAGCTTGTCCAACTGTTCCGTGGAAACCGGTCTCTTTACAATTGCGATTGCTACGCTGCGGTAGAGTTTGTTCCTGTCGTAAAGCTCAGTACACCTGTCATTCTTGATTACGTGCAATTCCATCTCTTCCACGTACTCGTAAGTAGTAAACCGCTTTCCACAGTTCAGGCATTCCCTTCTACGACGGACTGCTCCACCATCACGGGACGGGCGACTGTCAATCACCTTGTCTTCAAGTTCTTTGCAGTAGGGGCAGCGCATTCAGTAATAGTCTCTATGTAATCTTCAGCGGTCTGATCTTTACCATTTGAAATGGGGGAATGTGACAGCCATTTCCTTGATTTCAGCCCTCACCGATCGTCTTAATTCCTTGTTCTCAGGATCTTTGATGACCGTATCAATCCAGGCAGCAATCTTCCTCATCTCGTCTGGACCCATTCCCCTGGTTGTTAAGGCCGGTGTTCCGATTCGGATACCTGATGTAACAAACGGGCTGTTTTTATCACCGGGAACCATGTTCTTGTTAACTGTAATTCCACTCCATTCAAGCGCCTTCTCAGCCATTTTCCCGGTAACATTTTTATTAGACAGATCGACAAGCATCAGGTGATTATCGGTACCATCGGATACGAGTTTAAAATCAAGCTTCATCAGTTCTTCAGCGAGAACCTTGGCGTTTTCGAGAACATTTTCTATATACTTTTTAAACTCCGGCTTGAGTGCTTCCTTAAACGCTACCGCTTTTGCCGCTATGACATGCATCAAAGGACCACCCTGGACACCCGGGAATACTACACTGTCGACAGCTTCCGTGATAGTCTTGGGTTTCGGCATGCCTTCCAGCATTATCTCACCACCTTCATAGCTGGACATTATCATTCCACCCCTGGGTCCGCGAAGTGTTTTGTGAGTTGTGGTTGTAACAAGGTGACAATGAGGCATCGGATCTGGATGTAATCCGACAGCAACCATACCGGCAAAATGAGCGATATCCGCTACCAGGTAAGCGCCAACTTCATCAGCAATCTCGCGGAACTTTGCAAAGTCCCAGAAACGTGGATATGCTGAAGCACCGGTAACAATCAACCTTGGTTTAACCTCGCGTGCCATCTTTGCGACGTTGTCCATATCAAGCTGACCGGTCTTGATGTCAAGAGTATACGCGTGAACGTCATACATGCGGCCTGAAAGATTGACCGGGCTGCCGTGAGTCAGGTGACCGCCATAGTTCAGGTGGAGTCCCATTATCGGGACTTTTTTACCGTTACCGGAAAACGGATCGACAAGCGCGAAATACATACCCTGGTTAGCCTGGCTGCCGCTGTGAGGCTGGACATTTGCCCAGGTGCAGTTAAACAACTGGCAGGCTCTTTCCCTGGCAAGATCCTCAGCCGTATCGACAAACTTGCAACCGCCATAATACCTGCGTCCTGGGTAACCTTCAGCATATTTGTTGGTCATAACAGATCCTACAGTTTCCATTACTGCAGGGCTGACAATATTCTCAGACGCGATCATCTCAAGCTTTTCGGTCTGGCGCAGGTATTCTTTATCTAATGCCTCGGCAATCTCGGGATCAAAACTTTTCAGGTTATCTGAACTCATCATGCTTCTCCGCAGTCAGGTATAAAAATTTGTAAACACATTCATGGCGATTCCTTGTGAACTTCAGAACAAAACAGTCTAATTGTTAGGAACTCTTAATTAAGCTGTTCACTTTTCGCCATTTGCGCTTTAATAATTATGAGGAATGAATATACAAAACTGGAAATGTTGTTGCGAGTCTCAAGAGCAAGTATTCTCCACTCAAGGGGGCTAAAAACAACGCCTTAATATTTTCACTTTTATTCACTTAGTACATTCTAAATATATTACAGGTCTTTACTCCAAAATTGTGTTTTTCTTTGTACAGCATTACTTATGTGAAAATTCTCACTTTTTTCGAATCTGTCAACGATTGTAAATAGCTATCAATACCGGTAATTCAGATGCATTATTCAATAAGGTGGATAGTGTTGGTAAATTAACCCGGGAATCGTGTAATTAGATGTAGCCCGGACCGCTCTCGGCCCGGGGGCTGGGTGGCCCGACATTCTTGTCGGGTGTCATGGTTTAGTTAGGATCAGCAGCAATATGAAACCCAGCTTGCGTCCCCCTTCGCTAAAGCTACGGAGGAAAATGTCAAGCCGGGCAATCACAACATGCTTCATATTGTCCTTTTCAAATCCCAGACCGAGGGCGGTCCGGGCTACAATGATTACTAAAATAAAAGGACTCAACAATTGATATTTACTCAGCTTCGATTATTTTATCAATTCTTCTCTGATGCCTGTCACCGCCAAAAGATGTATTCAGCCAGGCAATTATCGCGTTGAGGACAACATTCCTATCTGTTGTTCTACCGCCGAGTGCCAGCATATTGGCATTGTTATGTTCTGATGCCAGCCGGCCCTCCTCCACAGAATTAACCTTGGCGCACAATATTCCCTTAACCTTGTTCGCGGCGATAGACATTCCGATACCGGTTCCGCAGAAAAGAATACCCCTTTCGGCTTCTTCTGACGCGACCATTTTCGCGGCCTTCAATGCAAAATCAGGGTAATCGACACTATCATTGCCGAACGTTCCGATATCTGAAATTTCGTAATCAGATTTTTTCAGCTCCTCAACGATCCAGTCTTTTAACTCAACCGCGCCATGATCTGCCGCAAGAACAAGCTTCATCTTGATATTCCTGAAGTTTTTAGCCAATAAACTATTCAATAATGAATGAATATAATGGAATGAAAGTTGTCACGCACCAACATAATCAGTCGTTTTATAAATTGAAAATCCCGGACATCCATCAGTCAACGGATATCCGGGAAATATTTTTACCAGGAACTGGATTGGATTATCTTAGATACATCACCTTTCTAACCTCATCCATATGACCTGGGATATACACATTGATGAAATACAACCCGGATGACAATCCTTCGGCATTAAAAGTAAACGAATGATTACCCGGCTGGAATCTTCCTGAGGCGATTTTAGCTACTTCCTGGCCTGTAACGTTAAACACACTCACATCTATGTCGGACACCTCTGGAAGTGACATTGTAATGCTCGTAGCCGGATTAAAGGGATTCGGGTACGCACTGGAAAGGATATAATCGCTTGGTAATTCATCGCTAATATTAAAGTCGAATTCATTCTGATCTTCAAACGCGGCTACTATTCTTTCTGCACCATTCGAATCCCAGGAATTTTTTTCCAGTCCAGCCAACATCGCAGGTGCTGTCACCGTAAAGGGGAAAGAATCGGAATATTCCGGGGTTCCAGGTGAAAAACCAATATTCATAATCCACTCATATTCACCTTCAGGCGCCAAAACAGGAACCTGCTGATGGACAGACTCGACTAACATGTAGGCTTGAACACCATACCAATATTGGGGTAGAGTATGTACTGGCCCATGGATTGTTCCGTCTGGAAGTAGAACTTCTGTCCAAAGATATAACCATCCGGGCTGAACAACTTCTAACCATATATTGAGATCATAATAGAAACCATTACCTGCCTCGACAACTACTGTATTCAGTTCAGGCACCATTTCCAGGCGAATTGGACCAAGACTAGACCACCATTTTATTTCACCATCGATATTAGCTGCCCCGATAACGTCAAGGCTCCCATCACTATTTATGTCAGCAGCACAGACAGATCGTGCGCCATTAAAACTATGGTCAATAGTAATTTGTTCAAAGTTTCCAGTTCCATCATTTTTCCACCAGACAATTTCATCTTCCCATGTTGCTGCGCCTAAAACATCAATACCCCCGTCTTCGTCCAGGTCAACGGCATTTACATCGTAAGCGCCCGAGAAACCAATCCTGATTGTATGCTCTGTAAAGTTTTCTTCCCCATCATTTTCCCACCAGAAGACAGCAGCTTCATGACTAGCTGCTCCGACTACATCTATATCGCCGTCACCATCAATGTCAACCCCCTCAATATCCCGGGGATAATCATGACCTTCAGCAATAATATATTGGGTAAAATTCTCATTCCCATCATTTTCCCACCAGGAGAATTCATCTAGCGACCAACCCGCTGTCAGCACGTCAACATCCCCATCTCCATCAACATCCAGGGCATCTAAACCGATGGAACCATAACCTGCAACAATTGAATGTTGTGTGAAGTTTTCTTCACCATCATTTTCCCACCATGAGATTCCTATATTTGTGGCACCCGCACTCAACAAATCGATATCACCATCACCATCAAGATCAGCAGCATAAACGGATTGCGGGAGATTATAATCCTCGTCTAACGTGTGTTGCGTAAAAATGCCAGATCCGTCATTCTCCCACCAGATTATATCATTTGCCAAAGAAACCGTACCCACAACATCAACATCACCATCCTCATCCAGATCAGATGTAATGACACAATTGGCATTATCGTCAACTTCATAAATGATGTGTTCAGAGAATATCTCATTCCCTTCGTTCTCCCACCAGGAAAAACCTTCAGACAAAGCTGCCCCAACAATATCCAGATCGCCATCGTTGTCGATATCGGCACTAACAACATCATTTGAACCATCAAAATCGTAAGTTATTGTGAAGCCAGGCCAGCCTTGTGCCATAATAAATGTTGGTATCAGTACAATTACGAAAACCAGTAACCTGAACATTCTAACCACCTCTTTATTATTTATTAGAAATAAGAAATTCCCAACCAGAGTATTCTCAAACAAGTTTGCAATGTAGTGAAAATACTAAGTTCATTCAACTGTTTTTGGTATTTTTGGTATTTTTCTATTTGTGGGGTAATATTAGATTATCTCTTCGACGTAAAAAAACATGCAACCTAAATACTTTTGTAATTCATCCATAATAAAAAAATCCGGGAAGAACCCG
>JANQEY010000177.1 GCA_028278125.1 bacterium | reverse complement strand
ATTTTGCTGTGGGCGACCGTGAGCAGGCTTTTATAATGTGGACCCGTGCCCTGGATAACGGCGGAAATGAATCAGAAATCCGTCAAAAACTTGAACGTTAATAGTTAATTCAACATGTATCTGAATAGAAACATGAAATCTGCTCTCTATCAAATCCTTCTTCTTTCCCTTCTAATCATTCTTATCCTGGTTTCAGGTTGCGCTACAACAACTCTTCAACTCACCGATATCCCTGTGGACAGCCCCGGTGGCGCAATTTTTATGATCACCGAATTGTATAACAACCTGGAGAGATTCGAGTCAGGATATTCCCTAAAATTTTCACTAGGCGGTCTCAGTAACTCCTTTTCCGGTAAATACAAAGTATCGAAACCGGCAAAGTTTTTCTGCAATGTGCAGGGTCCTTTTGGGATGAAAGTGGGGAGCTTGACGGTAGATGAAGAGCAGTTTGAAATCAGGCTGGGAAGGGGAGAAATTGTTTCCGGGGCAGCAGATACGCTTGATCTTGAAAAAATCATCGGATTTCCTCTACCAAGCAGCGATCCGCAGGTGCTGTTTTTCCCCCTGGCACTACAACCCGAAAGCGACGCGCTGACTTTATCTTTTGAAAAGGGCGAAAATTCATATATCTGGACACTGGATTTACTGGAAGATGGCAAAATTCACCAGTTTGTTATTGACATTAGCAACAGAACAGTTTTAATTGAACGCTGGCTGACAAATGATGGGATAACCATCATTGAAAAAAGTTTCAAGGATTATGATGAGGTTAAGGGAATAAAAATTCCCGGTGAAATCAGGATTGTCGCTCCGGGGAGAATGCCGGTTGATATTACATTGAAGATTAAATCGCCAAAAGTTAATCCGAAATGGAAAAACGATCCATTCAAGTTTGAGGCTGGTACGGAAAATGAGCCAGAATCCGCTTCTTAGTATAGTTATCCCGGTTTATAATGAAGCTGAATCTTTACCACACCTGAAAGAGGCGCTGGATAAGGTAATCTCACGGGAAAACCTGGATGCGGAATATATCTTCATCAATGATGGCAGTGATGATGGTACAATCGGTATCCTTGATAAATTTGCTGATGAAGATAATAAAGTTTACGTGAAACACTTTCGGCGTAACCAGGGAAAAGCAGCAGCCCTTGACCTTGGCTTTGGACTGTCCAGGGGTAATTATATCATTACGATGGACGCGGATCTTCAGGACGATCCTGAGGAAATCCCAAACCTGGTAAAAAAACTGGAAGAGGGATTTGATCTTGTCAGTGGATGGAAAAAGAAACGCTACGATCCTATCACTAAAACACTTCCCTCAAAGTTTTTCAATTTTATCGCACGTTTATTCTCCAAAGCAAAACTACATGACTTCAACTGTGGTTTGAAAATATACCGACGCGAAGTATTTGACAGCATCAGGATATATGGTGAACTGCACCGATATATACCGGTACTGGCTGCAGCCCAGGGATATAAAGTTGGTGAACTGGTAGTAAAACACCATCCCCGTAAATGGGGCACTACAAAGTATGGGTATAAACGTTTTTTATACGGTTTCCTTGATCTTCTGTCGGTAATTTTCCTGACAAGATTCACATCAAGTCCGATGCATCTATTTGGAAGTATTGGCCTGATCCTGGGACTTGCGGGCTTTGGTATTTTTGCATACCTGGTTGTCGGATGGTTCCAGCAGGTATGGATAGGCGACCGTCCACTCTTTTTTGTCAGCATACTATTAATGATTGTTGGTGTACAATTCTTCTCTCTTGGTTTGATTGGAGAGATGATCAGTAATATGCGGATTGCATCACAAAAACGGTTAACCCGCCACCTCGAGCAGGATGACTAGATAATGAAAATTGCGGTTGTAGGACCGTTACCTCCTTTGAGGGGTGGAATTGCACACTACAATGCTTCGCTGGTTGACATTCTCAACAAACAAGATCATAATGTTTTAGCAATCAGTTATTTGAAGTTATATCCCGGTTTCCTGTTTCCGGGTACATCAGAAATTGATTCTACCTCCAGACCCACAGAAGACTCTAATCCTCTCCTGGTCGCATGGCAACCCTGGACATGGAAAAAGGCAATGAAATTGTGTCGTGATAATGGTGTTGAAAGGTTGGTAGTTCATCACTGGCATCCCTTTTTTGCCCCCTGTTTACGTTATCTCACAAAAATGAAATCCTCAAAAGGATTTGTGATTATTGCTCACAACGTTATCCCTCATGAGCAAAAAAAGGCTGGTAGGATTTTGAATAGATGGTTATTTAAAAAGGCTGATAAGGTTATAGTGGGTGGTAAGGGAGAGCAGGATAATCTGCAGCAACTTGTTTCGGGTGTTCCATCTACTGTTATTCCGCATCCTGTTTATGACAGGTTCAGCAATGCTGATCCTGTTTTGACTAAAGAAACCGCGAAGCAGAAACTTGGGTATCCGATTGATCAACCATTAATAATGCATATAGGATTGATCAGGAAATATAAAGGTGTGGACATACTCCTGGAAGCAGTACCACTAATCAAAAACAGTGATGTATCTGTTGAAATAGCAGGTGAATTTTACGACGATATTGAACCTTACCGGGAGCAGATTAAGAACCTTGGAATTGGTAACAAAGTAAAACTCCATAATAAATACCTTGTCAGCGAAGAGATGACTTTACGTCTAATCGCTGCCGATGTGATAGTGCTGCCCTTCAGGCATGCTACACAATCTGGAGTTGCCATGGCAGCGCTGGCTTGCGGTACACCGGTTATTGCATCTAAAGTTGGTGGATTGCCGGATGTTATATTACCGGGTGAAAATGGGGATCTTGTACCTCCCGAAAATTCAGGGGCGCTTGCGGCATCGATCGATAAATTCTTCAATATCGACAAGAAAATTCGAGTGGAAATGCGCGAAAAGATAAAAGATCACGCCCATGCACATTTCAGCTGGGAACGTCTTGCCGACGAAATAACCGGGGAAATCAATTGAAACGTGTCGCCTTTATCATGGTGAACCATAATGGGGGCGATGAAACCCTGGCATCAGCAAGGTCTGTAACAGATGATCTAGACAAATCCGACCTGCTGATACTTGTTGATAATGGATCTTCTGATAACTCCGCTCAGAATGTCAAGGATAATATTGAGTCTGTTCTTTTAATAGAAACAGGCGAAAATCTACCTTTTGCCTCCGCGAATAATGAGGGAATCAAGTTTGCCCTCGAAGAAGGATATTCATATATCGGGATAATTAACCCAGATGTACGGGTCAAGCCGGGAATGACCGATCTATTGGTCGAAAAACTGGCGGATGAAAGTGGATATAAAAGAATTGGAGCAGTCAGCCCGGAGATGTTGTATGAAAATCCTGTGGATACAATATGGTTTGCCGGTGGGAAGATCTGGTGGCTGTTTGCCTGGATCAGCCATATTGGAAATGGAAAACATGTTTCCAAAGCCGAACAATATCCCGGTACGACGGGTTATTTGACAGGCTGTTGCTGGTTGGCAAAATCGGAAACCTGGAAGAAAACAGGCTTAATGGATGACTGTTACGGGATGTACGCCGAAGATGTTGACTGGTCCTGGAGAGTACGAAAAAAAGGAATGCACCTTGGATTGGTACATGATGCAATTCTGATTCACCGGTTATCCCAAAGCTCAGGCGGGGGAAGAAGCGTTTTTAAGATGAATTATCGGACACTTGCAACAAGACTTTTCTTTCGCAAGTTCACACCATTTTATGTTGTACCGTTTCAGTTTGTGGGAAAATTACCTGTCATCGCTGCATATTACATATATTTGTTGCTTAAGGGTGAAACAGCAGCGGCAAAAGCGTATATCAAGGCGCATTTTTCACGTCTCGGAGAAAGAATACCTTGGCCACCAGAAAACTGACAGACAGTGAAATAAGACAAAAAATCAGTGTCTACTGCGAGGAGTCAAAGTACGCATGGAAATATCCATGGTTTCTCTTGGTCATGTTCCTCCTGTTCGTTGTTGTTGAATTTCTATTCTCTCCAATTGAAAGAGCTCTTGGTGAATTTATGCTCTGGTCAAAACCGGTTCGTGAAGAAGCCGGAGCTGGATGGGAATGGAGTCATGAAGGAGCTGAGGCAGACAGAAAACTAGGTGAGCTGGCAGAGGAGATAGAGGACAGGAAAATCGCCGGATTGTCACTAGCTGACTGGGCTGAAATCCCCGGTCTACTAGCCCGTTATAAAGCGTTCTCAATATCCCCCAAAAGATTCATTGGATTATATGAGAAACTTCCTAAATCCTTGCAGCCGGAAATAATCTCACCGCTTGATATTTTAAGAATTCAGACTAGTGGAAAATGGCAGAGAGTATTCTTTATAGAAGACAAGTGTGATCAGCATATATTCTTTGTCGATGCACGGAATGTTGTTCTGGCTCAAAAAAGAATGACCGAACTGTTTTTCGATCGGTGGAACGGTATACACAATCCTGTACCTGCGTCGCTGAATGATATCGAAGAGTTTATGGGACGTGCTTTTCCGGCTAACCTGTTTTTCGAGGCGGTTGAACCTGCCGGACCGGTTAAATTGGCAAGCCTTGATACAGATCTGTTGGCTACCCTGGAAGGTAAACTTGTACAAGTTGGTATTTCTGTGGAATCTGAGCAGGGCTTATCGGTTTTAGCCCTTGAGTTCTCCCGTCCTGATGGTAAATACATCTACAAATTCTGGATCGAAAAGAGAGAAGCACGTGATCTCTTCCGCGAGATGATGGATCAATATCTACTCGAGGGAGAGTTATGAAGAGAATTTTAAAACTTCTCAATTTTGCAGGGTGGGGATTTCTCACATTAGTTGTTTTAACCTCCATCTATATAATTATTAATATATTTGTATCAGTTCCAATTATTCCGAGGGTTCCTGACAGATTAAGCCAGCTGATAGAAATGCCGCCATCGCGTGTCTTTGCAAGTGACGGCAGCCTGTTAACACAAATTGGTGGCAGGGATGTTGTCCCCATCGAACGAGTTCCTCACCATTTTCAGCATGCCGTTCTCGCAGCTGAGGATGATCAATTTTATAAACATGCGGGTATAGATAAACCTGCCCTGGTTAAGGCTGTCGTTGGGAGAATGGGAGGAAGTGTTTCTCGTGGGGGAAGTACAATTACCCAGCAATTGGCAAAGAACCTGTTTTTTACTGTTGAAAAATCGGTGACGCGCAAATTCAGGGAGATGCTGGCAGCACTGGAAATCGAACGCAGTTTTGAAAAACGCGATATCCTGGAAGCTTACTGTAACTGGAATCCATATGGAGGAGCCACCCACGGTATAGAAGAAGCAGCATCACATTTCTTTGGAACGCACGCGTCCGAACTGACATTAGCGCAATCAGCGCTGCTGGCTGGATTACCCAATAGTCCTTCCTGGTATAATCCATACAGGCATCCTGAAAGAGCCGCCAAACGGCAGAGGTGGATCCTTAGCCGAATGAAAAAACTTGGCTATATATCTGAGAGTGAATACCAGTTTGCGATAAATGATTCACTTGAATTTAAACCGCTTTACGCATCTGCCGATGAAGGCAACTATTTCCTTGATGCTGTGTTGGATGAACTGGAGAGTAAATATGGCAAGGATGTTATTTATCACGGTGGTTTAAAGATCTACACAACGCTCGATCCATTGTTACAGGGTTATGCAATATCGGCGATGAAGGAAAGCCTCGATGAACTGGATAAACGTTTCAAACTTGACCCATTTGAAGATGCTGAACCGGAAGAGAGAAAAAACTACGTCCAGGGTACTCTTGTTGCTGTTGAAAACTCTACAGGTGCAGTTAAAGCCCTGGTTGGAGGGAGGGACTGGTATGCAAGCCAGTTTAACCGTGCTCTACAACGTAACCGCAGCATGGGTTCATCTCTTAAACCAGCCCTGTATCTAACTGCTATTGAAGAACTTGATTTTACTCCCGCAACTGTAGTAACTGATACACAGGTGGTTATCGATGTTGTCGGAGCCCCGGACTGGCGGCCAAGGAATTTCAGCAAGGATTTTCGCGGACCGATTATTCTTAAAGAAGCGTTTCAGCATTCGATAAATACTGTTGCCGCACAGTTGATAAAAAAGACCGAGCCGGATGCCATGATCGAAACCTTGCAAAGGCTCGGAATAACCAGCGATTTAAAGCCGTACTATTCCCTGGCACTTGGTTCATCTTCTGTCAGCGCTGTTGAAATGGCCGGTATGGTGGCATCTATCGCAAATGAGGGACTTGTAGTTGAGCCATATATAATTAGGCGTGTTGAGGATTTTGAGGGTCATGTCCTCCAGGAACAACTGGTATCAATGAATCGTCAATTCACCCCTGAAGACGTATACCTTCTGATCGATATGATGAAGGGAGTTTTTGAGACAGGTACGGGTAAATACGCTAAAAACTATGGATTTAACCGTCCTGGAATAGGAAAGACCGGGACTACAAATGACTACCGGGATGCCTGGTTCGTGGGAGCAACCCCGGGACTGTCCGCGTCAACATGGGTTGGTTTTGATGACAATCGCCCAATGGTTACACCGAACAGGCGAGGTATCACCGGCTCTTCAGGTGCATTGCCTGTCTGGGCCAGGTTTATGGCTCGTGCAACAGAAGGAGCACCCGTAAAAGACTTTAATATCCCGCCGGGAATTGATTTTGAACCAGTAGATATTAATGATGGCAGCAAAAAGAAAGCTGATGATGAGAATGTTTTGACTGTTGCCCTACCTGAAGATTTTAAATTTAAGGAAATTATAAATATCCCACCGGTTGACAACAACCAGGATACAGATAGCAGTGAGACAGATGAACAAACAGAAGGATTGGAACAATGAGGACACTCTTGTCAATAATCCTGCGATTGTTTGTCGGGTTGTTTCTGGGAATCTGTCTCTTCTACCTTGGATCGTTTTTCCTGCTGGATTCCGGTGCAGATAGCAAACTTGGAATCGCCTCAGTCATTTTCCTGCCGTTTATTTTCGCTTTTCTGGCCAGTTGGATTTTTTTTGATATGATCTCCCTATCCCGGTACAGAAACAGGTGGATGAAAATAGCAAGTGGTGAAATAGAAACGGAAGAATATGAATGGCAGCATCTTGTCAAGAAGGGATTACGTGAGTTATTGGGTCCTCTAACAGTACCAGGTAAGGGATATAAAAGAGCAGGCGAATATTCCTACGCCTGGGCTTTGAGTCTGTTACAGATGCGGATGAAGGAATCCTGGTGCTGGGAGCTATACAACATAAACTGGGCGAAAATTTCTGATCATAAACCTGAATTGACCAGGCTAAAACAATTGATCCTGGAGTCGGATTTCCTTACCGATGAAGCATTCAGGTTAGGTCTTAAACTATATGAAACTCTTGATCAAAGTAAAGATTTAATCAACGTGCTTGCACAGGAGGGCATAAAAAGAGAAGAGGGGAAATTACTACCTGGCGAGATGGAAACACTTGAGGAAATATGGATTAAAGCTTCTTCGGGTGAAAGTAAAATTAAAGAAAAGTTGATTCCCAAGCTGACAAAGTGTTTCCTTGCTATTAAGAGGAGAGATGAAGTTGCGGGTAAAATCTATTTGCTGGCACTGAAGAATAAAATTTGCCCTTATGGAATGAAAGAGGAGATGTACATCGTCTCCTACCTTTTAAACCAACTCGGTAGAAGTGAAAAACTTGCTGAAAAACTTTCCCAGTACGGTAAAAAGCCAGCCCGGGAATTTTTTGTCGAGGATATCATCAGTGAAGATTTCCCCCCGGATGAAGAACAGGTTGATACTGATATTGGTGAAATACCGGCTCAGGAACTACATGATCTCTATGATCCTGAGGATAAGGGTGAAGAACGGGTAGATGAGTATCAAAAAGGCTTTCACACAGCTGATATCTGGAATAAAATCAGTGACCTCTCGAAGATATTCGGTGTTTGGCTACTGGATTCAGGAAAACAACTGCTTCACGTAGTAAAATATGCCTATAATCGAGGTAAACATCTTAGACCTCATCACTATATTGCCGCTGTTTCGGTAATTATAATTATTTTTGTATTAGCTGCAACAATTCCCCGGAAATCATCACTCTTTAATGGCGATCGAGGACTATCCCATCCGGGCCCGGTGCTGTCTGATCAACCTTTTACCATACAGGTTGCCGCATATAAACTTCAGGATACTGCTGTTCAACAGCTAAATAAACTCCGAATAAAAAACATTGATGCCTACCTTGTATATCCCGCAGAGAATAAATCATCATATTACCAATTACGCTTCGGACATTATAATACAATTCAGGAAGCAAATACCGCTGCTGATTCCTTTAAAACTTCAGGTATCATAGAAGAATATTTTATTGCCAGGTTTGAAGAGGGTGAGGTTCCCGTGGGAGTTGAATAAACTCTTTCTAAACGGTTAAGCAACAGATGAATAAATATGATGTAATTGGTGTTGGACGCGCAGTCTATGATTATTGTGTCCTCGTCCATTCGTACCCAGTATGTGACAGTAAAACCGAGGCACTAGCCAGTTTTAACGGTAGTGGCAGTCCTGTGCCAAATGCTTTATGCCAGCTTGCGGTGTGGGGATTAAAAACCCTTGTACCCGCAAATGTAGGCGATGATGCTGAGGGATCAAGGTTTATTGAGGAGGTCTCTTCTTATTCAGTAAATACCTCGGAGGTACGAGTCTTACCTGGAGAACGTACTCCCAGGGCGTATATCTGGGTAGAACAAACCAGCGGAAAGCGCACCATTGTTTTAGATCGGGATATTGCGTCACTCTCTCCTGATAGCTTACCTTACGACATTCTTTCAGATTGTTCAGTTTTGCTCATTGACGGATGGGAAGCAGACGCGGCAATAGAAGCAGCACGGCATGTAAAGGCCCAGAGCAGGGATAAAAATGGCTTAAGTACATGTAAAGTAATGTTTGATGCCGGTAATATTCGTCCCAGGATGGATGAATTAATAGCAGTATCAGATTGGATTGTTGCACCTGAAGCCTTCTTGATGGCATATTATGGGGATAAATCACCTGAGTACGGAGTTGCTGATTTGATCAATCGTGGCGCGGAATTGGCCATAATATCTTCAGGGAAAGACGGCTGTACTGCGGCCTGGGAATCAGAAGTAGCCAGGTTTCCTGCGTATCAGGTTGAACCAGTTGATACAACAGGGGCAGGTGATATTTTTCACGCAGGGATTATTTATGGTATCTTGAAGGCGACGTCTATTCCTGATTCAATCAGATGGGCTTCAGCCGCTGCGGCATTGTCTACAACTAAACTGGGGGGAAGGGGATATTTACCCACGTATGATCAGGTTGCCAGCTTGATAAGTAGTTAATTTGAATCGCTGCAAGGAGTTTTCGTGGTAAAAAGGGAAGATCTAAACACGTATTTACCGGGACTTGAGCCGGAACCGCAACCGGGGAAAAACGGGAAAAAGCTCACGGAAAACGATCCCGGATCGGCTGAACTGGAAGTTCCAAGAGAGCTGGAAGAATCCCTTGACGAACGTAAATGGCGTGAAGATCAGCAATATTTCGGTAAATGGAAAAACTCGGTACATTTTGGCGATAATAATTTCACTCTAGCACAAATGCCTGATAATACCGTTGATATGATACTGACAGACCCACCGTATACAATCGGTTACAGGTCAAACAGGCGTGTTAAAAATCCTCAATTCAAACATCTGAAGAATGACCAGAATAAGGACTGGATCCCTGAGTTTGCGAAAGAGGCATATAGAGTACTAAAAGAAAATCGTCATTTGTACTGCTTCTGCCGCCATGATACCTACCCAGAGTTTATTACCGCTTTCCAGTCTGCAGGTTTTAAGATGAAAAGAACATTAATCTGGGTAAAAAACAATCATGGTAGTGGTGATTTAAAAGGTGATTATGCTCCCCAGGATGAATGGATAATCTATGCGCATAAGGGAAGACGTGTGCTATTTGGAAAACGTGAATCTAATGTCCTGACACAGTTTCCACGTCTGGCGAGTAAAAAACTTACCCACTCAACTGAAAAACCTGTTGAATTATTGAAGTTCCTTATTGGAAAGAGCACAAAAAAGGGCGAACTTGTACTTGATCCGTACGCCGGTTCAGGTTCCACTATGCACGCTGCTATCGAGATGGAGAGGGATTATTGCCTGATTGAAGTATCGCCAAATTATTTCCTGACAAGTAAAAATCGTGAAACGGATCTTAAACAGGAATCATTCGTTAACGAACTATACAACATTAAAAGATGAAAACATGTACGGTAAACCGACTGTTTCTTAAAAAACAAATATTCTATATCCTTTTAACCTTTCTGCTCCTGATCCTGCCGAAATATTCAATCTCAAGCCTTCCTGAATGGCAACAACGCGTAAATTATAATATCGATGTTACCCTGGTCGACAGCATTCGTACCTTCCAGGGTGCAGCGGAAATCACCTATATAAATAATTCGCCACACACCCTGGGTACACTCTGGTTTCGTCTTCCACCCGACGCACGTAGAGGAGGAAGTTGTGTTGATCAAACCCTTTACCGTGGCCGGAAACACAGGTTTAAAACCGTTCCTGAAGAAAACTGGGGCAAATTAACAGTAGACTCAGTTTTCGCAACTGGGATTGACGCTGTATTCGAACAGGATCACAGCATTGGTCAGCTACACCTCGATCCTCCAATTTCACCCGGTGATTCTGCAAGATTCACAATGCATTTCCAAACTAGATTCCCGGGTCCCGGAGCAGCTTCAAGAATTGCTTACGACAGTGGACAATACAAAGGTGCGTACTGGTACCCGATGATCTGTCCATATACTCCCGAGTATGGTTGGACAGTCAACAGGTATTTCGGAACGGCAGAAGCTTACGGCGAGTTTGGTGATTTTACGCTGAGGTATACTGTCCCGAACAGGTATATAGTTGCTTCAACGGGTTACCTGGTGAATGAGGATGAAGTCCTTCCGAGAGAACGTCTTGAAGGATTATCGATTTCTAATCCTGAACCTGATCCGATTCCAACGGGGGAGGAGGGTGAACGTCCTGTTTCCTGGATTTACCAGGCGGATAATGTTCCTGATGTAGCTTTTGTTGCCGGTGAACGGTTCCTCATAGACAGGTTTGATTATGGGAATTTTGAATCCTGGGCATTTGTAAAAAGGGGAAGAGAGGAAAAATGGTCAGATGCCGCAGAAGTCTGTGGTTGGACTGTGCAACAACTGGAGGATATTTATGGTGAGTATCCATGGCCCAGGGTATATGCAGTAGATGCTAACAGCGCCATGGAATACCCGATGCTGACAATGATGAGCTGGGAAACTCCATGGTATCGTTATGTAATGATGCATGAAATTATCCACAATTATACCCCGATGATCATCCATTCAAACTCTGTCGACGCACCGGTTCTCGACGAAGGCTTTACAACGTTTATTGAGCATGAATTGTCTGAACGGTATGAAAAGACCACCAGGACAAGAAAAAAAACATATACCCGTGGGGTATTCACACGAGATTTTGTCGAGCATGATTATATCTCTCGTGGTATCCGTCCATACCTGGAGTCGGTGCTGGATGAAACCGATCTGCCAATGGTCAGGGGATCGGATATCGCTGAAGATTACTGGCAGTTGAGGGTATCTACATACTACAAAACACCTGTAATGCTGAATGCATTACGTTCTGTGATTGGTGAGGATGCTTTCTGGAGAGGATTCCGAATATACTATCGTGACAATAAATTTTCGCACGTGGATGAAAATGATATGATCGAAGCGTTTGAAGAAGCGGCAGGGCAACCTCTTGGCTGGTTTTTCAAACAATTTTTATACGGCAATGGTGATGTTGACTATTCAATCTCCGATTACCAGATCCCGAAAACCGACAAAAGTACAGAGATAGAGTTTACAGTAGAGCGACATGGAGAAGTCAGACTCCCAGTTCGCTTAGCAGTTGTTTTAGCCACTGGAGATACCCTGAGAGGGGAAATTCCATTCCTGCCTACAGATCAAGAACTGGATGGATTTGAGCGATGGGGATACTGGGATCAACTTCATGATCCAGCAAAAAACTACACGATTTCTGTTGATCCCGGATTTAAAACTGAAAGTATAATCCTGGATCCGGATAATCGTTATTCCGATAGTTACCCGGTAAATAACCGGCGTCCTTACAGCCAGGTTGATTTAAAATTTGATATTGGTATCTGGCCTTTGGAAAAACCACCAATTGACAGGTACCAGATTCGTTATGGTCCCATTTTTGGTTATGGCAATACCAGTGGTACAATGGGGGGCGTAAAATTGCGCCGTGATTACCTTGGAAGAGGTAATCGATGGGGATTTGATATACTTATCCCTGAAAACTCCGAAACTGAAATTTTGAATTTAAGGGCGGGCTTGGCACAACCTATCTGGGAGGGACCATATCGACCACAATTTTTCCTCAGATGTGGAAAAATGCATGGTGACTGGTGGGCGAATGGCGGTATCCATCGTTTATGGCGTCCAGCGAGCCATGAATTCACTCAACATGAGTTCACCCTTCAACTTGGTGTTTTAAACAGGGAAGAGGACGAATATTATCCTTTTACTAATTATTATCTAACCTTTGAGGATGAAGTAAAGAGTTATGTCTCTGTTTCTTACGATCTCAGAAAAAATAGAAGAAATCACGCTATTAACAACAAATACGCCTTTATATCAGGGTATAGTAGAGTAATAGGCAACAATAATTATAGTGAAGGTAGAGGTTACACGACCTTTGAGTGGGAACTGTCTCAGAATATAAATATTTGGAAAAAGTTGTTACTCATGCTGGAATTCCGTTTTGTGATGTTATCACAATCTACCCCGGCAGAATTTCGACCGACTCTTCAGGCTGGAGCACCGTTGAGATTATTAGGTGATCCATTATTCAGCGCCCCATGGTACAGAGATAATTCATACCCTGCGTTTCCCCTGCCAAATACCTATGGGGCTCTTGTCTCAACCGGACGCAACTATTCGCCTGACAGGTTTTTCATTTACAGGATTGGCGTCAGAAAATCACTAAAGTCTTTGTTTAAAATTCAACTTGGTGGTCCAATCGGACGATTCATCGGAAAAATACATCCTGGAATTCAACATGCTACTGGTTTTGTATCGACTGGTTCGGGATCAAATCCTCTAGAATTTGGACCAACGTTGGAACTGATAGATTTTTATGGGTTAACAGTATCATCTCGCTGGGCACCATGGCATGGAGATCTAACGAGGAATGACGGAATAAAATTATATAATCCAGGAAATTGGACGTGGGAAGACTGGGCTAGTAATGCTGTGATACTCGTCAGCCTTGATAAGGACATACTGTTTAGATAGTGGGATTGATCTATTTTCTAATAAGGAAGGATAAAACCGTGCTGGTAATTCATATATAGCATGAATAGAACGAAAATACATTTTTCTGGAATTGGTGGTACCGCAATGGTATCTGCTGCCAGGCTGGCTGTTGATCTTGGAATGGAGGTCAGGGGCAGCGACAATCCATTGTATCCACCAACCTCCGATATGGTTAAGAATCTAGGAGTAGAATTTTATACAGGTTATAATCCTGGGAACCTGGATTGGAATCCCGATCTCGTTATAATTGGTAATGCATTGAGTAGGGGAAATCCTGAAGTAGAATCAGTGCTTGAACGTAACTTGCACTACATAAGCCTTCCTGAATTTCTAAAAGAATATGTTCTGAGAAAGAGAAAACCGGTTGCTATTTGTGGTACCCATGGCAAAACCACCACAACCGCACTTACAGCATTTTTATTGGAAAGAACCGGTTTGAATCCTGGTTACTTTATCGGGGGGCAGCCCCTCGATTTTGAGAATTCATCTTTACTTGGGAAAAATGGAGCTCCCTTTGTAATTGAGGGTGATGAATACGACACATCCTTCTTCGATAAACGGGCAAAGTTTTTCCACTATTTACCTCATATTGCGGTTGTGACCTCGATTGAATTTGACCATAGCGATATTTATTCGGATATCAGTGAAATTGAAAAGGCATTTACATTAATGTTAAGGCAGATACCCAGTGATGGATGGTTGATTACCTGTGTTGATGATCCGGTCGCACTGAAACTCAAGGAGAGTGCCTTTTCTAATGTAGCAACATATGGTTTTAATAAAAATGCGAACTGGCGGGGAGAAAAATCTGATTCGGAAGAAGGATATCAAGGTTTTAACGTATCCAGAAACGGTAATTTATGGGCAAGATTGCAGGTTCCTTTGACCGGTAATCATAACCTTTTAAATACCCTGGCATCTGTCGCTGTTGCCGGAACACTTGGAGCTTCTTCCACAGATATTGAAAGAGAGATCAAGAATTTCAAAGGCGTTAAACGCAGAATGGAGATCTTCCTGGAAGCCGATGGGATTACTTTTATCGATGATTTTGCACACCATCCCACAGCCATCAGGGAAACTATCCAGGGAGTAAAAGAGAGGTGGAAAAATCGGCGATTGACTGTGCTGTTTGAACCTCGATCGAATACCAGTGCGACTAATATCCTCCAGGATGATCTGATAGAAGCATTTTTTAGATGTGATAATATCTGGATAGGACCTATTTATCGAAGTGACAGGATACCAGAAAAATCAAGACTTGATCGCGATGCAGTTGTTAAAAAACTTAGAATGAAAGATGTATATGCTAACTATACTGATGATTTCGGAGAGATGGTCAATGAACTAAAAAGAAATAGTAAAAGGGGTGATATTATCCTTATCTTAAGTAACGGTTCCTTTGGTGGAATATATGATATGTTACGAGACGAGTATGATGGATAACGAAATTGAGCACAACGAAAAAGTCCAACCGGAAAACGAAAAACAGGGTGATGACAAGTCTATAGAATGTCAACAGTGTGGCGAACATTTTATTTTTTCCGAACGCGAACAGAAATTCTTTGGAGAGATGGGATTTGTCGCTCCCAGGTATTGCCCCTCCTGCAGGAAAATCAGGAAACAGGACCTGCGAAAAAATTCCGAATGGAAAGAAACCTATGAAGTTTCATGTGACAAATGCGGGCAACAGACCACTGTTCCTTTTAAGCCTGTAAACGGACGCCCGGTCTATTGCAGGGAATGCCTCAGCGAAATCAGGAGTGAATCCGGAGACGATCAGAATTATGGGGGCTCGGGAAAAAGCAATGTCGGATCCAGGTTTTCGGAAAAAATCGAGGATAAAGTTGTAGGTGTTGGTATCACCAGGATCGATGATAATGAAAGACCATACGAACAACTCGATCGGAACGTAGAAAGATTGATGGAGCAATTATTAGGCAACAATACTGATTAGATTGACTTAAAATATTCATAAATATTGGGAGTGGATGTGTTCCTGGTGGACGCCGCGGCCTTCAAAGCCGTAGTGGGGCTTAACGGTCCCGGCTGGGTTCGATTCCCAGACACTCCCGCAAAGAAAGGGGCGCAATGATACGCGCCTTTTCTATTCAATAGATTTATCGTTTTTCGTATTATCTTCGTTCTAGATACGACTTAAATAATTTTGTCACCAGAGAGGGTAACTAAAATGACTTAATATTTTGAAGATGTTCAGATACTTCTTGTGTATTGATGATATATTTAACTATTTTAGCAGGAATTTTTGCAATAATGCCGGTTTAACATACCTTCGACTCCGCTCTTCGATTAACCGGTAAACTTTGTGAATTGTTTAATAAGCTGGTTTTGGACTTTATCTACAATGCCTGGTAAGATATTCTAATTTTTGTAGAAAGGAATGGCTTTATGGCCATCTCATCTTTGCGATTGCCCGGAATACTGATCACTTTATTACTAGCAGTCTCCATATCTTACGCCGGGACAACCGGTAAAGTAGCTGGACGAGTGATCAGCGCTTCCTCAGGGGAACCACTTGTTGGAGTAAATGTTGTAGTTGAAAATACCCCCCGCGGTTCCTCAACAGACCTCGATGGTTATTACTTCATCATCAATCTTTCTCCCGGAACCTACGTGTTGAATGTTACATCTCTCGGTTTTGCCAGCCAGGTAATAGAAAATGTGGTCGTTAAAGTTGACCAGACGACCACCGTTGACATCAGGATGGAAGAATCGATTATAGAGGGTGAAGTAGTTACTGTTGTTGCCAAGAGACCTATAATTGAAGTAGACCGGACTTTCAGTACCTCATCAATCGCTTCACAGGACATGGAAGTCATGCCTGTGACTAATACCAATGAAGTGATTGAACTGCAGGCAGGTGTTGTGGACGGTCATTTCAGGGGTGGTCGTGGTGGTGAAGTCGTGTACATGCTTGATGGGATTGCGATCCAGGATGTTTATGACAACACTCAGTCTACACAGGTAAACCAGTCTGCTGTTGAAGAACTCCAGGTTATAACCGGTAGTTTTAACGCTGAATATGGCCAGGCAATGTCCGGCGTGGTAAACCTGGTTACTAAAGAGGGGGGAAACGAATATCACGGCAGCTTCAGCGCACAGATGGGTGATTTTTTCTCCAATAATTCTGAAGAGTTTGACAACATCACTGATATAAATCCCGCCGGGATCATGAATTTTGAAGGCAGCCTTAACGGGCCTGTACCTTTAACTAATGAGAAGCTGAAATTCTTTGCTAACGCACGCTATCAAAGTTCGGACGGCTGGATTTATGGTCGTAGAAAATTTGAAATAGATTTTGTCGATACTTATATAGATATGATAATTGAGCGTGAACGGCTTGGACTTTTCGGAAGGGAAGACTGGGATGATTCAACTAAATGGAATGATGCAATATCACCGGCTGAAAATTATGTAAATATGCTCGAATTATACGGATTGGATGATAACGAACCTGTCTCCATGAATGATGACGAAAATATATACCTCTTCGGGAAACTGAGTTATCAACTAACACCTACCATGAAGGTTAATTATACGTCATTATTTGAAAACAGGGATTATCATGAGTTTGATGCACTCTCAAGCCGTGATTATCTGAATATTCCGGAAGCAGACTATAATCGTTTTAGAAGGGGAAGGACCAATAACCTGAAACTGGTTACAACACTAAGCCAATCTGCCTTTATTGACGTTGGATATTCCAACAACTACACCGAATATTTCCATTACGTGTATGAAGACCTGTATGATTCACTTTACTATTTCAATATCCCGGAGCTAAGTGACCTTGAACCATCTTATACATTGAATGTGGGCGGTGCTCGTTTTGAACATTTCCGCCGTTACACAGATACCCATGTTGCACAGGCTAAACTGGCATGGCAGGTCACACCGATTCATTATGTACAGACCGGTTTTAATCTTAATTTTAACGAAGTTTTCTACCGTAATCTGAACGATGATGTACTGGATATAGGTCCGACATTATACTATCACAACCTTGAACAGCGGATGTCTGGTGCAAAGGAAACGCTGTTACCGGTTTCCGATTTTAATCATGATCACTACCGTTACAAGCCTTTCGAAATGGCATTCTTCGTCCAGGATAAAATAGAATTAAAATCCTTGGTTGTTAATGCTGGACTTCGGCTAGACTATTTTGATTCGAAAGGAAAGGTACTGGCGTTTCCAAATGATCCAGATGTCTACCATCCAAGTTTGCCAGAGCACGAAGCGATGACGGAAGCTGAAAGGTTGGCGATCTGGTATAATGACCCTTCACCTAAAGTTCAGATATCCCCTCGCCTGGGTATCGGTTACCCGATTTCACCAACAGGTGTATTGCATTTTGCCTATGGCCATTTTTTCCAGCGCCCGAAATATGAATATCTCTATACTAATCCTGAATTTGAGCTCGAGTTTCAAAGTACCGGTGTAAACACCGTGATGGGAAATGCCGACCTTGAGGCAGAAAAAACAGTTTCCTATGAATTCGGTTTTAACCAGGCACTAACACCCGATATCAGTATGGGCATCAGCCTCTACCAGAGGGATATCAGGGGACTGATTTCGGCTGACAAGATTGTAGATACGGGCAATAATTCCGGGATAAAATACGCTCAATATATTAACCGTGATGTTGCGGAAGTCAGGGGAATAGTTCTGACATTTGACAAGAGATATTCGAACAATGTCAGTTTTGGCCTTGACTATACCTACCAGATTGCAGAGGGTGTCGCTTCAGATCCCCAGGACGCATACAATGCGCAAAGAGGAAGCACGAACAATGAACCGGTAAAACAGCTGATACCCCTGGATTGGGACAGAAGGCATACCCTGAACCTGAATGTGAATTATGTTGTCCCGAATAACTGGGGCGCTTCCGTAATTGGAACAATTGGCAGCGGACTTCCCTATACCATCGATACAGGTTCTAGTAAGGTTAAAGACCTTGGCGTTACGTTTGAAAACGACGGCCGTCGTCCTACATATATGAACATGGATATGACCCTGTTCAAAGATGTTACCTTCATGAAGGAAAAGGGATATAAGCTGAGGTTCGAACTGAAGGTTCGTAATGTCTTTGACAGGCTGAATGAAAATGATGTCCATAAAGATACCGGCCGTGCAACTTACAGGACTGATATTCCAGAAGACAGAACATCAGAACGTCCGAGTATAAATACATTTGATGAATATTTCCTGTATCATCCGAATTTTTATTCTCGTCCACGTGAAGTCAGGTTTGGTATAAGTTTTCAATTTTAAGTACTAGTTACTTTTAAAGATATGACTGTTATCCTTGTCGAGTGTGAGGACTTATGAATATGTCGAACAAAGTATTTTTCAGGATTCTAATTACAGCTTTATTACTGGTACTGATCTTTCAGAATTGCCCGGTTCAAGCCCAGCAGAACTTGGAGGACTACAAGGGTGATGGACTTTACAGGCTTTCGAATACCCATTCAGGTAATAAAGTTCGCACATTGTTCTATAATTATGGACTGGTAGCCGATATTGGTGAAGTATCAGGGGAATGGCCGATCGGTACCGGTAATTATTATGTAGGTGATGTGCTTCCACTTGTGGGTGTGGAATTTGTGCACCCGGTGGGTGATACACTTCGTAGTGTAGTCAACAGTTTTGGTCCCCGTGCAGGAAATGAATTTGGAACAGATGGCCGATTCTGGGGTTTTGAACCACTCCCGGGTTTTGCTGCAACATTATCTCCTGATCCGGATATCCCACCCAGGGTTGCCATGAGCCATGATCCGAATACCTGACCGGATTTCTGGCCGGATAAAACCTTTGATGATGAGCGGGACAAACTTTGGGCGCGTGATGTAAACGATCCGGGATGGTCCGGAGCCTGGAATGGCTATTTTGGACGCGACAAATTCAGTGCTGACCAGGAATCATACTTTGTCATGGATGACGCAACCGACGGAGAATGGCTAGTAAGATCCAAACGAAGTCTGGATGACGAAATATTTGATTTATCGCCACTTCGAAATGACGGTTTGATATTTGGTGAGTATACCTGGGAACGGGATTACCTGGACAGCCTGAATGAAGCACTTGTTCTCGACGGAACTACGGTATTTGCGGAAATCCCGAATGTGTCCGGATACAATATTGATGATGGTGATTTCGCCATTGAAGCACGGGTATATGTAGTTGAAGAACCTTCGGAAGAGTATGCTGTTATTGTTGATAAAAGGGCTAATGACGATCGTTACTTTGGACTCTTCGTGCAAGATGATGGTACAGAGGACAATGGTAGGGTAGAACTTGGGTTCTGGGCTTCTGACGGTAATAATTCAATCACGCTGATCTCTCCAGATGTAGTTCTTCTGAATGAATGGGTTCATGTAGCCGGTACACGTGAGGGTGATAACTTTACTCTTTATGTAACTACATATTCAGAATTGGAAGATACAGAAGGTGAATACGGATTTTTCTATTATCTACCAGAGACCCAAACCGCAAATATCGGCAGCCTGACCAATGCCGGTGGTTTTTCAATAGGCGCGAAAAGTGTTGATGAATCTCAGAGTTTTTTCCTCAATGGATATATTGATGAGGTAAGAGTCTGGGATGAGTTAAGGGAAATGGATCTTGTCCATCAGTTTGGATTTACTGATTTACTTGGTGTTGAACCCGGATGCGTTGGATTATGGCCATGCAACAATAATGTAGATTTCTATTTCTACCCTGTTTTTGAGGACCAGGATCGCAGGGGAGTGGGTATCAGGGTAGGATGCCGTGGATTACAATGGGCACATTTCCTGGCAGAAGATTGCCTGATCTGGCATTACGAGATCACAAACATCAGTGACTATAACTATGATAAAGTAGCCTTCGGGATGATTGTCGGGACACTCTCCGGTGGTCGGCAGGATTCTGAAGACGACCTTGCCTTCTTTGATCCAAACGATGATATCACCTATTCATGGGATAGTGACGATATTGGCTCACCCGGATGGGTGCCTGTCAGGGAGGGTGTAGTAAATGTGGGACATGCCGGGTACGCGTTCCTTGAATCTCCCGGTAACTCATTTGATGGCATAGATAACGATAATGACAGCGAAGATCCGGACAGTCCAATGCTCACTGAGGGTTTGTTGCATGAAATGACTGTAGCTGGAAGGCGTTATCCTGCCGGTGATGATCTTGTCCTGATAGATTATGATACCTATGAAAGAACAGTGGTTACAATGCCTGACTCAGGATCGTTATTAACTTCGATTCGTGGTCAGGATATAATTATAGACGCGAATATTGACTATGTGGAAGATGGAAACAATGGAATTGATGATAATTTTAACGGGTTAATTGACGAACGGTTGGGTCTCGAAGTCGGTGGTAAACGACTGGACCATCTGAACTTCCGTTACAAGAATTATTTATCCGGCGCTGGTTTAGATGATCCGATGATCGACGAAGCGCGAGACGACGGAATAGATAACGATGGTGACTGGGATCCTTTATCTGACGATGTTGGTTTCGACGGCACCGCAGGAACAAGTGATATAGGTGAAGCGGATGGTGTACCATCAGATGGCGAACCGAATTTTGACAAAACGGATATTGATGAATCTGACCAGATTGGGCTGACATCGTTCGAATACTTCTCACCTCCGGGTGGTCTGAGAATGAACGATGACAACAATATCTGGAACAGGATGCTACCTGGTCTTGTTGATGTTATTCCGGGTGTTGCGGAAGATGGCGACTTTGTCTACGGATCGGGATATTTCCCGTTGCCATCGGGTAAAACAGAACGGTTCTCAGTCGCGTTATTCTTTGGCGAAGACCTTGAAGACATTACAAACAATAAACAGACCGTTCAGCAGATCTATAACAACAATTATAATTTTGTAAAACCACCTCCAAAACCAACGGTAACTGCAGTTCCCGGTGACGGCCAGGTAACATTGTACTGGGATGACCTGGCTGAAAGTGCGTTTGATGAATCTATGCCGGAAGGTTACAGGGAAGATTTTGAAGGATATAAGATTTACCGTGCCACCGATCCCGGCTTCCTGGAAAACTTTGTGATCACCGATGGTAAGGGACGAAAAGTATTCCATAAACCGATTGCCCAGTTTGACCTTGACAACGAAAATTTCGGTTACTTCCCAGAAGCTGCCTTCGGTGTCAGCTACTACCTGGGTGATAATACAGGAATCCAGCATGTCTGGACAGACACTACAGTTGAAAATGGTCAGCGGTATTTTTATGCTGTAACGGCATATGATTTTGGTTACTATGGGACTATTCCCGGCGCGGCTGATACATTGGAAATCGTCACATTTTTCCCTGCAGAAACAGCTAAAACGATTAATATTGAGCCGGATGGAACACTGACATTTGATAAAAATACAGTTCTTGTCACTCCATCTGTTCCGGCTGCGGGATATAAACCACCCGTGGTGGGTGCTGCAACCCATGAAGAAGGTTTCTCTGATGGATTGGTCTACATCGATGTTGTCGATCACAGGGAAGTAGAAGAAAACAGGGATTACACGATAACTTTTGAAAAAGAGGTATCAGGTGCTGAACCGGATACAGTAATCAGAACCTGGTATTACCTGAGTGACAGCGAGACGGGTGATGTATATGTCAATGGAACCCTGGAATATGAAACCGATGAACGACCGGTCTTAGATCTTTTCAATCCTTATTTCGATTCATTGTATGGCCTGCCCTCAGGTCGCTATAACACAACACTTAATTATTCCACCGTTGAAACGCCGTTATTTAACGGTATGAGAGCTTATTTCATTAAACCGTCACGTCCAGGTGGACTTAATGTTGAAGGCTCAACATGGTATTCAGGAAGTGATCCTCAAAGCGTTAGTCCTACTAGAGAAGACAGTCTCCTTTCGTTCTCCCTTGCTCCCATTTCATTCGGGTCAATTGGATTTACAGGCGAAGAACGATATGCTGATTATGAGCTTGTCTTCTATGATGAAATTGTAGGTAATTCAACGGCATATACTTACACGGGTGATCTGCCCGGAAGCCGTACTTTTGCTGAACAACCGATTAATTTTACCGTTAGGAATGTCACCGGTGGGCAGGATCCACTGGTTGTGGTTGCGGCAGTCTCTGACGTTGTTCCTACAATCGAAGATGATTCAATCATCATGTTACTGGAAGTCGATCAAACTGATACAGGCCCTGATACGGTTGGAACATGGTCAACTGTTTTCGGTTCAAGTGTTGCGGCTGGGACGATACACAGCCCTGTTGGCGGTGACACCCTGAGATTAAAGATGTATAAACCGTTTGATACGAATGACCTGTATGCATTTACTGCTGAAGAAGCGAGGATCGACAGGGGACGTGTGGACCTTAGTAAGATTAAGGTTTACCCGAATCCTTACCTTGGCGCCAGCACACAGGAACAGAGGAGCTTGATCCCTTTAACCTCAGGTCGTGGTGAACAGAGAATAACATTTATACATCTACCTGATAAATGTACGATTCGTATCTACAATATCCGTGGCGAAATTGTTCAAACTATCCCGCACTACAATGACATACATGATGGTCGTGAAACATGGGATCTGCGTTCAAAGGATGGATTGGACGTCGCTTACGGTGTCTATATATATCATATTGATTCACCTTATGGTGAGCATGTAGGTAAGTTCGCGATTATTAAATAATTGTAATTTGTTTCTGTTGTTCTGTACCGTAAACCTTTAATTAAGGTGTATCTGAATATGTTTATAAATAATTCGATGCTTAAAACGAGAGCTGTTATGGGCAAACGAATATTGATGATATTAGTCTGTTTATTCCTGTTGCCGTCTTTTTTGTTCGCGAGAGGCAGTAAAATAGGAACAACAGCGGCACCATTCCTGACGATAGGTGTAGGATCAAGACCACAGGCTATGGGCGGAGCGTTTGTTGCAATGGCTGACGATGCTCATTCGTTGTTCTGGAATCCCGCGGGACTGGCACGGATGCAGCAATCGGAAGTTATCCTTGTGCACAGTACCTGGCTCGCTGATATGTCATTTGATTACGTGGGGACTGCCTTTGTCATGGGTGAAGCTGGAACTGTAGGTATTTCAGCTACTCTATTGTCAGTTGGTGAGATGGAGGTCACCACTGAGAGGTACCAGGAAGGTACAGGTCTAATGTTCAACAGTTATGACCTGGCAGCAGGGGTATCTTATGGTTACCAGTTCTATGATAGGTTCTCCATCGGGGCATCACTCAAGTATATCCACCAGGCAATCTGGAATGAAGCCGCCGATGGATTTGCGTTTGATATCGGGACTTTACTGATTACACCTTTGAAGGATATACGCCTGGGTATGAGCATCGCCAATTTTGGTACTAAAATGTCCATGAGTGGCCGTGACCTGGTAAATTTCTACGATCCCGATCCAAATAAGGAAGGAAATAATGAGCTTGTCCCGTCTGAAATCCAGACCAATTCATGGAAGTTGCCATTAACAATGAGGTTAGGGATTGCAGGGGAACCTTACGAGGATGGAATAAACAGGCTGACCCTGGCCATGGACTGGGTTGTCCCGAATGATAATACGGAATTCTTGAATGTGGGGATGGAATATGGCTACCGTGAATATGCAATGTTGCGTGGTGGCTATCGTGCTCTACGACCGGATCTTCGTGGATCCAAGCTTGTGATGGCAGAGGATGACAACGGTGCTGGCTGGACATTTGGAGGCGGTGTTAAATTAGGAATTGCCGGAGGGGTCAATATTACTATAGATTATGCTTTTGAGAGTTTTTTCCGTTTAGGAAACGTTCATAAATATTCGATGGGGTTAAGGTTTTAAATAGGGAGCCATCCTATTAACAAAGAGGAGAACATTATGAGGAGTTTGAAAAACGTTTTACTTGCAGTGCTTGTGATAGCTATCGCTGGGGGAGCTGCTCTCGCGACAGATGTCACATTCCAGGTAAACATGAGCTGGCAGGATGAACTTGGAAACTTTGATCCGTTAGCGGATGATATAGTAGTTCGTGGTGATTTTACCGATTGGGGTGATGGTGATCCTCTCGTCCTGTCAGATGCCGGTGAAGGTATCTGGTCCGGTACATTTGATATCGCAGAAGGTGAATATGGTTACAAGTTCGTGATCGAGCCTGCTGAAGGTGATGCCATGTGGGAAGGTGTAGATAACCGTCCTCTCACAGTTGCCGCAGATCCAGTTATTCTCGACGTTGTCTGGTTCGATAACCAGGAACCTGTTGAGCTGACAGATGTCGAAGTTTTTTTCCAGGTTGATATGAGTGTACAGATGGCGATCGGAAACTTCGATCCTGATGTTGATATTGTTGTTGTTCGCGGGGGAACACCACCACTCGAATGGGGTGGAACTACCCATACATGCGAGCGTGAAACTGGAACTGATATCTGGACTATCTGGATTCAGTTCGCTGATCATGGCGTTGGTGTAACTTCAGAACATAAATTCGTAATTGTAGCTGGTGGCCAGGATAACTGGGAAAGCTCACCAAATCGTCCGTTTACACCGACCGGTGAGGAACCCGATGATAATGAAAATGGATACGGCGAATTAATCCTTGAGCCTGTATTTTTTGCTGACCAGACTGCCGATATGTTCACACTTACCGATGTAACAGTCACATTCAACTGTGATGTTTATGCTGCCCAGGCAAAGATTGACGATCCGGATGCCTGGGTTGTTGACGTTCAGTCTGGTGACACTGTATTTACCATTGAATCAGTGGGCGTTGCAGGATTCTTCAACAGCTGGCCCTGGGGCAGCATTCCTGCAGAGAATACGCTTGCTCTCGATGAAGGTACAATCTGGACTGGTGATATCATCTTCCCAGCCGGTTCAACAGTAGATCTCGAGTACAAGTATGGTCTTAATGATCTTGATGTTGAAGGTGCTGTCGAATCAAACAGGTTCGTATTCCTCGATGAAGATCTGGGCCAAGTGACGGTAAATGACGTTTTCGGTGACCAGGGTGATCTTTATGACGACTACCTGAGTGTTGAAGAACTGGAAACAGCAGTTGTTCCCAGCACCTTTACACTTGAACAGAACTATCCGAACCCGTTCAACCCGTCAACAAGCTTTGTCTTCAACCTGCCGCAACGTGCGGATGTCAATGTAACAATCTTCAACGTTAACGGTCAGGTTGTATTCAGCCATAACGCCGGTAACATGAATGCCGGTAAGTACTCAATGACATTTAATGCCGAGACACTTGCCAGTGGAATGTACTTCTACCGTGTAGAAGCCGGTGCGATGACTGCAACGAAGCGTATGGTTCTGATGAAATAACACATATAAACTGAGGGAATATTGATTTTCCTCAGTATCTGTCGAATATTGTGCGGGGAAGGGAAGGTAACTTCCTTTCCCCGATTTTATGTTTTCCATTTTGCATCTTACCAACGGATTTATTATGAAAATTCCAGCGCTTATTTTTTCATTGATACTTTCGGCAAGCCTCATTCTATCCTGCCAATCAGTTCAAAAGAAGAATACTGATACTCTTGAACAGGGTGAATGGTTCAATGGGTACCCACTCTATGAAATTTATGTCCGGTCATTCTCTGGCGAGGGGACATTTAAATCCCTGGAAGAGAATCTACCACGCCTTAAAGAATACGGCTTTTCAAACATCTGGTTGATGCCTGTGCATACCATAGGCGAAGTCGGCCGTAAAGGTTCGATGGGTTGTCCATACTCTGTTAGAGATTATTATGCCGTAGGCGAGGAATATGGCACTATGGATGATCTAAAATCGTTGGTGAACAGTGCCCATAACCAGGATATGAAAGTTATACTCGATATGGTTATGAACCATAGCGCTAATGATCATGTGGAGATGGAAAATCATCCGGACTGGTTTTTCAAGGATGACGATGGGAATTTTTCACGAGAAGTAGCGGACTGGTGGGATGTAACCGACTGGAATTATGAAAAACCTGAGGTTAGGGAATATTTGAGTAATATGCTCTCATATTTCGTTGATGAGGTAAAGATTGATGGTTACAGGTGTGATGTAGCGGCAATGGTTCCACATGATTTCTGGAAAAAGACAATAATTGAACTAACCACTGTTAATCCTGAAGTATTTATGTTGGCGGAGGCATGGGAAAAGGAAATGATAGATGATGGTTTCCATGCTGTATACGATTGGGATTTATACCACCGGATGAAAGACCATCGAGCAGGGAATATTGATTTAGACAGCCTCTGGAGTATCATCGATAGATGGCATGTAAATTTCCCGGAAAATGCCCTGGCATTAAGGTTTGTGGAAAATCACGATGAGAACAGATCAATCGAAACTTTTGGATGGCCGGAAGTTAAGCCCTATGCCGCCCTGATATTTACTCTGCCCGGTATACCTTTGATGTATAATGGGCAGGAGACGGGAAGTTCTCATAAACCGTCATTATTTGAGAGGGAGCCCATTGACTGGGAGCTGGCGAACAGTGAAGCGGTATCAGGTTTTTATAAAGCCTTATTGGATTATAGAAACAATCATGAGACTTTACGTAAGGGCGGTTTAGAACGGATGGATTTTGATGGAAGCGAGGATTTGCTTGTTTTTACACGATCTTTTAAAAATGAGGAAATTGTTATCGCAATTAATTTTTCCGGTGAACCGGTATCTGCCGTTATTGGACCGGACTTAACAGTCAGCCTGCTGCCGTATGATTACCAGGTGAAAATTCGATAGTACATTCTTTATTCAGAATTTTATGATAATAGGGTAGGGTATATTTATATTATCAGTAGAATGAATTTTGAAGGACTACGAGGTAAATCATGAAGATCACTCAAGTTTTAAAATGCCTGTTAGTTTCCACAGTAATTCTTGTATCAATTTCAGCGGTTAATGCTCAGGTGGCCTGGTGGGAGCCGGAAATGCCATTGATTGGGCAGGAATTCACTATTTTTTATGATGCCTCGCAAGGAACCATACCTGAAGATTCTGATGAAATCTGGCTGCACTGGGGTGTAGTTGATGGGCTTGGGAACTGGGCTGCTCCGCCAGAGGAGATTTGGCCGGATGGATCTCAGCTGTCCGGTGATGGATTTGCCTGTCAATCACCAATGATCGAAGGTGAAAACAGCGTGTGGTCTGTGACAATCAATCCAACTGATGATATGGATCTGATTGAGTTTGTATTTACGGATATGGGTGATAATTGGGATAATAATGGCAATAACAACTGGAACATCTCATTTATTACGGAGGAAACTGTATCATGGTGGTCACCGGAAGAACCTGAACCGGGTGATCTGGTTACCATTTATTATAATCTTGACGCCGGAACTCTGCCCGACGGTACGGACAATGTGACTCTTCACTGGGGAATGAATGAGCAGGGACATGGAAACTGGCAAATGCCTCCTGAAGATATGTGGCCGGAAGGTTCGATCGGATCACCACCATCGGCTGTGCAATCCCCATTAAACGATGACGGGGAAGGTGTCTGGTCAATCCAGATTCAAACAAACGATACCACCTATTCGATCCATTACGTCTTAACAGATGGCACCAACTGGGATAACAACAGCAATGCCAATTGGGATATTCTGCTGGATGAACCCCCGCCTGTAACTGATACCTGGCATACGTTCTATTATGACACAAGAAGCAGGTTCGCGATATATACAGTTGATTATATAGACCAGATATATGTAGCCGGCACTTTTAACGACTGGGATACTGATGGCGATGCCATGAACGGACCAGATGAGAACGGAGTTTACTGGCTGGATATGAATATTCCTGCTATCACAACATCTTATAAATTTGTCGTAAATGGCCAGATCTGGAACCCGGATCCGGATAATCCGATTGATGATGGTTCAGAGTATGGAAACAGCCTGGTAAACCTCGAACCCAGGGAAGAACCAACCTTCTGGCATATTGAACCACGTGAAGGTACAATCTTCGAACCAGGTGATCAGTTTTTTGTTAATGGTTTTGTGCGGACAGACGATATCCTGCAAAATCCACTTGAAGATGTTGTTCACCTGAATTTCCTGGGTGAAGATTACGAAATAACATACGATGCAGAAAGTGGATTTTTTGATCCCACTGAGATAGATATTCCACCTGCAACTGATGAAGGACTATATCTGCTTACGTTTGAAATAAGTTTCGAGGGACAGCAGGAGGTTTTCCAGAGTATTCACCAGGTGGGGATTTTTGACGATAATACCGGTTTTCACGCAGTTGACGGGGTAGCGGATAACAATGGAAACGGTGATTACCTGTTGCCTGATACGGAACCTGCGGATAACCAGGATGGATTATTATCATTCCATATATATGAAGCTGCAGATGGTGATTCAATTCAATTTGAGATTCAACTGGATGAGGATTTTGATAATGAAATGAGTACGGTATTGCTGCAGATCAACTCTGATTTTGCAGGAATTGTTGCCAATCCTGCCGTGGTTGAAACCGAAATGGCGACACCTGAATGGAATGGAAGCGGTGTGCAATTAATCCTGACTAATCCGGACGACGAGGTGGCTGTAGAAGGTGTCCACAATGTTTTAATTACGCAGCGTGATCCTGTGATGACAGGTTCTGAAGTAGATGTTGACCCGGATCGTTTAGTCAATGAATCCATATTTGTATTTACCCTGTCAATTGATGAACTGGAAGGTATCCTGGGTAGCTATAATGGGGAATGGTATTTCTCTGTATGCTCTTTCTTCAGTAGTGATGAAGCAGATGGTTATACCTTTGAAGTCAACGAAGATTATGGCGGAATCGAAGAATTATTCGATCCTGATATTTATGATGTAATGTTTACCGATACACGTGAACTTCAACATATCCTGGTTGGAAATTATAACGCCAACAGAACGGCGGCACTGGATAATATCGGACGAGGATTTGTCAGTATTGAACCGGATGAAATAGGTCCGAATGTTGGTTCAGATGGCCCGGCTTTAAGATTCCTCAGTCGTGGTGCACCAACAATTCGCAATGAATGGACATTAACTGGCACAATAGATGTTGATGATCCGGTAACCGTAACTGTGCGACAGACAACCGACCTTGGTGAAATACTGCATGAAATTCCAGGTGTCTCGGATACATTTAACGTTGATATAACACTTGACCCCGGTGTTAATACTTTCAGGGCTGAGGCGACATACTTTGATGAACTTGGTATATCACCGTCGATTGTTTATGAATTACTGGTAGAAGATGCACCTGTAGCTGTCTTCGAAAACCGCCTGGAAGGAAATACGGTATACCTGGATGCTTCCGAAAGCTACGACCCGGATGACCAGGACATCAGCTTCCAATGGGTTGCCGATGAAAATAATCCGGATGATGTAGCCCTTGAAGATACTGACCAGGATGTAGCCTGGTTCACGATACCTGAAACTCACGGCGAATACTATTTTGACCTGGTTATTGAAGACACGGATGAAAATGTTACCAATGCCCGCACACTAGCGACAGTCTACCCGGATTCAGTTGATGTTTTTGAGCTGGATGAATCCGTTCACTGGGTGAGGGATGCGATTGTATACGAAATATTCGTCAGGGCTTATGGCAATGATAATCACCTGGTGGAAATAGCCAATGATATGGAGAGGATATACAATCTAGGTGTCTCAACAATCTGGCTAACTCCAATAAATCCCGGTCCAACTGCTCATGGATACGAGATCACTGATTATTACGGTATTGATGAAGACCTTGGCTCTCCGGACGATTTTGCTTACCTGGTGGAACAGGCTCACAGTTATGGTATGAAAGTTATACTCGATATGGTTCTTAACCATACTTCGATTCAACATCCCTTTATGCAGCACGCAACCCAGTTCGGAATATATTCACCTTATTATGACTGGTACGCACGCGATCCAGACGGAGATCACCAGTATTATTACGATTGGTTTTCACTACCGAACCTGAATTTTAACAATCCTGATGTCTGGAAATATTTCATCGACATGTGTGTCTGGTGGGTAGAAGAATATGATGTTGACGGATATCGTTGTGACGTTGCATGGGGACCCCAGCAAAGAAATGACCAGTTCTGGGTGTCCTGGAGAACAGCGCTAAAAACTATTAAACCGGAACTTTTCCTCCTTGGAGAGGCTAATGGGAGAGATTGGGGTATCCTTGAAGATCGTTTTGATCTTGGATATGACTGGGAGCTCTATCATGATGGATTTAATACAATTTTCCCAGGTCCCGGGGGGTTGGATGCATTGCATAACCTGATTATTAACGAGTTCGGGGGTGAAATATTTGATTGGCCGGCTTATAAATACCCGTTCAGGTTTATAGAAAATCACGATGAATCAAGGTTTATAGCTGGGCATACGGCTGATCAAACCAGGTTAGCGGCTACATTACTGTTCTCAATACCTGGAGTTCCACTGATATATGCCGGGCAGGAAGTCGGCGAAACATCCCAAAGAGGAGTTATAAACTTTGATAATGATCCGAACGAAATGTTTGGGCATTACAGTCGTTTGATACAAGCGAGAAAAAACCTGCCGGCATTACGGTATGGCGATTACCAGAGGTTGACAAATAACCAGGAATTCTTTGTCTATTCAGTGATGAGAACACTGGAAGGTGAATACCCGGTTATATCAGCTATGAATTTCTTCAGTAATTCAACCGTGTTTACAATGGATATTCCCACTGATGAACTTGGATTACACCCTGATTCTGTATATATCCTTAGTGAAATTATTAATGACCGCTCCTGGGAAAGAACTGGTGAAGAGCTGCAGTCTATAACCACCAGTTTGAACGGTTACCACTCAAATGTTTATGTGATCGCAGACAGTGTTGTAGCCTGGGATGTGGGTGAAGATTATGAACTTCCGCTGGAATTTTCCCTGAGCCAGAATTATCCTAATCCATTCAACCCGGACTGTATTATTTCCTTCACGTTACCCCATTACAAAGAAGTGAAGCTGGAAATCTTTAATATTATGGGACAAAAAGTAAGAACGCTAGTGAACAACAAGATGAACCCGGGACATCACCAGGTACTCTGGAATGGCAAAGATGATTACGGGAATTTAATTGCGTCCGGCGTTTACTTTTACAGGATTGAATCGGGAGACTTCAAAGCAGCAAGGAAGATGGTTATGATAAAATAGGATTTTCTGAAGAGTTTGTCAGTCAAGCAATTAAGGTATAAGTCTTATGAGAATAAGTTATTATGTTCTGTCTATTTTATTTTTTATTGGACTAGTTTCAATGATATCCGCATCTGAGACAAACATTCTGGAGAATAATGAATATGACATAGCGTATCTTGATTCAATGTCAATAAAATATCAACCGGGATCGGGAAGACCTTATGTCTTCTCTGGTTCCGGTTCGACTTTTTTATATGGTAGCACTCAGAAGATTGCTGAAGAAGGATGGATGGGATTTCATTGGGGTGAAATCAAGCTGTGGGATGATTTTATTGTAATGATTGATGGAATCCCCCTGGACCGTTCTGAAGCTGAAGTCGATGTGCGTCCTCATATGGTATCGTTCCAATGGAATATTCCAGGGCAAGTGGAGAAGAAAACAGTTCTAACGATCAAACCGGTGGGTGTTGACAGGGATGACCTCGATATCAGGTTATCAGGTGGACAGGAAAACAGCGAATTGTGTTTTTTCCTGGTTTTACCTTCAGAGACGTACCTGCCTGAACACAAACGACACAAACCGTATCGTTTTCTTCCCTTTAGAATTCCGGTAAGTCCTGAAGATTCAGTCTGGTGTGGTATTGGCTCCCTGGAGAAATTCGGTGTCAGACAGATTCAGCAGTTGGGCGATAGTAAACGTGATCCATCCCTGAAAAGATTGAAAGGCAAAGAAATATGGGGTGCGTCATTTGAAGGAGATCGTTTTGAGTTAACTTTTTCATATGCAAGCACACCAGAATCGCTTTCCGAAAAGATCGGGGAAATCTATAACGGAAAGGGAGAGGCGGCAAGAAACCGGAAAGAGTGGCTGCTTGATGAGATTAACAGGTCATATTTCCGGTGTTCCGATGAGAGGTTTAACAAAGCATTCAACTGGGCAAAAGTACAGCTTGCCGGACTGTTTTTTAAGGATGACCAGAGCGCTTTGCTGTGGGCTGGACTTCCCTGGTTTAATGATTGCTGGGGACGGGATACGTTTATTTCTCTACCCGGTGCCTGTCTTGTCCAGGGAAAGTTCATCGAAGCCCGTCAGATTCTCACACGTTTTGCGCAATGGCAGGAAAAAGATCCAGCATCGCCAGACTGGGGAAAAATTCCCAACAGGGTAAGAGGCGGGGAGATAAGCTACAACACTGCTGATGGAACGGGGTGGTTCGCGAAAGAGGTCTATGAATATGGTCTGTACAGCGGTGATACAGATTTATGGAGAGAGTTTCTTGAACCAGGTTCAGGTGCTCTATGGATGGCAAATGAGGGGACAATAGAACATCGGATAGATAATCACGGATTAAACGTTCATGGTGATGCCGATACCTGGATGGACGCCAAGGGACCTGACGGTGCCTGGTCACCGCGAGGTGATCGGGCAATAGAAATCCAGGTACTCTGGTTGAATCAACTTGAAGTATCCTTGGAAATGCTGAATTATCTTGACTATAAAGACTTTCCTGAAGATACTAAGAATAAATGGGAAAAAACCGCTGATAGATTAAGAAAAATAATCCCTGAGATGTATGTACGACCTAATGGAGTAGGATTATTTGATCATCTGGATAGTGATGGAATCCCCGACCGGAAAATACGTCCCAACCAGTTGTATGCCCTGACAATTCCTGTCGAACCGATTATTGATGAACAGGTGCATAATTCGATCATTGAAACAGTTAAAGATAACTGTGTTTATGATTGGGGTGTGGCGAGTCTGTCACAGTTCGATGATGATTTTCATCCATATCATCAGACACATCATTATCCAAAAGACGCAGCCTATCACATGGGAATAGTCTGGACATGGTTATCGGGACCTTTTAAAAGTGCCACAAAATCGGGTTGGAAGATTGTCAATCATGAAACTGGGCAGATTCTTGAATGGGGTGCTGCGGGTACATTATCCGAGAACCTTGATGCTATCCCGAGAGAGGGAAACAGAGATCCGTATGTTTCCGGCACAGTTTCCCAGACATGGTCGCTGGCGGAATACATTCGTACGATCTATCAGGACTACATTGGCCTGGAACCTGATATCAGGAATAACCGGAAGATTGGCTATACCGTCAGACCACATATTCCCTCCGGTTGGAATCATTTTTCTGTGGATGCGTGGGTGTCCGGTGAAAAAATCAACATAGTTTATGAAGGCGGTGATGAAATAATTGTCACTGCTGACGATTCAGCTAAACCGGTAGTCTTTTATGTTGAGAAGATTATTGAGCCTGATGATGAAAAATATCTTGAGCCTTACCTCAATCCTGAACTTAGATCGTTAAAACCTCCTCCATACCCGGTGTTAACCAGTAAACAGGTGCATCCAGCTTCCGGCACAACAATCAGTATCCTGGATATTGATGATCCCCTGGGTGACGATATTGGCGACGGTGATTATGGTTATCCATCAGCTCCCTACTTCGAACCCGGTATGTTTGACCTGACTGGTTTCCAAATGAAGGAAGATCATCAAAATTATTATTTCAAACTTGTCTTTAATAAACTTGTTGATCCCGGCTGGCATTCTGAATACGGTTTTCAATTGACATTCGCTACACTTGCGATCAGGACTGGCGAGGAGGGAAAAACAAGAAGAGATGCCGGGAGGAATTCCGGCTGGAAATTGAAGAAAAAATACGCCGCAGACCGTTTTATCCATGTTGGTGGCGGATATATAGTAGAAGACGGTGAAGGAAATATCCTTGCCAGTCATCTGCCTGATGATGCAAGGTATCCACTGGGTGATGTTTCAACCGGTGAAATCAGTTTTGCCGTTCCAAGGTCAATATTGCATGGTGATCCAACGAAATGGAAAATAACTATCCTTACCGGTGCGCAGGATGATCATGGTGGGGCGGGGGTAGGTGAATTCCGAGCCGTTTCAAAAGAAGGTGGCATGTGGGAAGGAAGCAGGAACGATAAGAATAAATCTAATGTTTATGACTGGCTGATATGGCCAGAGTAGAAAATTGTTCATAGTCGCTTTAGAGGATGACATGTTTTTTAGCAGGATGTTTATTCGTTTGTTGTTAGTGTTTGTTCTTGCTGTACCGGGTGTTTACCTGGCAAATGGTTGCAGCAATTTAGTGGATTCAGATTCTCAAATACTTGAGGATGATAAGAAATCGTACCCGGCTGAGGATTCAGCTGGTGATGAGCTGGACGAAATAATATTCAGTGATTTTCTTGATCAAATAGATTCAACAGATGTTGAAGACCGGCAGGCTTTGGTTGATTCATTCCTGGCAGAGATAGTAGCATCTGAAGATTATGGATTTCCCCTTGTGCATGATTCTCTCGCCGTGTATCTCTACACGACTGATGACAACGTTGTCAAGGTTCCGGGGGACCACAACGGCTGGAATCCCGATTCTGATCCAATGACAAACATCGAGGGCACAGATCTATTCTATCGCCAGAAAATATTCCCACGTGATGCCAGGCTTGATTATAAGTTTCACAGCGACGGCACCTGGCTGCTGGATCCCAGGAATCCCAGGACGGTAGTTGGCGGTTATGGTCCCAATTCTGAGCTGGTGATGCCCGATTTTGTTGATCCACCGGAAATACTCTACTATCCCGAGATAGAACACGGAACTATTGATCAGTTTACCTTTACCAGCGAAATCCTGGGTAACACAAGGACTGTGCGTGTTTATATGCCACCGGATTACGATGGAAACGATAATAATTTTCCTTCTATCTATGTGCACGATGGAGGTGAATATATCTCTTTGGCAGATATGGATAATGTGCTTGATTTCTGTATCTCCGAACAGATATGTGAACCGGTAATCGCAGTTTTCGTCGATCCGGTGAACAGGAATTCAGAATACTGGTTGAACGATGATTTTCGCCAGATGTTTATTGAAGAACTGGTACCACATATTGATGACAATTACAGAACTATTAACGATCCTGAAAGACGAGCTGTGATGGGTGCGTCACTGGGGGGTATCACGTCTGTGTTCCTTGCTCATAGGCATCCTGATATATTTGGTATGGCTGGAGGGCATTCATCGGCGCTCTGGATAGAAGATGAAGTATTGATAAATGAGATAGAAGAGGCAGAGGCAACAACGAATAAATATTACCTTGATGTTGGTACATTTGAAGGAAACACATTTTTGAACAATAACCGTCGTCTTCGCGATATTTTTATTTCTCATGGTAACGAGGTTTTATACCAGGAATGGAACGATGGACACTCGTGGGGTAACTGGCGGGGACATATTGACGATATACTTGGATTTTTCTTTGGCGCTGGAATCAATAGTGTAGAGGAGTAGAGGTGGACATAAATAATCCTGTAAAACTGTTTATTAGCTACAGAAGTCAATGGAATAGAATAACCAGCTGGATACTATATTTTCTGCTACCTGGAATAATTATTTTTTCCATTTCCTGTTCTCCTGCTAAAAAACCACCTCAGGCACATGAAGGAATTGTAGCATTTACGCATTATTCAAGTACCGCAGACCAGGTATTTATAGCAGGAACTTTTAACGACTGGAATCAGTCTGGAATTCCAATGACTGAAGTGGATGAGGGTGTCTGGCAGGCTGAGATGCCCCTGGCCGTTGGTTTCCATGAATACAAGTTTGTTGTTGACGGGAACTGGATAGCTGATAAAAACAATCCGGCAACTGTGATCAATAATTATGGTGAAAAGAATTCCGTCATCTACATGAATTCGCTTGGTGAAGTTGAATTGCGTGGACCTGAAAAGGGGAATAACGGGCTGGTTGAAAAATCTGATAACCGTGGTTTTATCAACCTTGCTATTATCTGGCATCAACACCAGCCGTTCTACCTTGACGCATCAAAAGATCAATTGATCGCTCCCTGGGTCCGTACCCATACCACAAAAGACTACTATGACATGACTTCGATGCTGCTGGATTATCCGGATATTCATGTAACGGTTAATCTTACACCCGTCTTATTATACCAGCTCGAGGAATACTATGTAAATCGCCTGATGCCATTTTATGATAAAAGCAGCAACAGGATCAAAACCGGCGAGTTTCTTCGTAAATGGAAGGGAAAAACAGATCCCTGGGTAGATCTGATGTTCATCGACACAGGCGATTTCACACAGGAGGATGATGATTACCTGTTCAGGAACCAGTGGAGTTGTTTCAGTATATCTCGTGTCGTTATGAACCGATTCCCCCAGTATGTTGCACTTTCCGAAAAACCAACTGAAGATTTTACAGTTCAGGACAAACTGAACCTGAAATGTTTCTTCTGGCTGGCGAATTTCGATCCACGGTTCTTACGTGGTAAAGTTAAGCTGGTTACCGGTAAATCTGTTGATTTAAGTGACCTTTTAGATGAATCAGATGGACCTGTATGGACGTTAGAACAGGATTTTAACGAGGATGATGCCAACAGGCTGGTTGCGGAATTTGCCAAAATCGCGGAAGCTGTAATTCCGCTCCATAAATCAATGCGATATGATCCTGCAAGGCGTAAAAACCAGGTGGAAATGATAACTACACCTTATTATCATCCAATTCTGCCTCTTATATCTAATCTTCACTCAGGAAAATCGGAAAGCGATCAGGCTCCCGATAGTATTCAATATTCATATCACAGTGACGCTGAAATTCATGTTCAGAAAGCTGTTGAGGCTTATGAGGAATGGTTTGGAGGGAAACCTGATGGAATGTGGCCTGCTGAAGGATCAGTATCGCAAGGTGTCCTCGATATATTTTCCAGCGAGGGAGTTAAATGGATAGCCACCGGGGATGGTGTCCTGAGCAAGTCGACCCCAGAAGGTCAGGTTGCCGATTCTCCATATCGAATATTACCGGGTGATGGAAGAGAAGAGATCGTAGCGTTTTTCAGGGACACACATTTGTCTGACCTGATTGGATTCAGGTACCAGAGGTGGGATCCGGAAACAGCCGCTGAAGACCTGCTAAGACAGATAATGGCAAAAGCTCCAGTGAACGAGGGTGAATCCAACCTGGTCACGATTCTGCTTGACGGTGAAAATGCCTGGGAATGGTATGAACAGGATCCGGACGCGATCAAATTCCTTGAGTTATTCTATCAAAAGCTGGAACAGGTACAGGATGAAGGTAAACTGATCACAGTGACTCCGATGGAATATCTTACCGGCAATCCCAAACGAGAAATTGAGCCACACCCTGTAGCAACACTTCCCGAAATCACGAAACTTTGGCCAGGATCATGGATCAGGGCTGATTATTCAACCTGGGTTGGCGAAGATGAAGAAAACCGGGCATGGAAGTGGTTGGAAACAGTAAGGGAAGATTTACAGACTATAGCCGGATCACCCAGTGATAAAAATATGTCTGCCTGGCAGAGTATGCTGGCTGCTGAAGGTTCAGACTGGTTCTGGTGGTATGGTGATGATCAGAACACCGGTGAAGGTGATCAAAGATGGGATAAATTGTACCGCAAGCACCTGAAACAGGTTTATATTGAGCTGGAAAATGCCGGATACACAGTTGATGCGGATAAATTTAGTATCCCTTCATTAATGGACGAGATCAGTTCAGGAAAAGATGGTCAGGGTGCGATGTCTAAAGGGGAATAGCAGTATATTTAAAACAATTTTTAATAAGGGGTAAACGTGTTTCTCAGAAGAATCATCTCAGCAACAATATTGATCCTCTTATTGGGTTCACTCACCCTCGTGCAGACCGCTGAGAGAACGAGGATTACAATGTGGCATCAGCTCAATTACGCTGAGCGTGTTGTCCTCGATGAATTACTTGAAGAATATGAACAAACCCACCCGGATATAGAAGTAATAACTATTTACCGGGAAACCGAAGAATTACGAAGCGGGTACCAGAATTCGGCTCTCGCCGGTTCCGGTCCTGAGCTTGTCCATGGTCCTTCCGACCAGGTTGGCCCTTTTGCCACGATGGGAATCATCAAACCACTGGAAGATATTCTAACTGACGATGATATAAATCGCCTTGATAAAAACGCAGCGGTCTGGTTTGCGCCGAAAAATATTGAGGGGGAGCAGACAGATCCTCATCTTTTCCAGATTGCAGACAGGCTGGGAAACCATCTAACCCTGGTCTATAATAAGAGATTCATCAGTGAACCCCCAACCACCAGTGAAGATCTGATCAGGATCGGCCTTGAAAACACTGTAGATATAAATGGTGATGGCAAAACAGACCAGTTTGGTTTAGTCTGGAACTTCACGGAACCATATTTTTTCGTACCATTTTTGGGAGGTTTTGGCGGCTGGGTGATGGATGACAAGTACAATCCTACGCTTGATTCTGAAGCCAACCGTCAGGCGCTGCAATTTATAATTGATCTGCGTGACAAGTACAAGATTATACCACAAAACGCGGATTATGAAACGGCGCATAACCTGTTCCTTGAAGAACTGGCTACGATGATCATTAATGGAGACTGGTCATGGGGTAGTTATATCGATGCCGGCATAGATATAGGAGTTGCTCGAATTCCCATGATCAGTGAAACAGGGCAATGGCCGTCACCAATGGTTTCACCTCGTGGATATTCGATAAATGTAAATATCGCTGAAGAGAAAATAGAACCAACACTTGAACTTCTTAGATTCTTCCTGGGTGATGAAGCCCAGTTACGGATGATGCAGGCTACCAGGATAATGCCAACCAGCCTGGCGGTTATCCAGGATTCGATGGTAATGGATGATCCGATAATGGCGGGAAGTCGAGCCCAGATTGAAGCTGGTCGGTCGATGCCTGTAGCTCCCGAACTGCGAGCGATCTGGGATTCAATGCGTCCCTATTACCAGGCCGTCCTTGGTGGAAATATGACTGCGGATAAGGCAGCGTCCGAAATGCAACGGGAATCGCTGAAAAAAATCCGTGAAATGAATGAAATAACTTCCCCTGCTTCTTACACGGTTGTAATGCGGGTTGTCGCCTGGGTACTTGTCGGTATCCTTGTTTTCCTGGCTCGTAAATCGTTCATCCAGTTGTTCCAGGATTTACGGCATAGATCTTTTATTTATTGGATGGTACTACCGGCATTTATTGTTATCCTGGTAACCGTGGTTTACCCGTTCCTCTATAATGTTGTGCTAAGTGTCTCGAACATGGGACTGCGTAATTTTGCATCCTGGGAAGTAATAGGATTGCAGAACTATGCGCGTGTTTTTACCGAGAGTAGCTTTTACAGTGTACTGGTAAAAACAATCATCTGGACAGTTGTCAATGTCGCGTTCCACGTGATCCTGGGAGTATTCCTGGCTCTACTTTTAAACCGGGTTCTTCCCGCGAAGGGAATCATTCGTACAATCCTGATTTTACCCTGGGCAGTACCGCAGTATATCACTGCATTAACCTGGCGTGGAATGTTTAACCAGGAATATGGCGCTATAAACCTGATAATCGCCAAGTACCTTCATATGCCTGTTGTAAACTGGTGGGGTTCTCCTACCGAGATGTTCATCGCATGTATCCTGACTAATGTCTGGTTGGGATTCCCGTTCATGATGATTGTCGCTCTTGGCGGACTACAGTCGATTCCATACCAGCTGTACGAAGCAGCGGATATCGACGGTGCCAACGCTCTGACAAAGCTCAGGACAATTACTTTGCCATTGTTAAAACCTGTTATGACCCCGGCGATGGTGCTAGGCATGGTTTGGACATTTAACAACCTTAATATCATCTGGCTGGTTTCTAATGCAGGGGAACCATCAGATAAGACTCATATTCTTGTATCGTTTGTCTATAAAAGCGCGTTTAACCTGTATCGATACAGTTACGCCGCGGCGATGTCGATGGTTATCTTCGCAATCCTGTTGGCGTTTGGGATATTCTTTATCAAGAGATCAAAAGCGACTGAGGCCGTATACTAATGACGGAAAGCGTCAAAATATCAAACAGTGACAACGTTGCAATGTCACAAGAACCACTCATACGGCAGTTGATCCAGGATTGCTCCAACCTTCCCTGGGAACCGCTTAAAAATCATAAAACGGCAAAACATCCTATCCATAAACTCGCGTTTCTTGCTGATACCGGGATAAAAAAGGAATACCCGGGAATGGAAAAAATCACCGGATACCTTTTTGAACATCAGGCTGAATCCGGCGCTTTCCAGACGGTGATGGCTATTCCAAAGGTATTTGGAGGGGATGATAAAGAATCATTCTGTTGGATGTTGTGTGATGCACCGTTAATTCTATCAACCCTCTGCGACCTGGGATATGAACAGGATGATCCAAGATTGCTTAAGGCAGCAGAACATATTGCCGGGTTAATTCGTGACAACGGTTGGCCGTGTGCGGCATCGATTCCAAAGTTCAAAGGACCGGGGAAGAGGGAACATCCCTGCCCGTATTCGACCCTGTTGTCCCTCAGGGCATTATCAAACTTCAAGAGATTCAATACTGAAAGTGTTTGCGGACCCGGGACAGAAATGCTGCTGAGTCAATGGGAAAACAGAAAGTCTGATAAATATTTCCTGTTCGCTATGGGTACCGACTTTCAAAAGTTGAAATATCCATTTGTCTGGTATGATATCCTTCATGTCCTCGAGGTTTTATCACGTTTTAAGTGGGTACATCAGGATATACGCTTCAAAGAAATGCTTGATATTGTAATATCAAAAGCAGATAGCAACGGAGAATATACCCCGGAATCTGTCTGGATGGCGTTCAAAGGTTTCGATTTTACTCAAAAAAAGGAATCCAGCCCAACGTTATCGATGATTATAGAAAGAATAAGGATGAGGATAAATAGATTATGAAAAAAGATAAAATACATGTAAGAATACTGGTTTATCTTGTTTTGTTTATATTCATCCTTATATCAGTTTACCCGGTTCTCAGGGTAATGACTATCTCCCTGCGACCCGGGGATAAACTTCTTTCTACTTCACTGGCAGTAGTCCCAGAAAATGCATCGCTGGGAAATTTCCAGGAACTGTTTACTGAACGTCCGTTTTTACGCTGGATGCTGAATAGTACACTTGTTACTGTGGCGGTGACTATCCTGGGGATCAGCCTGGCTTCCACGGCCGGGTATGTTATCTCACGATATAAATTTATAGGCAGGGGGGCTGCAATGACAGCCCTGCTGACGACACAGATGTTTCCAGCAACGATGTTGCTATTGCCCATGTACATCATTATCAGCCGACTGGGATTGCTGAACACCTATATCGGCCTGATTGTCGTTTACAGCGCTACTGCCTTGCCGTTTTGTGTCTGGACGATGAAAGGGTATTATGATACTATTCCTTACAGCCTTGAAGAAGCGGCAATGATTGATGGCTGCAACCGTTTCCAGGCGTTTTATCGTGTAGTCCTTCCCCTGGTTACACCTGCCCTGGTAATAACCGGATTATTCAGCTTTATGTCCTCATGGTCTGAGTACCTTGTGGCAGCACAAGTCCTGCAGGATCCAGATATGTATACGCTTCCGCTAGGCCTTAAACAGTTCCAGCAGAATATGTCCACTGAATGGGGTTTATATGCCGCTGGAGCGCTTGTTGTGGCAATTCCGATAGTTATCCTGTTTATGATTGCAAACCGTTGGCTGGTCAGCGGATTAACGCTGGGTGGGGTAAAAGAATAGCTGAAGGATTCATTAGATGGGACGCAAACTCTGCCCGAAGGTTATCCTCGAAGGTACTCGGCTTACGTTTAAGACAGATATCGCTTTTGCACTGAATGAACATCCACGGGTTGTCGGACCGAAAAAATACCGCTATCACTCACCGATAATTTCTGCAGAATGGTGTGGATTTACCAATTTTCCCTGGGGCAGGGGACCAATCAATTTTAGTCCCGAGGAAGAAGCCAGGGCGATGGAAACTTACCGGACGTGGGTGCGATTGATCGAGCTCCAAAGATACTATTCCTGGATTGTGGACAGATTTCATATCTCGACAAAAATATATCAACGCAGGGAAAATGGGATAGAATACGATTTTAAATGGCTGGAGAAGCGTTTATATAACCTGGGATTCCATATAATCTTGTGTTACAGGGATATAGATACCTTTAAAGCCGCGCGAAAACGAAGAATCAAGGTGTCCGGTAAACCATCTCAATACGATGATCTTGAAGCATTTATAAAAGAACAGAAGGATTTTCAAACAGAGGTAACGAATTCACTATTGCCGTTTTTTGAGCTTGATGTCTCCGATAATAATGTGGCAAAAGCCGCCGATAAAATAGCGGATTACCTTGAAGAAACAGGAGCTTTATATGCGAAAGAACCCTGATTGTCTTTTTATTAGACTTCAAACTAGATAATCTGCAGCTTCAATAAGAAGTGACAGTAATAATGAATGTCAACAGCAGCGGAATCTATTAGGCTGAAAACACAGATGAAATTTTTATTACTATCTTATTTTACTGATACCGTTTCGAGGATATTGCCGATGTGGTAAAAAGTCCTTCTCTGGTTTCTCCCGTTATTTTTATCTTCCTTCTCTTCATCGGTCATTGGCTTTTCATTAGTCCTTCTGTCGACAGCTGTCGAAACAAAAGTAGAACCGGTTTTATTAATGTCCACACAGGTATACCGCCCCTCAGCTGCATAGCAGAAAGTAATCTTTCCAGGTGAGTCCCAGGTAATATACAAGTGAGTGAGATCCTTCATTTCGTAACCGGATGTGACTATGGATTCTCTCAGCTTGAGATTTTCAAACTTGTAGTTTGTGCCATCATCAATAATTTCGGAGTGTGAGAGCGAGATCCGGGTCATCAAGTTATCGTTGTGATTCCTGACCTCTATCCGGTAACCATCTCCATACTTCTTACTGGAAGCTCTCAAGTTCAATGATGCCATCCGTACCAGGTCACGGATGGATAGTCCATCTACTGCCTGATCGCAGTCTAGAGTGGATGGAACACTTCTTTTCAGGCCTTGTTGTTCCATGATTGTTCACCTCGTAAATCCACATGACGATTAACTAATAGTAAAACGGCATAAAACGTATGAAACTTTAATAGGGAACGTATATGTGAAAGAACAAGTATATTTGTACATCTTTAGTTATTATACATAAAGAATATCCCAAATAAACGAATTAGGAGCAAAAATATAATTATTTTACTTTATTATTCTTTTATTAAAAATGATTAACTAAATACCTTTTTATTACATTATAGTCGGTTAATTAAACCGTATTATCTCTATTATAACAGGTATAATATATCAAGATAACATTAATGATTAAAAGATTATAAAAAAGCATTGTAATGCTATGATAATATTGCAATAAGAGTATTTTTCGTGAGGTGAAGGGAGGACAAATATTAATCAATTGATATCAACAAGAAGTATCATAATCGTTAATTAATAAGAGTGTAGAAACTAATAAGTTTTCAGTTGGTCAGAAATTCCAGTGGAGTGCTCCGCCAATACCGAAACCATTGGAGCCTGCTCCGAACTCTAAGCCAAAGGAGAGAGGAGGCATCCCATCTGCCAGAACCCTTAAATCAATGTCAAATCCAACAGATCCACCTAGTACCAGGGCATCGTTGTCTTCCTCGTTAAACCGGAATCCGCAATAACCGCCCAGGTATAAATCCCAATACCTCTCGGAATTTATATTGTAGCGTCCCTGGGCACCGAGTCCGGAGCCTATTACACCATGAAAAGCTACCTTTTTGCTGTAATCGTATTTGACACCAACACCACCGATAGCTGTTCCGAATCCACTTAGACCACCGCTCCATAAATACTCATCGCCGGAGACTGCTGTAGAATCAAGAGGGATAAATAAAAATCCTATAAATAGTACGACAAGAACTATCTTAAGGTTTTTCATTTTATAATCCTATTGCTGCAACAGGGATATATTTTACTGAAAGAAATCCAGTTATTTACCCACAAGGTTATGGAAGTGGATTTTTCATCTTTTCCAGCAAATCTTCAGGTTTTCCCTCAGCATCAAACGTTGTTCCACCAGACATTAAGATCCTTGTAGTATTTTGCTCTTCGTTATAAAATAAGCTTTGAATAAGATCCTTGTTGATAAGAAACTTCAGTTTACGTTGTGTGATTTCGATAAACATTAGAACATCTCCTTTTTTAACAAATGCTTGCAATACAAAAATTAGCACTAATAATAGAAAACAATTCATCTAATCCAATTACGAGACAGTCAATTAATAGAATGACCTGAGTATACAAAATGAGTATTAAAAAAGGCAACGCAATACAAAGCATCACCATATTTTATCAGTATCCGGGGAGTTTAAGACCTGGTTGAAAATGGAACCGTGGAGACTTGCCTGCCGGAAGAGGTCAGGGAACAGCGATCAGCCATTCTAATGCTTTATCACCACTGGTAAATATTTGCACATTCCAACCATTATTACGGCATGTATCTTCGTAAAATTGAGCGTCTTCAAATAATTTTCCCTCGCCCGGAACAACCAGGCCTAGTTTATTTCTACGGTCGATCGCAAGCGCCTGATAGACACTCGATTGTTCATGTATAGCCAGGGTGGATAGATACGACTCGGCATTCTGAACAACAACCAGGAAACGACTATAATCATAGCTCTTGGCGAGTTTCATGGCTTCATCTGTGGCATCTTTCATGTCCGAATCTACAATAGTGTCAAAAAGAGTAATTTCTATTATGTTAAGTTCTTTGTTTTTTGAAACTTCCCAAGCCATATTTTATACCCGTATGTTGGTTATTTATGAAGCGATAAGATAATTGTTGTACAAACTATTTTCAATAATATCGTTGATTGTCACCGAATGGAGAGATTACCTGAAATTTATGTTTTAAGTAATAATGGTATTTCTATGTCTTATTGAATCTTGGTCGTATATTCCAACATCAAAACCGGGGAGAATCAAATGAGATCAGTTTACAACGTGATTGTAATTACCATTTTAAGTTGCACGCTATTCACTGACATCCAGGCGCAATCCAGGTACATGGAAGACAACCAGAACGGTTTTAGAATCGGACTGGGTATCGGTGATAACCAGCACGTTTCAAGTTCTGCGCTTGGAGTTGGATTTGGAATTAAAGGCAGAACTGATATCGGAATTAATCTTGGAAGTATAAGACCGAAAGAAGAAGGTTTTGAGGATGTGGAAGCGACATTTGTCGCGCCATGGATCAGCTACACGGTTCTTCGAGCTGATGAAAATGTCCCGATCGGTTTATTTCTTTTTGGTTCCTACGAAAAGGCTGTCTATAAGGGAGGAGCATTTGATTTTTTAAATCTTGAGATTGATGTTTCGGCAGTGGTACTTGGAATGGGAGTTTATTCGAAACGACGGCTGGGATCCAATTTCTGGATCTATCCGGGACTTGGCATAGCGTATGTATATACAGAAGCGGAAGCAACATTGGAAGTGGATTTATGGCGGCCAGTTACGTTTCAAGGCACCACAGACGATCAGACGGTAGCGATTGCATTGGACGTGGATCTGCAAACCCATATCAGCCAACGATCCAGCCTGGTTTTTTCATTTGGTGTGAATATCAGGGAGGATGTTTCAACGTTTAAAGTACAGATAGCGTTTTTGACGGGATTTTTACATAATTAATGATAATGAAGGGACCGATAGAAATGGCAAGACCAAGGATAGAACAGAAAAAGAAATTAGAAATAGAACAATACCGACAAATATGTGAAGAAATAAGATATGGACTAAGGACTTTATTAACTGTAACATGGTTTATTTTTATCGTTAATGGTTCCTTATTTACGTTCTTATTTCAGATATCAGACAGAGATGATCTTTTTGCTGTCAAATTAATGGTTCGCATGTCTGGAATAATTCTTATTCTACTAAGTTTATTTTTTATACATAGAATGACAGTATTTCAGCGTGAACGAATACATTTACAAAGAGATATTGAGGAAGCGAATAGAATAAAAAATCATTTATATGGTCGTTCTGCCTATTATAACCTTCTAGTTGAAAGAGGTAAAGAAAATGAATACAGAGGTATACAGATGTATTTTATTATCTTTTTTACAAACCACACCTTGATAATGCTTCTTCATATAGGATTATTACTATTTTGGACAATATCGTGGTGGCTCATCTAGCACAACTTTTTAGGTGACCAAATAATACCGTTTCCTGCGCTAAATGATCCGCCGATCCTAAAGGATGATGGATCGACGGATTACTTGGTATTAAGGATGGGTGATGGAACGACTAAAAAAATATAATTGGTAGGATAGTTACTCCGATTCAATTATCTCCACAGTTATTTCATTTGGTCGACGCATATATGCTTCAAATGATACGAATTTGCCAGTTCTTTTGCATCGATAGATAATATGTGTTTTAGATGTTGATTTGGTTGTTTTCTTGTGGTTGTTGTTTAAGATGTAGCCTAGAATAACACCTGAAGTAGATATAATTAAACCAGCCACAAGATGATCGACGAACTCCATAATAACCTCCAGATAGAGTATTTCCTCGGTTCATCTTGGCTGGCGGCAAGAGCTTCAAGGAAAATATGTAGTAATATTATATAGCAATATTAATAGGAAGTCTCAATAGTCTGATCGAAGAAACTATTTTATCTATAACGCGTAGGGGTGTGTGGAGAGCGCACATATTTGGCAAGATTTCCAGGAATACTAAACTTGACATTTATCTCGATTAGGTACATAGCTTCGATTTCTAGTGAAAAAGTAAACCGGCCACAGGCCGGGGATTTTATGTATCCGTATCCAAGTTAATAACCTAACACAGGTTACATTGAATATGCGTCATGAATTTTCTGTTCAACCTGAGCTAATGATTCTTTAATACTGTGTTTGCTGCCATTAATTAAATCAATTTCGGAATGATCGGGATATTCGATAAATCTAATAATTGTATCAACATCAATTTTAAATGGTGTGTTTTCAACTTCGGTCAACTGGATAAATTTACGCATGACAACCACCTTGTTATGTTGGCGAGATGTCGAAAAGTAATTGCATATTATTAAGAATGCAACAAGAATAAATAGAATTCAGTGAAAACTGTTTCGCCATGACAAATTTCAGTTCAGGGAGGCCGTTTTTTCCTTTGCAGATAAATATAGGTGGATATACATGGCAAGTTTCATGCGCTGTATGATCCACCGATTCAGAAGGATGGTACGACGGATTATTTGGTGTTGAAGACGGGGGATGGAAGTACAAAGAGGGTGAAGTTAGCATAAAATTTGTTTTACACAGACATTTCTTGACTAGGTATTTTGAGTTTGATATTATATTTCAAAACTGATAATATCAATTCAATAGGCCGTCATGGATAATAATAAAAATGATGTCAAATTAGATTCAAATGGGAATATCCTTGATAAAAATGGTGGAGTGATTACAGATATTAATCGCTTTGAGACTTTGTATAAATATAGTTATGATCAATTGAATTTAAGCATAGAGCGGTATGAAAGAATTGACAGGAAATCAAGCATATACATAACAATGCTTAGCTTAATATTCGTTCTTCTTGCATTTATTTTACAGATAGAATTTAAGAAATTTTACCCACCAAGTTCTTTTATTGATAATATAGTTTATATCTTAATATTAATAATATTAGTCTTAGATATTCTATCCATTGCATTACTAATTCGGTCAATTCATTTCGTAACAGCACTTTACCCATCAATAGATAAAGAGAAGTTAAATAATCTCTATCTCAATAATAATCATATTTCTGTGTTACATGCGAGTGCAATGTCATTTATAGAAACAGCTAATTTTAACTTTGATACAACAACAAAAAAGTCGTCATTTGTAAAATTGGCACATGATGTCATGAATATAATCTTAATATTGCTTTTGTTTATGTTCATTTTATTTGGAACTCAACTAGTTATAAATAATCCTGAAATAGGAGTTAAGGATACTATTTCATAAAAAACTGGAGAATAATAATGAATGGTGAACCAAAACAAGGTTTTTATGTACCAATTGAAGAACCACCAGAACCAAGACAACGTAAAAAAGGTTTTGGTTTTGTTGAACCAAACGAAGAATTACCAGAACCAGGACAACCTACATTTCCAGAACCAGGACAACCTACATTTCCAGAACCGCATGAGGTGCCAGAAATAACGCAAGAATTTCCAAAACCTAGAGAAGATTGATGATTAGATGTGTTAGTATCTTTTGAAGTTTATTTATATGGACATGCAAGACAGAAAATCGGCGTTCATATGATTTAATAATCAATCAAAGAACGCCGATGAAGGTGAATGTTTACTTTTTAATATTTGTTATTAAATACAAGAAACTACACTTAATACCTGTGTTAATTTTAAATTCTATTCTTTTTGAAACATAAGAGTTCCTAAACTTATGTTCTTGCCTCGTATTGTCAAACGTACTCATATCATCACGATTCTCGCGGATTATTCTCTTTATATTAATCGTTAAGCGATATGAGAGAAAAATACTAAGACATACAACAAGAACATTTACTAGAATATCAGGTATGATATCCATTATAATTTCCTCTTAATTGGAGCATGTCCAATGCAGAGAAAACCACCCACATAAACGCAGAGATCGGATGAAATAAATATACAATGCTTGTTATTAAATTTATAGGATTTTAATGCATTAATCAAGATTGAGGGTATATTTGATAGTATTTTTGTTCTTAACGCACAGGGGAGTGCGGAGAGCTCACATATTTGGGTGAATTTCCAGGAATGATAAAATCGGTATTTATCTCGATTCGGTACATGAATTCGATTTCTAGTGAAAAAGTAACCCGGCCTCTAATTGCTGGAAAGCGAGGCCGGGCGTTCAAGAGAATGAATATGGAGAGCATCCATAATCGATAAAAAAGATTAAATTAACTACACAATAGGTTTCATTTTAGTGATTGAGCTATTATGTCGTTTCGTATATGAAACGACATAATATTTTGTACATTTTGAATATATAATGCTTTGATTTGTTAAAGTTCACTACTATTATTCAAATAAAATAATGATGTTAAGTATCTTGGAGGTGCTATGGATGCAAAAGAAGCGATAATGATTGAACAATATAAACAGTGTTTTGAAGAGATTCGAAATGATACAAATTTTACAGCAAAATTGCTGATAGTTGTATTTTCGATCAACGTGATTATTATTTCTTTGTTTATCACTTATGCGAGTAGTTCGAAATTCAGCATAGAGGGTGTGTTCTTTGTGACAGCATGTCTATCTCTATTAGGTTGGGTTGGTGTAACATACGGTGCTAAAAATCTGGGAAAAACGGGATTATGGCAAATTGTACGTATAAAGACTTCAAGAAAAATAGAAGATGAATTGAAATCTCCATTCCATCTTTTTGGCGAGAATAAAGTAGAAGATGTTTTTAGAGAATTGGGCTTAAATATTCCAGAACAATATTGGTTCGAAAAAATGGGTTGGAATGAATTTAAAGTGAATTTCTTTAATTCACTAAATAGAATCTGGAAGGTAATTTTCTTTTTTAGTTTAGCCGGTATTCTAATGGTTCATGTAGTTTTACCATTATCCAGATAGCTAAACTTTTATAATATTTTATATAGCGCTTAGAGGTGTGCGGAGAGCGCATATAATTGGTAATATTTCATAATTATTAAAAAATGTTAGTTGTCTCGAATTGTTGTAAAAAAAGTGGATATCTAAATAAACTAATGATTAACTTCAAACAAATATAGCCTCAATTATTGGAGTATTGGAATGTCCAATGAAACTGAAAGTAAAACAACTGATAAGCTTATAGTCGAACAATATCGCCAAAAAATTGAGGAGATTAGATACGAAGTTAAATATTTAATAACGCTTAGTACCATTGCATTTGCGGCACATGGCGCACTATTTACAGCTTTTATAAAGATATTAGATCGTTCTGATTTGATTATTGAGACTCGATTTATTTGCATTATGGGAATCGTCTGGGGGATTACAGTTTTCTTAACTTCAGCACGATTCAGAGGATATATAGCAGTCCAATACGCATCGATTTACGACATGGAAAAGCAGTATAAACTCAAATTTAACTTTATTGAATCTAATCTAAGAGATATAATGAATCGTAAGAGAATTGGCAAAATAGCAGTATGGTTATTTGAGTTAGTAGTAAAATCAAGAGAAACGTCTATAATAGGATTTATGCATCTATTTCTGTCATTGTTCTGGATATATGAATTGATATTTAGAACGTAAAGATTAATTAGAGTGCAGGGGTGTGGCTGAGAGTTTCAGATTTGGTAGAAATTCCAGGAATGTTAGAATCGGTATTTATCTCGATTCTGTAGGGGGTTGAGAAAAATAACGGTGTGAAATCGAGATAAATAAGAGAAAAAGGGAGAAATTGGGAGAGTGAGGAGGGTTGAATGGTTCTACTTAGCGCACAGGGGTGTGCGGAGAGCGCACATTAACGGAAAGTTGTATAACTGAACAAGGGTAGTGATTGGCAAGGTAATGATTGATGTCACAATATCAATAGTATTATTAATTAGAGCTTGATAATATTCCTGCGAGGACAACTTCACCGGTTGTTAAATAAATAGTAATAATTTTATATGGATGAAAACCAGGATAAAACCAAAGGACAAGTGTGCAACAAATTGATATGATACCAAAGATTATAAATCCAGTTCTCTCATCTGATTTAGAAATAAAAATCAAACTCAATATGACATAAATAATTAATGGATAAAGAGCGATAAATATAAGAAATTTCTTGAAAAATAGGGAATAAATTGTGTAAAATATTGCAGATAATAGAGGTAATATTATCATAATAATATAATAGAGAATATGAATAAAAACACATCTAATTTTTACTAAATGATAAAGGAAGAAATCGTTGTTCTGTAAACAATGTGATTGAATTTTATAACTTTTGGCGTCCCATGATGCAATCCATCCTGATATTACTATCCCTCCACCTTTAGAAAGAAATAGTATATAAAAAGTTGCCATCCAAAGTGATATTGGAAAAATGATCTTCAAAATATTTAATACATAAGGCCAATAGAAGGAGAATAATAGAAAAAAAGGAGACATTCCTAATAAAAAAACTCCTATACTTCCAATTATTAAGCTAGAAACAACCACAACATATTGTAGATCATATAAATCCATAATTGACCTGACAGATCAGGAACATCTAACCAATCGCCACGGAAGATATCTCAATTATATCGAAGAAAATCATCCTGTATATACATTATAGATTCAAAACTCATTTTCTACTTGATTTTCCTACAGTTTAATGAAATTGTTCTGCTTAGCGCGCAGGGGTGTGCGGAGAGCGCACACTTAAAGTTCATTTCAATATGTTAATACGAAACCACTTTATAGCATTACAATACTAACATTCAAATTGATAATAAGTTCCCTGAGTTCTCTATAACTGTTTACTGTGTCTAAAAAATATGCGTCGTTCGATTCAATAGTTATGCCGTTTCTGATATAGTGGTCTAATTTATCCAATCGTTCATAAACAAAAAGCGTCTTTCTCAAAATCATTTCTAACTGTTTCAATAACCTATCCCTGAATAATTCTGTTCTATCGTTGTGCAATCTCGAGCTGGATTGAAGGAGCATTGATAAAACCTTTTCCTGATTACGAACCAAATCTAGAATTTCTTCAACATGTAACTTCATAACCGGTTGATCCTCTAATAATTTTATGGATGTTGATGGTTTTTCTGTCTTTGGTTTAATTTTTTTCAGTTCTGACTCCAACTTTAGCCACCAAACTTCATCAAAATTGCTTGTTAATCGTTTTTCATCAAGTTTTTCATCCTCAGCTAAATTGTTATTAATTGTTAATATTAATTTCTTTATGTCTTTTTTAGTATTGTTGGTTAATTGGAACTGTAGAAGTGGTGATTCTTTAATATCAGTTCTTTTTAAGTCGTACAGAAACGGACAAACCCTAGCTTGTTCTACCGATTTAGACAATGCTCCAGCTTCAAAGTTTACCCAGGGTGCATCCAAATTCTCTCTAGTTACGAAAATTATACCGAAGGATGAATCTTCCAATTGTGAAGCTATATCTGATGTCCACCTAGCGCCTTTATCAATATCTTCGGATGAGACGTAGGGTGTTATGGATTGAATTACGTTAGGTAACCAGTCGCGGAAAACGCATGCTACTTTGTGGCTAAGATCGCCGGACCAGCTTAGGAATATTTTCATGATAAAGACCTTTTAATTTATACTAAGACCTTCGAGCGAAACGGTTTGCCAAAACAGATATTAACATCCCAAGGGAAACAAATCCCATTATAGATTCTGCTATCATTAAAAATGCACCTAAGGTGTTACGTGGTAAAGTGATTCGTAATCCCAGGTTTGAAAAAATGTCAAATGATACAAAGATTGTTTTCATACATCTGGATAAGGTTGCTTGATCTCCTATTATATGATCAAGATTGATTGGCGAATCGTTCATGACGAAAATATTTATCCACCAATCTGGTAGCCAGTTATATGCTGGCCAAGGAAGCGTCCCATATAACCAAGCGAACAGCATCACCCAAATAAATGACCAAAATCCTACAACTGCCATTGAGCTACCACAATCTGATAGAATCTTCCAGAAGCCAAAAGTGATTGGATATCGTTTTCTAAAGTTTTGTAAATACTGCTGATCTTTAACATATCGGTAGAGTAGAGGAGAGTGCATAGTATTTGCATCATTTATATTCGTAGCAATAAAGTTAGTGTAAGACCATTTATTTATGATAAGTCTAATCAATTGTTTGAAATTCTTTGTTGTTAGCAACGTCCACCAATTTGGTAGAAAATTTGTTGATGAATTGAAAATCGTGCCTTGAATATTCGCTCCAGTGAGGATTGCACCTGTGAGGTTTGCGTATTTTAAGTTTGCACCTGTGAGGTTAGTGCCTATTAGGTTCGCGTCTGTGAGATTGGTCCCGGTGAAATCAACATCTTTGAGGTTTGTGCCCATTAGGTTAGAGCATGAAAGGTTTGAGTCTGAGAAAATCACTCCGCAGAGGTCTACACCTGTAAGGTTTGAGCCTCTGAGGTCAAGATCACGAAGTTCTGCTCCTGAGAGATCTATATTAGCGTAGGGATTTTCTTTTATCCACGTATTCCACTCATCTACGCTTCGTAGCAATCGATTCAAATGTTTTTTATTAGCCATAGATTATTCCTGGATGATATTTTCGGGGAGCTTAACGGTTATCCTTTAGTCGTTGCAGATTGGTTGATAGTTTTTGATCAGGTCGTTTGCTTCAGCTATCCTGGTATTTTTGTAAAAGTCGCTTAGGTGGACCAGGATGTTTGTGACGCCGTAATCGATAATGCAATCAGCAAGTGGATGTGCATTTAGGTTGAGGGATTCTTTGATGTTTTCAGTTTCCCCGATAAAGATTGGTTCCCATTCAGATCTATCCATGTACAGGTTTAATCTGGCATAGATATAGTTTGCAGTACGATCGATGTTGAATGATTTGATAAGGTCATAGATATGGTAGACGTATTTTTTCCCGGAAGATCCCGTCCATTCGATTTGTGGAGCTGGTAACATCAGTTTCATTTTACCCTGGTGAATTGTGTTTAACTGTTGCTGGGCAACAATTGCTCTCTCTATATAATCGAATTAATTTTTATTCCTTCTACGGAGTTGGTCAATCATTTTGTTGAGTTCAGTAGTGTATTTATTATTATCTTTCCAGTTCCTGAAATCACCGAAATGCCTTGTGTCCTTCAAATCCAAAAACCAGGGTTTCCGGCATCTCATAACAGAATCATCAATGCGGAATGGAATAAGAACATCCTGCTTTTGTGATTTTTCCTTCCTAAGAGCTGCGTTTACTTCTTTTTCAACCCAGTCGCTGTTTATCGAATCACGTGATAGAATAAGTAGTACTTTATCTTTCTGCCTGATTGCTTTTTCAATTACTTCACGTGTACGATCTCCTGCTTTAAGTTCATGTGTATCTAACCAGGTTGTTATACCTTTTCCAAATAGATCGTTGTGTAGTTTTTCTGCAAAATCGCTATTCTTACGTGAATAGCTTATGAAACAATCGTAAAATTTGATCGGCGTACCTACTATTTTTGGAATATTGTCTAACCAGGGACTTTTTACACCAGCAGATCGAAGGAAGTTTTCAGAGATTCGACCTGATTTTTCGAAAGTTTTAAGGTCAATATAGCTGGGTCCAATGTGATGACAACTCTGCAGGTTTTTACAACCTGAAATATCTACATCTATAAATGATGTATAACTAATTATTGCATTTGTAAAAACAGTACTTGAAAAATATGTAGATTTAAACATCGCACCACTGATATCAGCGTTATTTAAGTTTGCACGTTCAAGGTGCGCATGACTGAGGTCCGCAGCACTAATCTCTGCATTATCTAAGTTTGCATCTTGAAGGCGCGCTAAACTAAGGTTCGCCTGTTCGAGGTTTGCAGAGGATAGGTTCGCGGCGGTCAGGTCTACGTCAAGGAGGTTCGCGATAAGGAGGTTAGCCTGATCGAGGATCGCGCGAGAGAGGACCGCACCGGTTAGGTCCGCTCCAGTGAGGTCCGCGGCAGTGAGGTCTGCGTCTATGAGAAGTACGCCCCATAGTCTCGCATAATTGATGTTCGCGTTGGATAGGTTCGCGGCAGTCAGGTCCGATTCACTGATGTCCGCGTCGGATAGGTTTGCGCTGGATAGGTTCGCGGCAGACAGGTCTGCATAAGCAAGATCTATTTTTATCCCTGGATTGGCTTTTCGCCATTGATTCCATTCTTTGACACTACTTTTTAAGAGTTCTAGTTGTTCCTGGTTGTCCATAGTTATCTCACTCTTGAATTGTGGAACCAGGATGGGATTTGTTCAGCTGTTGAAGGTAACATGATGATACCTCATTTTTTAACTCGTGTAAGTTGAGCCTTTGATATAGCTTGCTTAGATTTATTTTTTCTTTCATTCTTTTCTCGACGAAGCCTATTCATTTCTTTATCTAATGATTCTATCTGTTCTTTTCGATTTTTTGCTCTGATTTTTTCTTCCAGTATTAGGTCAATACCTTTAATTAGAACGGGATGCATTTTACCACACATTTCTTCTGTTAGTTGATGGATAGCTTCGCTAAGTATAGAATACATATCATGGTATTCTACAAGCTTCTGTGGTAGGTATGATTTTAACATCTTAATGCGTTTTTCGGTCTTCAATTGTTTATAGTCTTCTTCACGCCAGTTATCACCTTTTTTTGCATCTTGATGTGCTGATTCGATCAACTTTTCGAAGATTCTTCTTAAATATATAAATGAGCCAATATTATAGCCTTGCGAAGATGATGATATGGCACTTTTATATTCCTCGAAAAGCTCATTCCCTAGTCTCTTTTTAAACTCTTTAGATTTCAAAAGTAAAAAACTATATGATGGTGGATACTGACCAATTTTCATGAAAGTGTTATCTTCTTCATCTAATGCTATGTAGAATATAAGATTAAAATATCTGCACCAACTGCAAACATACTCAATTGTTAGCAACGCAGTTTCATCGATATCATCTACATCTGTCAAACAATCTGGCAGATATGCAGGCTGCAAAAGATCGAAATCATGCTCATCTTCACACGTTGGACACCAGACTTTTATTTTTTTTCCTTTAATAGGAGCATCATCAATCTGATATGCTGGATATCTTTGATATAATGGTGCCACAAGCAATAATTCGCGATATTCTAAAGTATTACTCATGATAATATTATTGTCCTTTCATCCTTCGTGAATCTGGTATGAGATGAGTTCGCGGGTGTAGCGGGGTCCAGAAAGTTCATAGTATGCATCTTCATAGACCAGGCCAACACCAGGTGCATAATACCGGTCTTTCCGGAACGGATCGTCCGAACCAGGTGAATGAACCTGCTGGACAGCATAGCAATTAGTGAAAGTGCCGGCTTCAGTGATTATTGTGGCATTTGTATCGATGACAATTATCAGTGCGTGAGCCAATGTGTAGTTCGGGATGATTTCCAGGGTGTCACCAGTTGCGTAAGATCCGTAACCAAGCAGATCAGGTATTGTCAACCAGCCATTATTTTTATAGTAAAGAACTGAATCACCAGAAACTGAGACGTAAGGATCATAGTGAAAATATTCAGGGAGAACGACAGTGCTGTCTAGCTGATCTATAGTATACAC
>JANQEY010000175.1 GCA_028278125.1 bacterium | reverse complement strand
ATATGAATATGATGCCTACGGCAAACCGCTCATATATGATGGACAGTGGAATCCGTTATCCACATCATTGATCGAAAACCCCTATTACTTTACGGCCAGAAGATTGGAAGAGGAAACAGGTCTATATTATTACAGAGCGCGGTTTTATGATCCTGTAACAGGAAGATTCCTTCAAAGAGATCCTGTTCAATACGAAGACGGGTTGAATTTATATGAATATGTAGCCAGCTCCCCTAAAAACTATATCGACCCACTAGGCACGACAAAATGTGTCGCTTCCATTGAAGAAGGAGAAGGGATGCACCATAAACAACATACGGATGACGGGATTTTAGGGGAGTCGAAACAAAAACACCACGATTTCATTAATGTTTCCCTGAGCTTCGAAGCAGATGATGAAGGGATTGAGCCTATGATGATCATGAAAGCCATGGGTCAGGTAAGAGGTGTATATCGTCGGATTCGGGTTTTTGATGAAGAAATTCTGAGAAATTCAACCTTAGTCATTGATTGTGGACAAAACCCCTGTACCATGCAGTATCCGACCATTACCTATTCCCCGAGAAATGATGAAAACATGAATATCGGAGGGCTCTTTTCCAATTTGAACTATGGTGACCCCGAACCCTCGGGGAATTACCTGGAACTATATGTCCACCATTCGGGGGGGCTCGCTGTAAGTGATTATAAGGTATCCTTTAAAATTGTTACTGCGGGATTGCCGGGAGTGAACTTAAGTGCCCATTTACAATCCGATCTGATAGAATGGAGTTGTACTTGTTCCGAAGGAAATCCGGTTCAAAAAGTATCACAAGAAACGGAAGATCAGGTGGGGCCGCCACAACCTCCAACGACAGGTACCGGTGGCGGAGCAACAACTACTGAAGGGGATAAGTAGTTCTCATAGAAAATAAATTACCGAACTAATAAAAGTAAAGCGATGAAAAGATCACTAATCTTAACGATTATTTTATGGAGCGCGGCCTTAGGCGTGCAAGGCCAGCAAGGCAATGAAGCCCTGATCCCCCTGCCCAATAATCTGGGCGATAAAAAAGAACAATATCATGTCAACAGCTATTTGCTG
>JANQEY010000166.1 GCA_028278125.1 bacterium | reverse complement strand
TCCAGTGGAATGATTTTGAAGTTGAGATGTTAACCTCACCTTTCGCCAAGGTGTATATCTTTCTTCCAGTAAGATCGTATATTGCGATCTCGTACGACCCTTTCGGAATATAGGTCTGAAGAGAAATGCCCGCTTTGTCGACAGCATATAACACTTTAGGTTTATAGTTCTGAAAATTATTCTGTAATGCAAACTTATCGCTCTGAATACCTATTACAATCTCCCGAGGTTCAACCTCAATTGCGTCTATTGCCACTGAGCCGCTTGTGATACTTATTTGAATAAATCTCGCGGAGTCAAGACCTGCGCTTTCAAGATCGAATGATGTTTTTCCCTGGCCTGTACCAAGCTTATTTCCGTTATCATCGATGTCATCAATATCATAGGCGACGTTGACAGTATAGGTTGAATTGTTTGTAGCATGAACCGTCAAGTCATTACCATTTTGGTTAGTAACCGGTGTGGTCGGCCCGAGATCAAGGTTAACTAGGCCTTTGGGGTCAGAGCCTCCCTGTAAAGTGAAGGACTTACTGTCAGGAGCTTCCAGGCATTTATAAATGTCGCTGTGTGATGGGCTGTTATAGGCTAGGATTGCATCAACAGAAAGTGCTGAATATTTCAGATCAGCGTCAAACTCCAGGGGAAATTCAAGGTCGGCAAATCCACCGGAAACAGCCTGAACAGTTTTTGTCACTGGTTTATAGCCGTTTGCAAAGGCTGTTACTTCATAGGAGCCGGAGGGGGAGGGTATATACTTAAAATAGGCTCCTGAAACCGGATGCGTAAAAACAGCAGAGTGACTACCCTTTACCTGAATCCTCGCATAGAGTCGTGTTCCCGATTTTGCGTCAAAAACCCTGCCACGGATGCCTTTTTGCATTTCTGTAATAACTTCAAAGATACACTCCATATTATAATCACAGATCGATTCAATCTGGGACGCCGGTGGATTATGTTGACTCACTTCAGGAAGAAATGCCATAGAACCGCATTTCCCATAGGAGCAGTCACAGGATATTCCTCCACTCCGTGAATAGAATTGAGAGAAATAGTCATCTTCTGTGGTGCTTAATGGATATCTCTTGGCCAATTCACTGTAAGCCTTTCTGTCCAAGTCCTCATCTATGGAAGCAAAAAATGGTTTCAGAAGGCCAACCATACCGCAATGATAGTCAAAATTCAGAAATAGAGGTGCCCGTATCATACAGTCCCGGTATGATTGCATTTCGGGCCACTCATAAGGGTACGAAGCTGCTGGCCCCCCTGCCTGCCAGCCAAAGGCCCTGTTGGGATCTCTGCCGTTTTCGAGCGTTCTTCTGTGCCGTAAATAACCATCAGGATTAATAACGGGATGAAATACAAATTCCGATCGGTCAACCATCGTCTTAACATCGGGATCGGAATTATAATTAGCCAGGAGATGCTTTGCAGTCCACATGGCAATTTCTGTACCGATTTTTTCATTTCCATGGGTAGAACCGTTAATATATATCCGTTGTCGCGCCGCAGTGTCAGGGCTGTTGCATATGCGAAATTCCCATATCGGTCGCTTCCGAATACTTTCACCGACTGTATCCAGGGTAGTAAGGTCAGGATA
>JANQEY010000139.1 GCA_028278125.1 bacterium | reverse complement strand
AAGCAACAATACAAGATTCTTACCGGTAGAGACATTATCCCCTGCTCCCTGTCCAGACTCGCTGGCACGGTTTATAATCCATTAACTGATTATTAGAACAGTTAAACTTTAAAATGGTTACACTTTTTCCCGTTACCGGGTTTTAGCCGATAAAGGAAATTCCAACCATAACAGCTACAAAAAGTCCAACTGCAGTAGCAATGGTTTTACCTCGTGAAACATTTGTGAATACCGACAAGCCTATTCCAGCCACTACCATTGACCAGAGGCTGAATACGGATAGTTTGCTGAACAGCTTATGTATGTATGCGTCGGGATTTCCACTGGTCAGGAAATTTAAACCTATATTTGCGCTTCCCATGTCCCCGGATGACATGACCAGGAATGCACCGATCAGGGTTCCGACAGCCCCTATCAATCCTGTATACCAGTTCAGAGACCAGTAATGTTTAAACTTTTTGCTACCGCCAAATATGACGTTTCCGAAAAAGAGATATATCAATGTGAAAATGAGCGAGATGAAAAACACCTGCAGAACACCGAAACCCATCATAATCGGCGTCGTCATGAACTTAGTCATCTGCTCGATTGACATATCTACCTGTTCCTGCGACATCTGTCCACTGTCGACACGTCCCTGCATCTGTTCGAGGTTCTGTTCAACCTGGGTGTCACGGATGACCTCACCGTTGAGACCTACGAAAACAAGTGTACAGATAACAAGGATAATACATGGAATCAGCCAGTCAGGCTTATCAGCGATACTTTTCATCGTTTTGGCGGGCTCGAGGAAGACGCCCATAATTTTTGCGCCTATCCCGATCGAATTTTCTTCCGTCCCCTGAAATTCTTGCGGTTGTTGATCAGCAGTTTCGTTGACGCTGTTTTCTTCCTCCCTGGGTGCATCGGTCATGACAAATCTCCTTTTTGCCGATTAAAAAGATCAACAATTTTAAATGGAGTTTATCCCTTGACGCAAAGGTGTCCATGCGGGAAATACTATACAGATACGAGGTTTTCCCCCTTCACGTTCACTCCATTTGTTCACTCACGGCTGCCGGTTGTTTATAATTGAGCAACCATTATGCCGATTTTCCTGATCTCCATTTAACTATTTAACTATAAACTATTTAGATCTTATTTTCCTTTTGATTTGTGCAATTTTGTTAACAATAGTTTGTAGCACATCGAAACACCATGTGAAAAAATGTCACAAATCCCAACTCAAATTCAGGATAACCAGAATTCAACAGCAACATAACATCCTGCCAATGAAATGGGAATACAAATGAGTGCCGGGGTAAATATTTTTCTCTGGATCGATGTAATAGAGAGATCGATTAACATCACGGGATAAATCAAAACGAAAATTCCCTGTACGTGCCTGCTGAATGGATTTTCAATTAACGGCGCGAATGGATCAATAAATAACGAGAAAATGAATATCACAGCGAATCCTGTCAGGAACCAGCCGATGTAATTTGCCCAGGGAACACCGTACCATCCACCCCTGTATTTCCAGCTCCAGAATTCTTTCGCTTTCATTACCGGATCGAGAACGAGGTCAAGTATAACGCACATCACCCCAGCCAATAACGAAAAAACAACACAGGCTAACAATCCGGATTCAGAACCGGGTGCCCGGAGTTGTAAAAATAATCCATAATTGAAGCCCCATTGATAGACTGCGAGGATAAACCAGTAAATGACAATCAGGATAGCTGACCACATCACCGCCACAACCAGGGGCAATCCACCAGGAAGTTTAAAACCCAGTTGATCAGAATAATTATACCTGCCTACAAATCCGATTTTTAGTGCCAGTATTTCACCAAGGGTGGGAATTACCAGCGCAATGAGAAATAAAATAACGAAGTTGCTGATTCCCATTACGGTTGTTCCATAAAAAACCAGGCCGGTAAAAAAAACTGCCAGGAATACTGTATAAATTGATACAGGTAAGGATTTATCCCCTGTGGCAACAATCCTTGTAAGGATCAGGGCGAGGATACCAAGTATAAAACATACGACAAAAATATT
>JANQEY010000089.1 GCA_028278125.1 bacterium | reverse complement strand
GCTACAGCTGCCATTTCGAGAAATATTATCGCCTGTTCAAAGTCACCGGTTAAATATAGCAGCCACCCCTTTGTATCCAGGAAAGACGGATTCTCCGGCTCTTGCGCCAGGGCAATATCTATATAAGCCATAGCTTCTTCAAAACGCTGATTCTCCCTTGGAGATTGACGTCCTGATTCAGCTAAAAAATAGGCGTAATTATTATTCAGTAACGCATTTTCAGGTTCAATACCCAGTCCTAACCGGTATATCTCCTCAGCGTCATTCCAGCGCTTCAGTTCATGATAGAGAAATCCAAGGCTTATCAACTGCCCCACACCGACTGTATCAAGCTCGACCGCCCTGAGTAATAACGTTTCAGATTCCTCATAATCCTTGTAATGAGTATAAGCTGAAGCGACAAAACCAAGCATGTCAACATCATCAGGAATGTTTTCCAGGGCCGCTTCACATAACTCTAACGCCCTGCTTGTATCATCGCTGATGATTGCCAGCCTGATCCTGATTTCCCAATATTGATTTTTATAAGGTGCCAGGGTTCCGGCGACTTTAAATGCAGAATCCGCTCGTGTAGTGTCACCCAACTCAAGGAAAAGACCACCCATTGTAAAGGGAATGAGGTCATCGCCGGGTTCCATCTCAGCCATACGGTCATACACCGAAATTGCCCGCTCATATTCCCTGGCTAGACCCAGGATTGTAGCCTGGCGAACCAGGATTTCCATTTTGGGACCGTTTATACGTAATACCTCGTCGTAACATTCAACTGCCTCAAGATGATTACCCAGTCGCACATGGAGGGCAGCTAAATTATTCCAGCCATTGAGATCGTCAGGATATTGATCAACCAGGGATTGAAATGTTAAACGAGCGTCACCAAGTTTGTCCAGCTGAAACTGGATCTCGCCAAGAAGAGTAAGCAACTGCCTGGTTTCACCCGCCTGCTTCAGACCACGTTGTATTACCCTGCCCGCGCTCTCCCACTCACCTATCTCGAGGTAGTTTTCAGCCAAAGATTCGTAAATGGCAGCATTACTACTGTCATACAGTAAAGCCTGGTTATACTCATGGATCGCGCGGATAAAATCTCCCTGGGATTCATATAATGATCCAAGGATTACATGATCTACCACCTTGGGATCAACCTGGACATTCTCCTCAGGTTGTATCCCGGATCGATCTTTTCTTTCTTCAACCGCTCCTGTTAGTTGTGGATTGCTTGACGAACAACCTGTCAGAGCAGATAAAACGGAAAATATCAGTACAAACACCAACAACATTTTGGTGTTGATGTAATTTGTGCCATTGCACCGGTTTTTATTAATTAATGACATAAGTCCCATTATTTATTCTTCTGATATTACAGGATCATCTGAATTGTTCTCTTCAATTACCTCTACTTTCGGTGCCTCATCACGTTTGAATATCCTGAGAAAATCGTTATAGGTGACTGCTATGAAGAACAGGAGAATTAAAGCCAGTCCCACCTGCTGAACAATAATCTTTACTCGTGTGGAAATCGGTTTCCGCCTGAAAGCTTCAATAGTAACCATCACCAGGTGACCACCGTCAAGAACAGGAATCGGCAGTATATTGAAGAATCCAATCGCAATACTTATAAATGCGATAAATGCCGTATACACACTCCATCCTGCTCGAATTGCCTCTCCTGAGATTTTAACAATTCCAACAGGCCCGGCTACTTCTTTAATTGACGCGCGACCAGTGAACAGGCGGATGAAAAAGTCTATACTGCCCTGGACATAAAAAGCTGTCAATGCACCACCATGCGCTACTGCACGGAAAAATCCTACTTTCTCCAGAGTTGTGTTCGATCCGACACCGATAAGGCCAACTGCTATATTTTCACCTTCACGGTTCCTTATTTCGACTCGTGTTTGAATTAATGCCTGCAAGGTATCAGTCCCATGCAGCCATTTGACGTCCAGTGTTTCAGCCGGATTATCATAGATAATGTCTGTCATATCCAGCCATGAAGCTATCGGCTTGTCATTAATTTCAATTATCCTGTCACCGGCTACTATTCCAGCCTGCTGCGCCGGGTATCCTTCAGCTATACTACCGATAGTTGCGCTCGGATCATACTTTGGTTCACCTTCAACAAGGGCAAGAAAGGTGCTGAGAATAAAACCGAGGATAAAGTTCATCAGCACCCCGGCTGACAGCATAAATACTTTTGCGGGATAACTTTTTGACATGAACTCGTCAGGAGCACCCGTTAAGCCGGAATCATCCATCGATTCATCTATCATACCGGCAATTTTGACATAGCCACCGATCGGTATCAAACCGATTTTGTATTCAGTGTCTCCACGTGTAAAGCTCGCGATCCGGGGTGGGAAGCCGATGGAGAATACCTCTACACGTGCGCCAACCAGTCGCGCAGCTAAAAAGTGACCAAGTTCATGGACAAATATTACAATGCCTATGGCTATTACAAATCCAAAAAACGTACTCATTGTATCCCGTGAAATTCCAGTTCGTTGTTATTAATAGATATATACAAATTAGACCAGGTCTGTTTTTACAATGTGATTCATTATTCCGATTGATGAAGATACAAATCACATTTAATACTCCTGCTGAATATGTTTTGTTTCAGCTATTCAAATTGTTTGTTTACAACTCGAAAGACAAGCCACCGGTAAAGTTCAGGTAGCTGTCGGGTGTATCTTCCGCTTGATCAGGAACGATATAATATTTTGCCCTGACATTGACCGCAAAAGGTATCACCGGTGGTTTAAACTTTAGCCCAGCGAGAAAGTGCAAACCGAATTTCGATTCTGTATCTGCGGCAATATCTTCAAGATCAACATCCTCACTTGCTGAATTAATATTGTCTCTGACCGTTTGTTCGGTAAAGATAGGAAGGTAATAGTGCATCCCCAGGCCGGCACCCAGGTAAACCGTAAAGGTCTTTAACATCGGAGGCATCTGGATAAGTTTATAAAGTACTGTAACGTCTGCCGCAATCCTGTTATAAGTAATGGTCTTAGATACAGTAGGTTGACCAGAGATTTCAGGAGGTTCGAAGGAGACATCGTACCTTGCCGCAGCAAAATCGGCTGTCACCATAAAGTCTATGAATGGCAGTGTATTTACGGTCAGGTCTATTCCGAAATTGTATGGTTGTTCAGATTCTTCACGTACCAGTTTTGATTCCGTCCAACCGGCATCATCACCCGGCAGTTTAAATGAATATTCTTTGCTGTCGATGGTTGTCATGTCCATACCACCGTGTAGACCGATGCCTACACCCACAAGCGCCCATGCTGAACTGGCTGATAAAAGAAATACAACACAAAGTAAAATCCTGGATGCAAAACGCATGTTTTTCTCCTTTTACTTTAACGTGATACACCTCTGAATGTTAAAAAACTTACGATTCTTTAATATTATCAAAGAATGTTTTGATATCGCTTTTTCTTCTCAAGTTAAACACTTCTGAAAACGAAAAATTCAAACTCTCTATTAACTCATCCCAATTTACGGTTAAACCAGATTCAGACAGGCTGATTGTTCTCTGCCTAAGCACCTTTCTGACTGTTTCTCGTCGTTCCTTCTCTATATCCTTCAGAAGGTCGACGATATCAAGATGTTCATCCGTAACCAGGAGTGAACCGTGCTGCAAAACCGCGTTGTTACCGCGACGTTGCGCGCTGCCGACAAGCTTACGGCCGTCAATCTGAACTTCATGCCTGGTCGCGCTACTGAAACAGAGACGGGGTAATTCAGATTTTTTTTCTGACGAACTGAGTTTTAATCCTTGTGACCCTTCGGCATCTATTCCAATGTTCTGAAGACCATTGATTATTGCCAGGCTGACCAGGTTATATACACCCCGGTGCAAAGGACCATCTTCTTTAACATTTTCTGCAGCGATCGAAATACTGTAAACAATATCTCCCTTATGTAATACCGCACGTCCCCCGGTAGGCCTTCTGACAATATCGTAACCACTCTTTTTACATCTTACCTCATCAATATCAATCTTTTTCTGATGGTAACCTAATGACACTGCCGGTGGGATAAATCGGTAAATACGAACACGTGTTCTTTTGTCAGTCTCAGTTAATTTTAACATGATGGAATCCAGGTTCATCTGTTTCTCACCTGTTCCATCAGGTCCTTTTAAAAGATAACCACCCTGAGAAATTTCCAAATCCGGTGATTCAGTCTCATTCATTTCATCAAGCCACGCAGTTCCCTTGCTTTGATAAACGATACTATCTCTAGCACCTCAGGAATCTGATCAACTTCAGCTTCAATTTTCTCCAACGCCTGGCTGATATTTAAACCTTTTCTATAGATGAACCGGTAAGCGTCCTGGATTTTATGCATAGTTTCCTGGCTGAACCCGCGTCTTTTCAGGCCAATGGCGTTTACACCCTTATAAGTTAACGGATCACCCGCCGCAGATACATATGGTGGTATGTCGCTTGGAACTCTCCAGCCTCCTCCCACCATAACATGTGCACCAATCCGGACAAACTGGTGTATCGCAACCATCCCGCCAAGAATAACCCAGTCACCAATTTCTACATGACCACCCATGTTTACTGAATTAGCCTGGATAACATGATTTCCAAGTATACAGTCATGAGCGACATGAGCATAAGCCATAATCAGGCAATCGGAACCGATAGATGTTTTTCCTGAAGCGTTGGTTCCCCTGTTCAAGGTGGCAAATTCACGGATAACCGTCCTGTCCCCTACTTCAAGTATAGTATCTTCGCCCTCAAACTTCAGATCCTGGGGATCAGTGCCGACAACTGCACCATTATGAATTTTTACATCATTTCCTACCCTGGCCCATTGTGTCACCAGTGCATGGGGTCCAATTATACTATTATCACCAACAACAGCACCATCCTCAACTATCGCATAAGCACAAATCTCGACATTATCACCAAGGTTTGCATTTGAACCAACTATTGATGTGGGATGGATATTAGCCATAATACCTACCTCTCGCGGACGACAGCCTGCATTTCAGCCTGTGCCGCCAATTCTTCACCTACAAACGCCGATCCCTTCATCTTGCAAATACCCCGGCGGAAATATATCAGTTCAACCCTGAAATATAGCGTATCTCCTGGTATTACCGGACGACGCCATTTAACATTATCAAGGCCTGTAAAGAACACCAGGTGTTTTTCCGGCTCATCCACGGTGTTCAATAATAAGACACCCCCCACCTGTCCCATTGCTTCGATTATTAGAACACCCGGCATAATCGGGTGACCAGGGAAATGTCCCTGGAAAAACGGTTCATTGATGGTCACATTTTTAATACCGGTAACACGTTCGTTCGGAATGAGTTCAATAATTCTGTCTACCAACAGGAATGGGTATCTGTGGGGCAGTATTCTTTCTATTGCTGCTGTATCAAAAACATAACTGGTAGTTTCACGGCGTTGGTATTTTTTCGTTAACTGTTGAGTCTGGAAAATTTTCCTCATCTTGCGAACCATCTCAACATGTGCCCCATGCCCGGCTCGTGCCGCCATAACATGGCCCTTGATCGGTATACCCAGCAACGCTAGATCACCTATCAGGTCAACTACCTTATGGCGGACGGGTTCGTTGTAAAACCTCAGCGGCATATCATCCAGGATACCGGTTTTTCCAAGTTTCGCTTTTTTCTTTATCCCAAACAGTTTATGCAGACGATCAAATTCGGTCGTATCAACATCACGGTCGACAATCACAACAGCATTATTCAGGGTTCCACCCTTGATCAATCCTTCGCCCTTCAGCATCTCAACTTCACTAAGGAATGCAAATGTCCTCGCTGAAGAAAACTCGGTAACATATTCTTCTTCAAGGCTGTATAGCGAAGTATACTGTGTACCGAGTGCGGGATTTTTATAATCCACCATGTAGGTGACACGGAACTCATCTGAAGGTACGATTACCAGGTCTATTCCCTGCTCTTCATTATGGTAGATGAGTGTTTTATTTATCTCGAGGTACGTTTTCGGTTCATCCTGTTCAACTATCCCGGATTCCAGGAGAGCATCAACAAATGGACGTGCGCTGCCGTCGATTACCGGTGGTTCAATATTATCCAGCGCGATTACACAGTTATCTATCGACAATCCTGCCAATGCTGAGAGGACATGCTCTACGGTATGGACCTTAACATCATTCTGACCGATTGTAGTACCACGTGATATATCAATTACATGTTCGATATCAGCCTTTATCTGTGGATTACCCTCAAGGTCAGTTCTTTCAAACGATAATCCAGTGTTAACAGGAGCCGGCTTGAAACTCATCGTAACCTTGACACCCGTATGAAGACCAATACCTTTTAATGATACCTCTTTACCTATCGTTCTCTGATTTTCAAGCAAGGTGATTTTCTCCTGGGTTTACTTTACGAGCATTTTTTCCAGCTTACGTACACGTTTTACTAGCTCTGGTAATCGATTTATAATTGCTTCAATTCTATGCCAGAGCCTGATGTCTTTAGCCGGGTAACCACCAACTATATTACCCTCGCCAGGATCTTTATGCAGGCCTGATTGCGCCGCTATCATTACTCCGTCACTAATTTTGATGTGTCCTGAAATGCCAACCTGTCCACCCATCATCACTTTTTTACCGATTTTTGAGCTGCCGGCAATACCTGTCTGTGCAGCGACTACTGTATTCTCACCGATCTCTACATTGTGCGCAACCTGCACCAGGTTATCGAGTTTAACACCCTTCCTGATAATCGTTTCACCCAGTGTCGCACGATCCACTGTTGTATTCGCGCCAATTTCTACATCATCTTCAATGATGACAATTCCTACTTGCGGAATCTTTAGATAAGCCTGGTCCTGGGGTGCAAAACCGAAACCATCGCCACCAATCACAACACCGTTCTGCAGGATTACACGATCACCGATCCTGCATTCTTCCCTGATGCTGACATGGCTGTAAAACTTGCAGTTATTTCCAATTTTGACATTTCTACCGACAAACACCTGCGAAAGAAGCTGAGTATTATCGCCAATCTTCGCACCCTCTTCAACAACACAAAGAGGACCGATGGAAATATTTTCTCCAAGTTTTGCGTCGGGTGATACAACAGCTGTTGGATGTATTCCCGGTTCAGGTGCTGGAGGATCAGGATGGAATACCTTCAAAGCTTTCAGAAAAGAGATATAGGGTTCATCTGAAATCAGTAAGACTTTTGCAGATTCTGTCTCCGGTACATCTTTAAGGATCACCGCTCCGGCTTCAGTCGTATCCAGGAACTTCAAATAATTCCGGTTTGCGATAAAGGTTACCTGGTTTGGGGAAGCGTTTTCAATACGTGCAACACCATCAATAGAAATCTGACTATCGCCGACCAGTTTCGCGTCTATCAAATTCGCCAATTCACCGGCAGTAATGCTCATTGTTTT
>JANQEY010000081.1 GCA_028278125.1 bacterium | reverse complement strand
ACCCGGGAATCTGCTGATACAGTCCAGAGCTGTGAATTTATCTATACCGGGGAGAATGAGCATGGTAGAATCGCAAGCAGGTATGGTGGTCCTCATGTGTTTACTGAGAATACAGGTGATATCAATTGGGATGTCGGATGGGCTGAAATCTGTCCGGTATTCGGAAATGATATAAGTAAGGTAGTAATATCTGGAATTCCAGGTTTACTTGAAGTTTATGATAACGAAATTGATGTTCAATTCTGGGCGGATGAGGCTTTATGCGATGTCCATGATAACACCATCGGGGGTATTCATTTTATCGGAACTAATAGCTGGATTGAGAATAATGATTTACGGTCCATATGGATTCAAAACTGTGAGTGGGCTGAGATTCACGATAATACCATCGTTGATACTGACCCGGATGGGGTAATCCATATTTTTGATACGGAATGTAATATAACGCGTAACCTGATTGTCGGACCTGGCGATGGGATAGTTGGTTCATTTAACGACCCGCCTGTTAACCTGTTTAATAACACTATTGTCTTTAGTGAAGATGGTGTGAAACTCCATGAATCGAGCGAAATCTTCAACAATATCTTTATCGGCGCAGGAGAAGTTTCTACGGGTATAGTTACATGGGGAGACATATCAGCAACAACTCATTACAACCTCTTCTTCGATATTCTTGAACTTGTCCGAAATGGCGGTGATCTGAATGAAACCAACTTCACCGCCAATCCTCAATTTTGTGGTGGTGATCCGTTTGACTATCACCTCCAGGCTAACTCACCCTGTATAGACGCCGGTGATCCGGAAAGCCCTGACGATCCCGACGGAACCCGTGCAGATATTGGATGTTACTATTATGACCAATCAATAGATAATCCGCCTGTTTTAACCTCACCAAACTACCTTTACGGAACGTCGATGGGAAATTTCAGCTATACTGCCCGCGCTACCGATGATAACGGTCCCTTAACGTTTCATTTTGAGGGGATTCCAGACCACTGGGAGATTGATCCTGATGATTTGGACTGGGTGGCAGACAGTGCTGTTGTGGAAGGAATGCTGCCTGACGACGAGGGAATACTCAGTTTTGGTGTCTGGGTTGAGGATGAATTAGGCCAGACAGATACGTCTGAAGTGTTTGTCGAAGTTAGGGACTATACAATCCTTCAGGGCGAAATCAACGGAATTCTTCCAGTAGAACTATCTCCCTACTATGTCGTTCATGACTTGGTTGTCCCAGAAGGTGATAGCCTTGTTATCGAGCCGGGATGTGAGCTGCTGTTTCGATATGTAGAGGATGCAAATCAACGGTTACGCTTAACATGTTATGGAACACTAATCGCTGAAGGTACCGAGGAGGATTCGATTTGGTTTACTATGGCGGATGATGAAGCTGTAATAAGGGGATGGAAATATCTATTAATACAAGGTGAACAGGCAACAGCATCTTTTAAACATGTAGAAGTGAATTATGGAGCAATCGCAATTTACGTGGATTCTTTTGCTTTAGCGATAATTAAAAAATGCCTGTTCCCCCCAACTCAATACACTAATGCAATAGCCATCACAAGTCAAGCAGAAGCAACAATAGACAGCTGCCTTTTTTTCGGGATCGATCATCGTCCAGCAACAATGGTGACTATTGGAAACGAGACGGTTGCCAATATAACAAATAACATCTTTGAAGATTATGAGATTTATCCGCAATCATATGCAATGGGATTAAGTGGTGAACATTCATTTGTTCACGGAAACACTATTCTTGGCACAAGAGGAATTAACGTCAACTGGGGGGGGAATGCACAATTAACGAGAAATGTATTTTATTGTACCATTGAGAGATGGGAAATAAGTGTGGCTAATTACTCAAGGTTTGATATTTTTAACAACTTGTTTATAGGATATAGCCGAGACACAACAACAGTAGTTGCAACTGCATCGTTATCAGATTCAATTGTAAATAACGTCTTTTACAATTTTAACGAAGGCCTGTTTTTACGCGACTGGGAAGAAGATTTTGAATCCAGTCCTGTTATCCGTAATAATGTGTTTATCGCCTGCAGCACCGGAATTCAATCTGAATTGAATCCGAATCGTGAATACCAAACGGAATATAACATTTTCTGGGATGTTGACGAACCGACAATTGGTGTACCTTTGGATTCAACAAACATTGTCTGTGATCCCGGCTTCGCTGATACACTCTACCACCTATATGACTCTTCTCCATTGATAAATGCTGGTCATCCAGATCAATACTATAACGATATTGACGGCACAAGGAATGATATAGGATTATGGGGTGGACCATATGGTGAATCGTATGAATATCCTCTTTGGGTGCAGGAAACTCCGCATGAACTCCCATCTACTCTGAATGTTTTCTCGCCCTACCCGAATCCTTTCAATTCTACACAAAGTATTCATGTAGCTTTACCCCAACGATCAGTGCTATTTCTTAAGATATACAATGTTATGGGGCAAATTGTATATCAAAGGCAATATCCTGTTGTAGAAGCAGGGTATCATAAACTGACATACCACGCCAATGAATTTTCATCGGGTATGTATTTCCTTGAAATCCATGCAGGAAAGGAGGTTAGAAGAGTACGCGTGGTGCTTGTTAAATAATCGTATGAACTTAGACAAATAAACGTACAAATGTTTTCAATTTGGAAAATCGAACAGGAAGAGTAATTTACCGGAGGGACTGATCAGTGAATTTTGAACTCAGGAATATCCTGGTCCGGTTGAAGAAAAAGTTGTCTACTATTTCTCCTCATCTGGTTCTGTTAATTATCCTTATGTTCCCATGCCTAGACCTCCGAGCTCAAACAGAAGTCAGCGGTGAAGTATCCGGTATCTGGAACCTTGAAGGCAGTCCATATATAGTAACCGGTGATCTCCTAATTCCGGTTGACAGTATACTTTTTATCGAACCCGGTGTAACGATTGAATTCCCGAGCCAGGATGAGAACAGGTTTGTGTTCAACGTTCACGGTACTCTTGAAGCCTTAGGCACCGAAGAGGACTCCATCTATTTCCTAAGTAGTGATTCAACCTTCCGAGGATTCAGTGCGGAAGATGATTTCGAGGGAATGCGCCTGCAACTGGAATATTGTGTAGTTGATTCGACTGACTCGCTGATAAATGTGGAATACTCCTCATCAGTAGTGCTTCGTCATTCACGGCTTCACTTTAACAGGAAAGGAATGTTAACCCGGGAATCTGCTGATACAGTCCAGAACTGTGAATTTATCTATACCGGGGAGAATGAGCATGGTAGAATCGCAAGCAGGTATGGTGGTCCTCATGTGTTCACTGAGAATACAGGTGAAATCAATTGGGATGTAGGATGGGCTGAGATCAGCCCAGTCTTTGGAAATAGAATCAGCGAAATTAATCTTTGGGAAGTACCCGGGGCAGAAATTTTCGATAATGAAATAGATATAGTTTTAGATATTTACTATGGTGATTTTAATATTCATGACAACATTGGCGGCGGTTGCGGGCTTCATTATTGCGATGCCCATATTGAGAACAACTTATTACGTGGCCTTTCGGTAAATGAATGTGGCTTTGTAGAAATTCTGAAAAATTATATCTTCTGGGATGAGGGTGGGGACTATACAATAAATGTAAACTCTGGTACAGAATGCGTAATTTCATACAACTTGATTACCACTCCTGGTGGTGGTATAAGCTCGTTTAATAACAATAATGATGTTACCATAATAAATAATACCATTGTATTTGGTGACAGAAGCGGGGTTCAAGTTGATGAAAATACCGTTATTCGCAATAATATTTTCCTTGGCACACCAGGTTACGAGTCAATTGGAATATGGATTAATTCTGATGTAAATATTTCAACAACTACACACTATAACCTTTTTTACGAAATTCCGGAAATTATTCGTAATAACTACGATGAACTTAATGAAACCAACTTAGTAGCAAATCCACAGCTTTGCGGAGGTAATCCGTTTGACTATCACCTCCAGGCTAATTCGCCATGTATAGATGCCGGTGATCCGGAAAGCCCGGACGATCCCGATGGCACCCGCGCGGATATTGGCTGCTACTTCTACGATCAGTCGATAGATAATCCACCAACAATAATCGCTCCTCAACCACCCATCCAGCAGACAGGTCAACCGTTTTACTATGAAGTCACAGCTACTGACGATAATGGTCCCTTGGAAATCACATTTCCAGACCTGCCGTTCTGGATGCAGGAGGATGAACTTGACTGGGTTGGCGACACAACCTCTGTTTCCGGGCTAGTCCCTGAAGACCAAGAAGCTTTCTCGTTCCAAGTTGTAGTCGAAGATGGGCTTGGACAGTCAGACTCCGCTGAGGTTTTTGTCGGGACGGATACGCGGACTGTTCTCGACGGAATAGTTACCGGCACTCTTACTGCTGACATGTCACCTTACTATGTTGTAACGGATATAATCGTCCCCAATGGCGACAGCCTGATCATAGAACCGGGATGCGAGCTACAGTTCAGGTATGTAGAAGTTGTTAACCAACGATTGCGCCTGACTTGTTACGGAACCCTGATGGCGGAAGGGACGGAAGAAGATTCAATCTGGTTTACGATGGTTGAAGAGGAAGCGGTAATTGGTGGTTGGGGTGGTATCAGAATTGTAAATTCTCCCGACACTTCATATTTTTCTTATATCAACAATCAATATGCTCAGCATGGTATATTAACAGATTCCTTTTCAGTTTCAATGATCAATAACTCCTTGTTTAATAATTATCTATTAGCTGGAATTGCAGGAAAACGACATAGCAGCGTTTACTGCAATCAACTTTTTTTCAATTTTAGTGATGAGGATATGGGTTCTTCATGTATCTATGCCAATGATACTACATTTATACATGTAAAAAATTCCACCTTTATTAACAGTATGCCACATCCAGAAGTTCGTCCTCTCGGTATGAATAATTCATATGTGGTCGTCGAGGATTCATATTTTGAAAGAACAAAAAGTATTAATGTTGATTTGTATAGTACCTGCGAAATCAGGAATAATGTGTTTTATCGAACAGAATATGTCAGCGTGGGTACAGTAAACTGGTCATCAACCAAGATTGAAAACAATATATTTTATGGGGAAATATCGGGATTGGGAAATGGGATTTCTACCTATTCTTCCATAGATACAATTGCCAATAATATTTTTGTCAATCTTAATTATGGTATCAGGTTCAGACACGTTCAAGAAATTACAGAAAATCACCCACAGGTTATCAATAATGTATTCACAAATTGTTTTACCCCGATAGTTATTATTGATAGAGATTCAACAGAAGTCGATGTGCAATATAATGTATTTTATGATAATGACTCCTCAAATGTTAACTGTTTTCTTGACAGCACAAACCTGTTCGTTGATCCCTTATTTGCTGACACGTTGTATCACCTCTATGCGAATTCACTACTGATAGATGCTGGAAATCCCGATCCGGTTTATGATGACATCGATGGAAGTAGAAATGATATCGGATTGTGGGGCGGACCTTGGGGAGAAGTGTATGATTACCCGGTAACCGTTGAAGATGAAATTATTTCTTTACCTACCGAATTCACCTTAATTGGAATCTACCCAAATCCTTTTAACTCAATGCAAAAAATATATTTCTACTTGCCGACAAATTCTGAGATAAGCTTAAAGGTATATAACTTATTAGGTCAAACTGTTAAAACTCTGAGCAAAACTTTAACTACCGGTTTTCACACATTATCCCATTCAGGTAAAGATTTGGCGTCAGGTATTTACTTTATCGAATTGCACGCAGGAAAGGAGGTAATAAGAAAGCGTGTGGTATTTCTGAAGTAGTTATTGAAATGTTAAGAAAAAACCGTGCGGGCGCAAGTTTGCCGCTCGACCCGCACAGTTATCCACAATCAAGACATAGTGGCTTGATTGACATTTTTAAGTTAGGAGTTAATAATGTTTAAAAGAAATAGCTTATTCGTGTTTGTGCTCCTGTTTGGCATTGTCTCAATCGCCTTTGCACAAAGGATTATTGATGAAGATTTAGATACTGGAGATGACCTGATCCTTGGTGATGACCAAAATGAAGCATATGTGGAAATTGATCCTAGTCAAGGAAATACTATAAATGTGTTAGATGATTTGGAAATTTTACCTGAAACTGAAATTCGTTTTATGGGTAATTTTTCTTTAGTAGTTGATGCAGGTGTTACTCTGACTGCCGAAGGAGAGCTCGGTAACGAAATCCTCTTCACTACAGAGGAAACAAATCCTGACCTTGCAGATTACTGGGGTCAGATATATTTCGAAGGCGATGCTGATACAGAGGAAGGTAGGGCTGTTGGTGAATTCGCACACTGCATTTTTGAGTATGGTGGATATACTGGTATCGCTGCTGTTGAAGGATATGCATATGCGAGGATAAGTTTTGATAATTGTAATTTTACCGAAATTGAAAATACTGCTGATAATGTATTTGCGTTTGGCTCAAACGGTTCATTCTCGAATGTCTGCATCATGGCAGATAATAATACCGTATATGACTGTTCAAACGGCTTGTCATTAAAAAACCTCAGGGATGGTGTTACTGATCCCCCAGCATGGGCAAATGTGATAACAAATAATATTGTTTTTGATATTGAAGGAAGAGGCATTGAGTCCTATGGTCTTCCAAATGTAATTATTTCTAATAATCTCATCGTAAATTGCTCTGGTGATGCGGTCGTGATGACTGAAGCTCCAAACTTTGTCAATAATACCATTGCTAACTCCGGTGGGAGTGGAGTTATCATAGATAATTGGACTGCAGGTGAAGACGAACCTGATTTTATAAATAATCTTATCTATAACTGGGGTAGTGGTGAGGATGATTATGGCATACGTCGTTTAAACTGGACAGGTACTGCAGAATACTGCGATATCTATGATGAAGAAAACGATGACAGGTATAATGCTGGAACAAATCTTTCTAATTGCCTCAACGTCGATCCTGAAATTGTAATCGAATATGACGATGTTGCTAACCCTGAAGATATGGATTACCATTTAAACTGGGATTCACCCTGTCTCCATGCTGGCGATCCAGATATCGATAATCCTGTTATTAATAACCATAGTCATGGTGACAGTGATATCGGGGCTTATGGCGGGCCAGGTGCTGATCCTTATTATGTGGCAATCGCTGGAGATATTGAAGGCCCGGACGCGGAATTTGTGGAACTCGATTCACCTTACAGAGTCGTCGCTATAAGCAAGATTCTCGGTGGAGAGGAATTAGAAATATACCCTTCGACCAGTCGTGACATAATTCTTGAGTTTCTCGAAGATGTTGAATTTAGTGTGCTTGGTACCTTAACCGTTGATGGTTCGAATGGCTATAAAACAATATTCCGTGCTTATGATTCTGAAAATCGCTGGTACGGTATAGATTTAGAAGCCAATTCTGAAGCCAGTATAAAAGATGCTGAAATCAGGGATGCTGACCAGGGGATTTGGGTCCACAACGCAGATCTTAATCTTGAAGTTTCTAGAATACATCATTGCGAATATGGTTTTCGTGCCAGTAGTGTAAGTTCAACCGATGGTCTCGTTGATTGTGATATTGACAACAACGATTATGGTCTCCTGTTCTTGAGTTCTACATTCACAAATTTCAAAAAAAATGACATCTATGACAATTCGCTGGGCGGAATGTACCTTGGATCAAGTGACCAAACTATAGGAGTTTCCGAATCATATTACGGGAATCGTTTCGAGGACAATGGTCAAGAAGCGGCTACCGACGCCTACCATGCCGAATTGGTCTTCCTGAACTGTGATCCATTTATAAAGAAATGCCATAACGATTTTGTTGAGAACGACGATATCGATG
>JANQEY010000063.1 GCA_028278125.1 bacterium | reverse complement strand
TTTCGAAATCTTCAAGGTTTTCGTGACAATCCGCGATTTTTATCAGTGATGCTTTTGATCTATTTGAGGAAGGAAATTCGAGGATAATATTTTTGTAGCCAGATAATGCTTTTTGATATTCCTCGTTTGCGTACCTTGATTCAGCATACAACCAGTTTGCTTCTACTATGTTATTATTATCCGGGAAAGCAACGATATATTTTTCAAAGGCTTTAGCGGCAAGGTCGTAGTATCCATCATTATACAATTTCACAGCATAATCAAAATCCCGTTGGGAAAAGACAGACTGTGCAAATACCGGGCAGACAATTACACCAACTAAACTTACAATCACTAATAAACTGATAATCAGCTTTTTATTCTTAGTCATGGTTATCCTGACAATTAGATATCCTTCACAGGCTGCAACTTGGCTTTGCTTTGTAACAGATGATGAACACCATCGTCGAATTCTATGCTGACCTTTAGATCGTTTTTAGCGTATTTTTGAGTACGGACGACTATTCCGCTTCCGAATACTTTATGGTTAACAAGATCCCCAACCCGCAGAGCAGGAATTTCAGTCGTGTCAATTCTTGAAGACGTTGTTCTTTTTTGCCTGCGAATATAACCGGAATCACTTTTATTATCATTTCTACCATGTAAAACGTTGTTTGATTTTACTCTTGATGCCGGTTTTTCATCATCGAACAGATCCCTGTACCTGAAATTATCCCTGTGATGAACATACAGTATAGATTTCAGTCCTTTTAGCTTCGTGTCTTCCAGTTCAAATAAAAACTGGCTGGGTTCGCAACTGTTCAGCTGTCCCCATAACCTTCTCTGCCCTGCCAGGGTTAAGACAATAGAATCTTCAGCACGTGTAACGGCAACGTAAAACAGACGCCGCTCTTCGTCCCTGTCATGATCCTCTTCAAGCCCATTTTCAAGCGGAAATAAACCCTTTTCCAAACCTGTGACCAAAACAACGGGAAATTCAAGACCTTTAGCTGAATGGATAGTCATTAAACGGACACTGTCGGCGTTTGGATCATAACGGTCAATATCAGTCGCCAGTGCAACCTGCTCAAGGAAATCTGATAATGATCCCTCTTCCTCATCCATATGTTCGCTGTACTCAGCTATACTCCCTATCAATTCCTGGATATTATCCAAACGGGTGGCATCTTCGAAATTATCGCTTTTCTCCAAACGTTCAATATACCCCGATTCGTCGAGAACCATCTGCGACCATTCGGTCAGGTCCATTTTACCAATCTCTTTACTCCAACCCTGTAACTGGTCGCCGAACTTTTTGCATGAATTGATTGCCCTGGAGTTCAAACCTTCGACAGATTCCGCGTTTTGCAGGGCTTCAACCATCGATTTCTGCTCACTGTTTGCCCAGGTGATTAACCTGTCCAGCGTTGTCTGTCCTATTCCACGTGGTGGTTCCCCGATTATGCGTCGTAGCGAAACATCATCTCGTGGATTCAGGCACAGCTTAAAATACGCTAGAGCATCCCTCACTTCCTTGCGATCATAAAATCGTAGCGATCCGATTACCTGGTAAGGCAATCTCCTGCCGCGTAATGCATCTTCAAATAACCGCGACTGAGCGTTCGTACGGTAGAGGATGGCATAATCCGACAATCTTCTTTTTCCACTCATCACCCCACGGGAGATACGATCCACAACTTCCCGCGCCTCATCCATGTCCGTTGGAACCCTGACTACTTCGGGCGTATCCCCTCCGCCACGTTCCGTCCAGAGTTTCTTTTCCTCACGTTTGTTGCTTTTCGAGACGACCGAATGTGCCAAATCAAGGATAGGCTGAGTACTGCGGTAATTCTGTTCCAGCCTGAAAACCTTTGTACCCTTAAAAATATCCCTGAAGTTGAAGATGTTTTCAACTCTTGCACCGCGCCAGCCGTAGATTGACTGGTCATCGTCACCGACAACAAAGAGGTTCGGTTTGCTGCCGCCAAGAAGTTTCAGCAGTTCAAACTGAACTAGATTCGTATCCTGATATTCATCCACGTGAAGATAGCGCCATCTCTCACGCCATTTCGCAAGCACAGCCGGGTAACGTTTAAATAGATCAAGGGGCTTGATCAAAAGATCGTCAAAATCCATTGCAGCGTTGCGGTTCAGGCGATCTTCATACTCGCTATAGACTTCGGAAAAGAATTTATCGCGTGGAATTGAAGCTGTTTCAGAATAAACCTTCGGAGAAACAAGGTCGTTTTTCAACCTGCTGATAACTGTTCGCGCTGTTCTTGGCCGAATTCGATCCTCACCTTTTTCCTTTAATATCATCTTCACAAGTCGAAGGGAATCCGATTCATCATAAATGGAAAAATCCCTGGGATAATTTAGCGCTTTTGTTTCGCGTCGAAGGAGCCTGAGGCAGATGGAGTGAAAAGTCCCGGCGGCAACTTCATCGCCATCTGGAGTAATAGCTGCCACTCTCTCTTTTAATTCACCGGCAGCTTTGTTGGTAAAAGTAACCGCCAGTACCTGCCAGGGCCTGGCAAGTTTTTCACTGACGATATAGGCTATTCTATGAGCAAGAACCCTCGTTTTCCCGCTGCCTGCCCCGGCAAGGACAAGGACAGGACCCTCTGTAGACTTTACAGCATCAGCCTGTGCATTATTAAGTCCGATTAATGGATCAACAAACTGTTTCATTACTTATTATTTCCATTCATCCGTTTTTCTCTCGCAACCTGACGGCGGTACCTGTCAAACTTTGCTTTCTCTCGCTGGTGATCCTGGTAGTTTTCTGTAAAAGCATGTCCCCCGTCTCCTGTTGCTACCATAAATATCCAGGGACGTTCCGGCGGATTCAAAGCAGCGTTCAGCGCAACCAATCCCGGGTTACCAATCGGGCCCGGGGGTAATCCCTTATACTTATAAGTGTTATATGGGGAATCAATCTTCAAATCTTTTAACAATAACCGACGTGGTCCCTCGGGAAGTATATACTGGATTGTTGGATCAGCCTGGAGTTTCATGTTCCGAGCCAGACGGTTACTGTACAATGCAGCGATATCCGGCGCCTCACTTTCAAGCTGGTATTCACCCTGGACAATACTGGCCAGGGTAACAACACCGGCAAGGCCCAGATCGTGGTTCTTAGCATTATTTATCCAATCTTGACCGACACGTGCTCTGAACACATTTACCATTTCTTGGATGATAACCAACGGATCTTCAATATACCTGAATTTATAAGTCTCGGGAAAAAGAAATCCTTCGAAACTTTCAACGTTAAAACCTGTTTCAGCTTTTAACGAACTATCTGAAAGAGTTCTAACAAATTCAAGGCTATCGCAAATTCCCAATTTATTCAATTCGCCTGCCATCTGTCTCGACGTCCACCCTTCAGGGAAAGTCACCGTGGCCATCGCTTCCACACCGCTGCTTAAATGTGTCGCTATTGCAGACATTGAAGCTGACCGGGGAATTTTGTAGGTACCTGAACGCATTTTATCCGTCAGCCTTCTGAAACGTAAATGATAAACAAACCTTTTAGGGCTGTTTATCAAACCTTCATCACGAAGTTGAAAAGCAATACTCCAGGCTGATGCGCCCGTTGGCACAGTAAAGATTAAATCACCCTCAGCACCAGCGTTACCTCTTTCACCACCGACATATACCAAAGCAGCGACGACAACCACAATTATCACCGCGACAATAATTCCTGAATAATATTTTAATTGCTTATTCATTATCATTCAAATCACCAACAAATTACTGGTTAAGTGAGTAAGCGATATCAAGTATCTCTTTTATTTCCAGGTGTTCCCTAAGATCCTGGTGTACCTCATGCCAGGCAGGTATTATCTCCCACTCTTGAGCAGGTGACCTCACCACAGATATCTCTACAATATCAATCCCGTCTGTACTCGGACGATATACTGGAACACCTTTCATTTCTTCAGGTCCGGGCGCGATTAAATCAGTTCCACCTGCAAGGATAAAATCCGGAGCCGGCAAATGGTCAATTAAAGCCAAAAGCTGAACATCATCAAGGAATGTTAACCAGATAGTTAAATCATGATCATTCTTGGAATTCACGCCTGATAGATTATCTATATTATTATTTTCTATCGTTTTAACATGAGAACTATCACTATCAATCCAAAGATTGCTGAATGCAATCACTTTAATTTTAAATTCATTAACATTTATAATCACCGGCTGAGAAGAAAAAAACCACCGGGTATCGTGTTTAAATTTTGCCAGCATCGCAAGTTTTTCGTCACAGGCACCTGGAACAACGGCATCATATTCAAGCCTGCTGGACGCCTCAAGAACTGAACTCAGTATCTTCGGATCTGTCAGCTCATCAGTTATTCCACCCACATCTATTCTTAACGCTGATCTGTCCGGATCCAGCTTGTTCATCAGTGTCGCACGTTTAGCAAGTCCACCTATCGGTCCAACTTCACAGTCGCAAGGTTCAAATATCCCGTTAGTGTTTGCAGAAACAAGAATCCTGATATCCGGTTCCCGGTCAGTCTGGCAACCCGCCATAATGCCAAAGAGACACAAAGTTAGTGCTATTGAAAGGAATAATATCTTTATTGTCCGATTCAATTAAATTCCTTCTATATCACAGCTTCGAAATCCAATTTTTCAGGTCGTCTATTCCTGTAAACCATGAAATCCTGCTGTCCAGGTATCTTTCAAGTTTCAAACTGATGAGCAATGGTTGAATCAGTTCTTTCCAATATGGTTCTTGAAGAGCCAGGTGACGGCCTGGTTTGCGGGCTAAAAGTGCCAGTGATCCGGCTATTTCTGCTAAAGTACCGCTACTTCCCGGTAACGCTATCGCATTCTCGATACGCAGCAATGATGCCAGCCTGGCCTGGTAATCATCGGCAACTTCAAAGTCGTTAACGTAGCTATTTGGTTTTCTATGATCGGGGGAAGAATTCAGGTAAGCGAAAGTTTTGCCTCCTGATTCAACGGCACCCTTGCTCACGGCCTCCATCGCTCCACCATAACCACCGGTAAATACTACAAAACCGTTAGTTGCAAACAGTCTTCCAATCTCTTCGGCTAGCAACCATTCCGGATCACCAGGATTCCAGTTACCTCCACCAAATACAGCTACCTCTTTGCTCAAATCCGAGTCCTCCCCTTTACACTCGTGTGGTGGGAAAATAGTCACTGTAACAGGCGGTAACAATAAATAAAGGGAAAGAGGTAAAAAACGAGGGACAAATGTAATCGGATATAAAAATAGTAGCCACCAAGTTCAAGAATCTTGTAACTGTGGGGGGACAGTTAATAGACTGCGTGCACCTGATGGCTGATTAAAAATACTATCGAGTTTTTATAGGATCAAGATATCTTTTAAACTCCAGAAATCTTTAAGAGACAAATATTAATCAGTTCGTTACTAAATCATTTAGTGGAAAAACCTTTTGGTGCTTGCATTTTACTTCAAGAATAATATTTTCTGGAATTGA
>JANQEY010000019.1 GCA_028278125.1 bacterium | reverse complement strand
TATCCTTGTCCAAATCAAGATAGGCATTGACAGGCAGATCTATCAGGATTTTGATTTTTTTATCAAAGATAAGATTTTGGTTTTCTTCTATAATTTTCTCAATGATAAATTGGACAGATATGTTTTCTTTATTAAGAGGCTCATTAATGATGCTGGAAAACAGTTCATACCTGGCACACAGAGTCAGCATATTTTTATAGGAAGATCGAGTGCGGTGATAAATTTCTGATTTAGTTTTCTTATCAATATTGTCCTTATTTGCTAAATTAATTAAAGTATGACTGGATGATAATTCGTTTTGTATTCTATGCAATATACAATCAATTGTGCTTCTGGATATCTGTAACTGTTCATAGAGAACAGTATCGTATTCCAGTAAAGCTGTTTCATTCTCTGATAGTTCCGTCATTAAGAACCACCTTATTTATCATACTTGCTGTTGAGAATCGATTTACCGAATAACACAGCTATATAAATAATTATAGGAGAGAAACCTATATATGGCATGGGAAATATAATGCATAAAATTATCTGATAAATATTTAATAATATAAGGACTTGCATACAGGTAAATGGATAGAGAAATATTTTTCATTTTTCCCAGCAAGTCTCCAATGACGGTTTGAACAGGCTTACCTTTTCAACCAAATCAATCACACCGGTTCCGTTTTTCCATGAACTCCCCCTGATCATAAAAACGCCTTCTACGGAACTGTAGGCATCATTACAACTCAGGATCATCTTTCCATTTTCAGTAGGCTCGATGAAAGGAACAGACAACGCTATATCATGTGATACCAATGCGTGATCTTTACTTAAATATAAATGCCCATTCAATAAATAACCTTTTACCTGAACCTTCCGACCATCATATTTAGCCGGGGAGGATAACAAGTCGATTAATGATACGATCAGTAAATCCGGTTCCGGCTTTATACTTGTCTCCATACAGGAAACCAGCAACAATAACGATAAGTAAAGTGTGTATAGATAACTGTGATATTGATGTTCGCTATACTGCGGATTCATCATCATATTCATCAATACTTCTCCCTTAGCGCACGCCTCATCCTGTCATGCTGTTCCTGCCTGCGTCGCTCCAACTCTATTTCCGCCAGTCTCATTTGTTTGGCATCTTCCATTTCCTTTTCTTTTTGCTTCACGATTTCCATGGTCCATTGCTGACACACTGACGCCGTTGCTTCATACCTGGAGCATTTCTTAAAAGCTTTGATTGCTTCATCTTTTTCATTGGTCTCATAACGTGCTAGTGCCAGTAATTGCCAAGCATTACCTTCCTCCAGTTCCAGCCCTCCCTTTTCAATGGCTTTGACACAATTATTTTTTGAATCATGCCAATTTTCATCCTGGATAGAAGTTTTGCACAGGGTCAACCATAATTTGCCATCTGTTGCCAATTCCGCTGCATTCTCCAGTGATTGGGTCGCATTTGTCCATTCTCTCGATTGTAGCCATGCATTACCCAACTCTTGCCAGTTTTGCTTGTTTTCCTCGATGTCATGATTAGCTAATGCCGTTTTTAATATGATCGCAGCCTTATAGGGATAATTAAAAAGACGATAGAGTTGTGCCAGCCGGGTAATATCATTAGTTTTTGTCAACAGACCATTCTTATAAGCCAGGGTCTGTATGGAAAAAGACTCTCTTTCCAGACCTAACTCATAATAAACTCCTGCCAGTTGCTGATAATATTCAGATTTTAGTGGCCAGTAAGTAATCATTTCTTCCAATAAAGATTTTGCAGCAGAATATCGTTTCATGTGCAGATAAATTGCCAGCGCTAGCCGATACCAGTCTTGTTTTGGCTGACCACTATGCTTTTCTCTATGTTGCCGGATGGCGCGTTCACTATAGTTGACTGCCTCGCTGAACTTGTCCAGATTTGCATAGATTTGCGCAGCCAAGATCAATGCCTGAGCATCGGGGTCAATTTCCTGTTTTAACCAATCCTCCAGTGTTGCGATGCTCTTATCGTATTGCTCTATGGAAAAATACAATTGGATCATACTGTAACGCAATTCGTGCATTCGTTCCTCTTCCAGTACATTCAGTGATAATGTCTGCTCAAACGCCTTAGTAGCACGTTGATAGTCTTCCTGATTGATATATATGTACCCTAATAACTGATAGGCTGTTGCTCTATCAAATGGCTTGATTTTTTTTCTCGTTGTCAATAATTCGTTTAGGATCTGAGTAGCCTGGACATAATCATTGGCCTCCATAGCTGCCTGTGCATCCGTGATAGGCTTGAAAGCCGATACAGACAATGTTTTAGCACGTCGTGAATTCGGTTTTCTATCTCTACTATTCTGCGCATAGATATCAGTAATTAATATAATTTCAGTATTAATCCATACTGTAAATAGAGCAGTAGTTAATAAACCTATGTTCAGACTCTTCTTGACATAATTGTTCATCATTCACTACCTATCAATTTGCAGTTAAAGGTGCTCTGAATAAGTTTTCCCTGACTTATTCAGAGCGTGCAAAGTAAAATGTTATTTTTATATCTTTTACTTTGCTCACAATATTAATTACACGAAGTAATCAATATTTGGCTGCTCCTCCCTCTGCAGCAGGTACCTCTGAATGTTGTGCTGAGATACATCCTTATACAAAAAGAATCGCACTGCATCAGAGATTTCTCAATCTTCAATCTTGTAAGTCACCAATTCTTGCATGTTGTATTGAGGGATCGGTTTACCATCAACGACCTTTGGTTGATATTTCCAACGTTGAATCGCGCGTATTGTGCTCCTATCGAATACCCCGTTAGGTTCGCCATCAACAACAACCACATCTTCGACCGTTCCGGTTTTGGTAATCGTGAATTCCACCAGAACCCAACCCTCTATGTTATTTCTCAAAGGTCGTGATGGATATTGAGGCGGAATACGTACTAGTGGCGTTGCTCTACGATTGCTTGGTGCCTTGACTTTCTCTAACCGCCCACCAATACCGGTGGTTGGTTTTTTATAACTTATCACAGGCCCTTGATTGACGATTGGCATACTTGTCTTAATGAACTGTGGCGGTGGAGTCTTCTCTTGTACAGGCCGTATCGGTTTATTCCTTTCCGATCTTTCTGAACTTTCATCACGTTCAGCCCGTGTGATCTTGATACTTGGCTGTGACACCATTTCAGTGGGCACTTTATCTGCCGGTATGATTAAATAATGCATCAATAGAAACAGACCAACGGTAATGAGTGCAGCTAACATTGAACCTAAAATCTTCCTAACCATAACTAACTTCCTCGTTGAGTTGCAATTGATACATCTTCCACACCTAAGCTATTCAGTGTCTCCATAATGGCAACAACAATACCTGATTGGGATTGGGTATCCGCTTGTATCACTACTCTACCTTTAGGGCTTTCCTGATACAGTTTCTCTACAACTGCACGGACATCCTCCAGTTTAAGTTCCTGTTTATCGATCCAGACCCTACCATCTTCAGTAATCCCAATGAGGATGGAAACACGTTTTATCTGTTCTGTCGTCTCGGCTTCCGGTCGCAATACATCAACACCTGACTCCTTGACAAACACAGCAGTGACAATAAAAAAGATCAACATGATAAAAACAATATCCAGCATTGGTGTCATATTGACTTCCAAATCTTCTTCCAGTATTTCTTCTTTATGCTTCATTAATAATCTCTATATCCCACCTGCACTTCATGCAGTACAAGTCTTTGTCATAGACATCAAAGATACACTGGCCTTGGCTTCCCTGGCTTGATCCATGACCTGTATCATGAGTCCGGTTCGTGCCTGTTTTTCAGTCTGAATGATCACACTGGACAGGGGATCTTCTGCAAGTTTTCTCTCAACATTGGCACGCACGGAACGTACATCAATCGGACGTTGATCGATAGAAACCTGTTCATTAGCACAAACCTGAACAACGATCGCCTTGGCGTTGTTGTCATCAGGATTCTCCTCTTCATTGTTGTTGGGTTGAGTTACATCCATACCGAATTCCTGCATAAAGGTTGTCGTAACGATGAAAAATATCAGCATAATAAAAACGATATCCAGCATCGGTGTCATATTGACCTCGGCCTGGTTTCGTTCTTTGTTTAACTTTCTAGGCATTATTACTCTCCGAGCGTCATCGTATCAGCTATATTACGCATCTCGAATTTAACGCGGCGCTGTAAAGCAGTGCTGAAAAACAAACCCGATAAGGAAACCACCATGCCTGCCATGGTTGGTATAGTTGCCTTTGAGATACCTGCTGCCATGCCGCGGGTATTACTGGAACTGGTAAAGGCCATGACGTCGAACACCTCGATCATGCCAGTAACCGTACCCAATAAACCCAATAACGGAGCAATGGCGACAATAGCTTGGATGGTAGACAGATTATGTTCTGATTTAATACGAACGCTTGAGATGAGTTGCCGGCGGATCTGATACGCAAACCAGGACTGTTTGTCCAGTCTCTGATCCCAGTGGGTCACGACTTTTCTTATAACAGCTGTATGGTATATCCAGAAATACCAATAACGCTCCAGGATCAGAAACCAGAGTATGAAAGTAACGATCATGATCACTATCAGAATCTCTCCTCCCTGCTCCAGAAAATTCTGCAGATTAGCCATCATCGTTAACGGTTTAAGCTGTTCCAGCAGGTTATTCATACATGACGACTCCTTTCTGCCTGATTTGCAACCAGCCCCGCACTGTGTTCCTCCAAGACCTGTTGCACCAGTTTTGCCCGACCATTGGCCATGCTGTGTAAAAGTAATAACGGAATTGCAGCGATCAGGCCCAATACTGTCGTGATCAAAGCCTGGGATATACCGCCTGCCATAATTTTTGGATCACCTGTGCCCCATAAGGTGATGGATTGAAAAGTCAGGATCATACCTGTTACCGTACCTAACAGTCCTAATAAAGGAGCGACCCCCGCCAGCACTTTCAATGTACTTAAACCACGCTCCAGTTTCGGTACTTCTTTAAGAATTGCATCATCCAGTTTCAATTCCAGGGTTTCGACATCGGCAAAGGAGTTCTCAGCATAGGCCATTAACACACGCCCTAACGGGTTCTTTTTACTTGGCTCTTTAGTGCGGGCCTGTCTTTTTACCCGGATAGAAGTGATCCACAAAGTAAATAATCTTTCCAAACCGATTAATAAACCAATAACCGCCAGACCAATCACTACATAACCGACCAATCCGCCCTGTTCAATTCGCTCAGTCAGATCAGGGGTCTTTACCAGCATTCCCAGAATAGCTCCACCGGAAGGGTCAATAACCGCGTTGATCAGTTTACCTGCTTCGGCTTGCTGCAATTCATCAGCTGCACGTATAAACCGATGACCCGGTTGTCTGGGTAACTCATTTAATTGATGAGTTTCATTGCTATAAGCTAGGTATTTTCCTGATGAGACAGCTGTAAAGGAACCTAACCTGATAACCTGTTGTGGCTGTGGCTGACCATTCTCATCATTCACATTAGCCGTAAATCTGACTACTTTACCCTGCTCGGTCTGCTCCTGTAGTAATGTGGCCCATAAGTTACGTAATTGTTCCATGGTAGGTAATCCCTTATTAGAGGTAATTTCATTCATTGGCCGTTCACGATCAGGGTACTGGGCACTAATCAGCGAATTTTCCAACTGTGCCCTGGTATCACCAGCAATCTGTCTAGTCACGCCGAATAATTCACCAAAATTACCTAGCTTTTTATTAAACTGTAGTTCCAGTTCAGCCAGCTCAAGTTCGTTTGCATTGAACGCGGCATCTAATTCGTCACCGATCCGTTCCTGGTTATGTACATCATTTCTCGCCTTATGCAGTAATGCTGCCTGCTCATCCCGTCGTTGCATGAATATTTCAATACGGTTCCGGTTCTCGATCGAATCAAGGTGGCTGCTTTCCTGTACCTGCTTTAACAGCCGATCCAGAACAACTTCCGGATTTTCCTCTGTTGTTGCAGACGTCTGTGAATAGACGCTAATGCTTAGTGTAAGAGAAACGAGAATAAAGGTTTTTTCAACTAATCTATTCATCATATTACCCCTTCTTTTAAACATTATCTGGTGCCTTCACGGGAACGAATAACAGGTTAGGAGGTATTTGATCACGTGCCATACGGATAGCCATGCGTATCTGGTTGTTATAGTTGTTATCTAGTCTTTGCCATTGCCTTAACGCTTTATTCCAAAAATAGGATTGCTCACCATCCATAGTTTGATACATATAGGAAACACGACCTATCTTCAAAAATGTAACAATACGGACATCACTATCATCATCCAGGTTACCTTCATAGGCTTCTATATGACGGCCATAGTCATTTTCTATCTGATAAGCTTCAAGGATGCGCCGATATTTTTCCGAATTAGTAATGCCGGGCTCATCCATTAACGTCTGAAGATTTTTAACACGCTTACGTCGTTCTTCAATTAAAAAGGGCACATCCAGTTCAATAAACTCCGCTAGGGTATCAAGCATATCTCTCATATGAGGTATAATTTCCCGCTCAAGGCCCGTGATTCGGTTTATCTGGGTCTTGAGGGAGTTCATTTCCCGCATCTGCGAATCGATCAAGGTTCGCATTTGGTCATTGTATTTTTTCAAACCATCAAACTGTTTAAGCGTTGAACGATAATCAACCAATAACTGCATGCGCTGATCATCGATCTCATCGATTTTTTTCTGAACCATTGCTCCCTCATTCAAGTTTGTCAGTTCGATATCTTTCGCTCGTTGCAAAACTGTTTTTTCTTGAGCATATAATGAAAAAGAAGGAAGGAGAGTGAAGCAAACTAGCCGACATATGCTTAGACGATTCATTTTTATCTCCAGTAATTTAAAACCTGTTTGCCCTCCTTATGGCAACGGTTATGCCAAGATAAGCTATATAAATTCTTATGAATACAAACAAGAACTTATAAAAAAGAAATGATTTTTTTATTAAGTGATATAGAGAAAAAATAACGAAATATCGTTAATTAAATTCATCTAATTAACGATATTTCGGCTTAATGAATCGAGAGCTAAATCAGAGACAGATCATGTCTCTATTATTGTTTTATTAATTCTGATGATGATCTCGGCGATTACTTATTGAAGGGGGCCGTCCCTGGCGTATTACCTGCCGTCGAATCTCCTTTAATCTTGTTGTTGTATCAAGGTCAATATTAACAATACTTTCATCCAGCTTTTTTCTTACGTTCTCAACAAAACGTACGTATACAGGATCTTTCTCCACTTGTTCCATCCAGATGCATCACCGGGTTTCAATTCCAATGTCTCCATCCTCTGAAGCCCCGGCCGTGGCCTCTATGTCCATCAGGTGCATTCGCCATGTGTTCTTTTAATTTTTCACGTTGCTCATCAGTCAGAACAGTCTTGATATCTGTCAGCATTTTTATTCGCATATACATCATATCCGCGATCAGTTTTCCCTGTTCTTCGGTAAAGACGCGAAGTTCTTCATCACTGACTGTATCTTCCTGTATTAGTGCCTTTAATTCCTTTCTGTTATCCATCATTTCAAACATTGCATCGCGTAATATCGATTTATTCGAGTCCATCAGGGCGCCGATCTCATCACGTTGTTGCTCTGTCAGTTCAAGTTCATCCGCCAGTTTAAACAAATGCATCGGACCATGACCCATGAACATCGCCGTCTGCATGGCACCACCGTGCCAGCGATGCATTTTGGTACTGGCATAAATACCGGTTGCTGAAATTACCGCTGCCAGGGCAACGGCAGAAACTATATAGGTTGATTTTTTTGATAACTTCATCTTATCTCTCCTCCTTAGTTAAATCAGTAGACAAAGGTTCTTAAACATCATTTGCTAAAATTCTCTTCAGATTAAAAACAACTTGCCACAGAGAACACAGAGTAAACGGAGTTTAAAAAGCTATTAGTCATAAGTAATCAGCTACAAAAATTAAATTTAATCAATTGTTATAAACACTCATCGATAATCAAACGCCTATAACTTGTGTGGCCTGTTACTTGTAACTATTTTTCTCTGTGCCTTCTGTGGCTAATTTAATTATTTAACGGTATAGCCACGACCTTCCAGGCATGCGCTGATGGCACGGTTATAATCCTGCCTCAGTTCCTCTGCCTCCGCGACCTGTTGCTCATAGGCGGCAACTTTCTTGTAGTATTTATGTTTTTTATCCTGACGCTCGCCGTATCCGGTTAAGGTCTGAAATGCACCGACAACAGCACCAACACCGGCACCAATCGCCGCTCCCTTGCCGGCATCACCACCAATAGCCCCGCCAACGGCTCCGAGGGCCGCACCGCCCGCTGCACCTGTCACCGGATTCAAATCCGGTCTGCCTGCATGACGCCGTTTTCCATGGGCCGGGTAATGAACCGGCTGTGGTGCCTGATAAGTACTTGGATCGAAACCGGTCTGTTGTGCAGCCCAGACATGACATTCGTATCTGTCACGTCCCTGTAATTCCGGGCCCTGACCGTTGTTTGGATAGATATACAAATCGGCACTGGCAAAAACATTAGCGCCTGACAACATCAATATCGATAAGATTACTTTGCGCATAGTGTGTCTCCTGTTACTTGGTGGTGTGGATATGAATCATTTAACGGTATAACCCCTGCCCTCCAGACATGCTCCCATCGCCCGCTGGTAATCCGACGATGATCCGCCGTCACCTAAACCCGGGTCAAAACCAGTTTGTCCGACGGCCCATACATAGCATTCGTACCTGTCCATGCTTGTCTGTTCCTGTGTCTGGCCGTTTTTTGGATAGACAAAAATCTCCTGAACACCGGGTTCAGTTGCTGCGGCAATCTGCTGCTCAGTCTCCAACTCCGGATCTTCAGTCACTACATAAGCCCGGCGAACATCGTTCCATAAATAGTACGCACCGTTTGCGTAGTAATAAGGACGCTTGCCGATATGGAGGGTTCTATAACCTGCAGGTAGAACATGAACAAGCGCCCCGACAGGAGCACGAACAACAACGTAATCACGACCCAGGTGCCGGTAATACACGCCGCTGTGGTAATAATAATGGGCTGCGCCAACGGACAGCCCAAAATATCCCGCCGGTAATACCCTGAGTCTGTGTCCAATTGGATAATAATGATGTTTGTAATGTGTGTGATATCTTTTGACTGATGCCGGAGGTCGCTTCTTTTCCCAGCGTCCGGGGGCCGCATCAACAGGAATAGCCGATACTGACAGGATTAACAGCAGAATCCCGCTGTTGATAATAATCCTACGGTCACTCATTTGTTTCAACACAATAACTCCTCCTGAAATGGGCAACTTACGGCCTTAACTTAATCTTGTTAGAGCGTAAGATTAGGAGGGAAATTCGTAAGAAATGTGGAAGAAATAAGGAACCAGTATTTAATCAATTAAAGTTGTGAAAAGCTACAACTGTTCAAATTTATAACCGACACCGTACACGGAATGGATTAATTCTTCACCGGAAGCTACCTCTGCAATCTTTTTACGCAACTTCTTTATGTGACTGTCTATCGTGCGGTCACTGACGATACGGTGATCATCATATATATTATCCATCAGTTGGGCACGCGAAAAGATACGCCCTGGTTCTGACACCAGGATCTTTAATAATTGAAACTCAACAGCGGTAAGCTTGATGTTCTTGCCGTGCAAGTCAGCTCTGAATCTGGCTTCATCCAGATTCAGTCCCGCCGGTGGTGTATTAAAACCATCCGTAGTTCTTCGCAGTACGGCCTTGACCCTTGCAACAACTTCCCGCGGGCTGAACGGTTTGCAGATATAATCGTCCGCACCCAACTCCAGACCCAGCAGACGATCGATCTCTTCCACCCTGGCTGTCACCATAATGATGGGAATACTGGAAAATTCCCGGGTCTCTTTACAGATTGTCATCCCATCCTTGCCGGGTAACATAATATCCAGCAGGATCAGATCCGGTTTGATTTCCTTTATCCCCGCAATTGCCTCCTGGCCGTCACTGATAATATGCGCGATGTAACCGGATTGCTCCAGATAATCATTCAATAAAGCGGATAACTGCGGTTCATCCTCGATAACAAGTATGCTTTGTTTTTCATCGGTCATCATTCACACCTCAACCGGCAGTTCTATATGTACCCACAGTCCACCCAAGGGGGACGGTCTTGCGGAGATTTCTCCATCATGGGCTTCAACGATATTTTTGCATATGGACAGACCAAGACCGGCCCCGCCGGTGGAACGGTTGCGGGATGAGTCGATACGATATAACCGTTCAAAGATCTTTGGTATTTCCGTTTCCGGGACAGCCGGCGCGGAGTCCTGAAAATCGATGGTTACTTTACCCCTTTCCTGTCTGACGGAAACCTTTAACTCGCCTCCTTCATCCGTATACCTGCAGGAGTTAGTTAACAGATTGGTAAAAAGCTGCTGCAGGCGATCCGGATCAGCAAATACTTTTATCCCGTCATCTTCAATTTCCAACGAAGTAAGGATTCGTTTATCTGAAAAATCATCACGTAAACCGGTCAATGATGATTCAAGCACTTCGGACAACTGGATTTTCTGTTTCTGATAACTCAACGCACCTATATCCGACAATGATAATTCATACAGATCATCCACCAACCTGTTCAAATTCATGACCTCATTATGTAATGCAGCGAGTCTGTCCGGTGCTGTTTCCCTGATACCGTCCTGCATGGCTTCAATTTCTCCTCGCAGGACCGCCAGTGGGGTCCTCAGTTCGTGTGATATATCCGCGATCCATTGCCTTCTTGCGGTCTCATTTTTTTCCAGGGTATTGGCAAGGGTATTAAAATCCCTTGATAACTGGCCTATTTCATCATTCGAACTTACCGGAATACGGATACCATAATTACCGGAGGTTAAATCGCGAGTAGCCTGGGCGAGTTTATTGATCGGTTTCACCAAACTCCTTGATAGCGGCAGGATAAGAATGCTTGTAATAATGAGTGTAAATAAGGCAATAATGGTAAAGGCCCGGGTCTGGTTCTTAGAAAACCTGAGGTCATGGGTATCGGATAATATTTTTCGGGATTTTGTCCCCAGATAACCTACGACTTCGTTATCCGCAAGAATCGGTTTCAGTTCCATCATGTCACGATCACGCATACGCCCGACAACCACATTTTTATCCGTATCCAGTACCACCAGATGACGTTTGGGGAAATGCCGGCCCTTGCGCGGAAACCAGTGCCGGTGCTCCCGTCTTGCCCCAGGTGGTTTTCCCTCGGGTCCGCGAGGCTTATACCTGGGTTTGAAATCAGGATCCTGATGCTGTTTCATATGATCTCTGATCGGCCCCGTTTTTATAATCCCTTCCAGTTGCAGTTCATACCAACGCTCCCTATCCCTCTGCAATATCTCCCAGCCACCCTGCTCCTGATACTCCTCGGATAAAATACCGATCAGATTTTTATGGGCCTCCTCTTCGATGGTATTGACATACTGGAGAAAGCCGCGTTCGAAACTCCAATACATAAGAAACAGCATGCCGCCGATCACAACGACCGTCGCCAGAAAAAAAGTTAACAGCAGTTTGTATTTAATACTTAAATTCATGGTGAAACTGAATAACCAGGGATCATATAAACTGGTTCTATTATAAATATGGATCAATGACTACTGTGCCAGTAATCTTTCATAATGTTTCCTTATTTGACTGGATTTCCGTTTTCGCGGGAATGACGACGACTCATCTGAACAGCTATTCGGAGCAGCTTTAGAGATAAAGGCAGCCACCTGTCCAACATTGAATCCTGATAACTTGCGGCTTGTGACTTTTTAAATAACGGGTATGGCTATTCCTTTTCGCATCAATAAATCCCTCACTTTCAGGATCACGGGAAAAATTTCCTGATTCCAGTCTGATCCCTGCGCATCAAAAGCGGCTTGTTCCATTTCAACCACCCAACGATCTTCCGTAAAGATGCCGTTAGTAAAATAGATGATAAAAGGCCAAAGCAGGTTTATCATTCCCGGCGTCGATGGTTTGCGGACATTGATCAAACCGAAAGTCTGGTTCTGCCGTTGCTCCTTATCGAGAGGGATATAGGTAATCCAGAGATCCAGTGCCGGATGTTTGCTGCCGGCCGTCCAGAATTTCAATATCTGATAGGGATATTCGGTTCTGACAGTCATCAGGTCTTTGGGTTTGTCCTTAGTCGGCTCCGGTCGTTTCCCCAGCATAAACTTTTCACCGAAAGGCTGTTTCCCTATACGGGAAAAAGTGTAGTCAACCTCCACATAATCATCACCCTCGCGGAGATCGAGAAATGTCGTCTGGATCTTGGACATGATACGACGGTGTAAAAACTGATGATTCATGTCCATCAGGTTTTCATGCAGGAATGAGTAATGACAGCCTACCTTGCCATCCAGATAACGGGTCTTGTATTCACCAGTGCCATAGCAGGCGATCTCGGGAAACGGCACCTGATCCGCTTTGCACGCCTCACCGGGAAAAACAAAGATCAGGCCATAGGCTTCACGGCAGGGATAACTTCGCACGCCACGTGGAATTTTTTCGTGTTTGCCGACATAAGGGATGTTAACGCACTGACCGGCGGCATCGAATGTCCAGCCATGATAACAGCACTGTATTTTATCGCCGTTCACAACGCCTTCACTCAGTGGCACCTGCCGGTGGGCACAACGATCCTCAAGGGCAAAGACCGAGCCATTATCCGTCCTGACAAGAACGATAGGGTCCCCGGCAAAAGTCACACGCAACGTTTTCCCGGCTTTGACAGCGCCCGACTGTGTTACCGGATACCAATAATCAGGATGAATGCCTGTTTTTCGTAGATCTTTTATTTCACTCATCGTCTTTGGTATTTCAATGCCAGAAAAGCGAATTGTATCGGATATTTCATAGTTCTTCCTCATTCATCTCTTATTTCTTCCATATTCACCTCCTACTATCTATCTGTACGAATGAGACCTACTTCTCAATTAATGGAGGAAATCATGAATCGTTTATATGCCGTAGCAATGGGGTTGTTAATAGCCAGCCAGCCGCTTTTTGCCGAAAAAGGAGAGTGGGGTCCCCGCAAAGGAAAGGGCGGACAACATATGGAACGTATGATTCAAAAGCTGCAACTCTCAGATGAACAGGCAACCTCTTTTAGACAAATTATGCAGGAACAACGGGAAAAACAGCGTGCAGTCATGAAAGAACTGCGCGAAGAGGCAAAGCCGCAAATGGAGATCATTCAGAACGAGACCATACAACGCCTGTCGTCAGTTCTGGATGAATCGCAACTACAACAATACCAGGAACTGGCTGCTGAAAGACGCTCGCGTATACAGGGCAGAATGCAGAAAAGATCCGGTTTCAATTAACGTAAGGGAGATTAGGCATCCCCAAGCCACATTAATAGTCTCCTTTATGTTTTCCCTCCCCTGTTCCCGCAGGGGAGGGTTCTTTTCATCAGGAGATTATGCGATTCACAACCGCCCCGGGATCATTTACTTGTCAGAGCCGCATACAGGACATTGATATATTTGTCAGGGGAAAGAAAACCCTTGCCCCATTTTTCATCATAAGCCGCATTCGGTTTCAACGCCTTGATTTCATCCAGTGTTTTACCCTGCTTGATCAGCTTCTGCACGTTATCACGTGTCGCAATCAGCATATCGATATAAGGCGGCACATCCTTTTTTGTGGATAAAGGCCCATGACCCGGCATGATTTTCGTGTTGTCATCCGCCAGTTCATAGATCTTGCGGGCCGCATTAATCACACCATCCACGGAGCCGTTACTCTCCGCATCGATAAACGGATACAGGCCGTTAAAGAACAGATCACCGGCATGGATGACATTGGACTTTTTAAAATGTATGACACTGTCACCATCGGTATGGGCATTAGCCACATGGAAGACATGTATTTCCTCGCCGTTTAAATGGAAGGTTGTGGTATCGTTGAAGGTAATAACCGGCAGGGCAATTTTCGGTGAGGCCGGTATTTTCTGCTGAAAGGCCTTGCTGAAATTATCGACACTCATGCGTTTACGGACATTATCATGGGCAACGATAACCGTCCCCCCTTTGCCCAGGTTTTCATTGCCCCCCACATGATCACCGTGCCAGTGAGTATTTACCAGAAAGCGGATCGGATGTTTTGAGAGTTTGGTAACAGCCGCCTTTATCTTGTCCGTCAACGGGGCAAACTGATCATCGATCAGGAAAACACCATCTTCTCCCACGGAGACACCGATATTACCCCCGGCTCCTAT
>JANQEY010000312.1 GCA_028278125.1 bacterium | reverse complement strand
TTGAGCCCTGCGTCCTATAGACAGTATCACACCGGGAATAGCTTCACTGTTTTCCTGAAATGTTTTAAAGGTATAGGGACCTCCAACGGTTCCCGTTCCGTACCTGTAATCCGCATATATTCCGTAATTTTTATCCAAGGGCTGTAAGAAAGTCACGAGCCCTGTATTATAATCGATAGAATAATCATCACCCCTGCGCAAATCGTAGAGTCTTGAACCTTCTATCCCCGCATAACCGACGTACAATTCGTCAGAACCGCTGTCAATCATTTCACTACCCCCACCGTGAGCCAATTGAGCAGTAGATTCCGTACCATCAGTCCTCTCTATAAGCACTTCTTGGTCGATTACGTATAAAGTGGTCACCTGAAACTGGTCATCAGCAACAAAATCCAGAAAATTAAAACTGGGGTCCACAATATTACGGTGATAGTAAGTTATTTCCACGGTCTGAGTTGAACCGGGTGAACGAAGCAAAAGAACTTCTCTGTTTTCTCCATCGACTGACTGGCATAATGTCTCTGTACCATCAATGGTTACCTTAACCTGACCCGGATTATCCGCATATTCCAGATTATCCTTACCGGCCAGTATCGGATCCGTAGTAAAAAACCTTCTCTGGGTTGGGTCCACCTGGGCCGATACGTCTTCAGTGGTCAGTTCAGTTATATTTCCGGCGTTTTCCCGGGCCCATTCAATAGCTATACCCGGATAAGTGCTTTCCCTCGCCAACCTGACAAGAGAATAAAGGTCAGACATGAAATTATCCGGTGAGAGCCTAATTTGAGAAGCAGAGGTATTTCGCAGAATCAAACCGTACTGAACACGTTCTTCATAAGGAAATTTGTTATACACCCTTACTTTATGAGAAAAGGCAGGATGATCCGCAAAAGCCTGTGCGCTCTCGTCCAGAATGCGCCGTTTAATGGCAACCATCAATCGCTGATACATTTAAACATTTCCCTCATCAAAATTTCTGGCTGCTACCAGTAATCCTTGCGCAACCGCATTTAAGGGGTCACTTGCCATACGTATCTCGGAGACAGGGATAGGGAATTTCTCTTCTACAGCTTTGAAGCCCGTTTCAAAAAATTCCTTAAAGTTCTTCGCCAGACTGGTTCCTCCAGACAGGACAATCGGAATCGAACTCGGCAGTTCAATCGAGCCCTCCCTCTTCAGGAACTCAGCCTTAATCATATCCAGAGCGTAGAAAACAAGGCTCTTATAATAAATGCTGATAGCTTCCCTCTCACGGAAAGTTTTCGGTTCACCCTCCGTTGGGTCTAAAAGATTTATACCCTTTTCCTTTATAGACATGATACGGCTCGCAGTAGTACCGGTAGCCCGGGCCGCATTTTCATCGATGAAATCACCGCCACGACTGATAGAAAAAGCCATTCCTATCATTGTCTGGTACATTAGACAGATATTCACCATACCGGCACCGAAACTCAGGGCAAGTGCAGAAAACTGCTCCTTCGCACAGTTACTGTAAACTATCGCTGCGGCCTCATTTAAAGAGACGGGTTTGTATCCCAAAGTCGATACAAGTTTTGAAAACATGGCCTCGTGATAGACTACGTCGGTCTCTCGGTCAATGGGAGGTGCCGGAACTGAATAATAACAGGTCTCATTCTCGACCCGAACAGTTCCCAGAACATTTCTTAACATTATCATGAGAATTTTCTCAGCCTCCGTCTCTCCCGGGGAAATGATTCCTTTGGAAAGCGGGCGCCGAGCTTCTTTATTGAAGATATTAGCCATCACCACTGCGGCATCGCCCACAATGTACAGCTTGTCGTCCTCTTCAATAAAATTAACATTGGACATCTTCATCATATTTCTGACCTGCGGGTCATTTTCCATATCGATGAAGGCATCCCGGATAGATTTGACCTGTGTCTGATTATTGGCGTCCTCACTGGCTGCCACAAGAAAACAGGTCCCAATGTCCATGCCCTTTGCCACTGTTTACCTCCTCTAAATTTGATTTGGATTTAGGATTTATTTTTATTTTTCTTCTGTAACTCCCGCAACGCAGCCAAGTTCTCAGCTATGTCGTCGGCAGTCACCGTTCTCTCTTTCGGTTTTAAGCTTTCCTTCATACCGTCAGTAGAAATGTCCGGTATATATTCAGGCCCTTTAAAGGGCACTCTTATATCTGTCTTAGCAGGCGCTATTCCTGTTACCGCTATCTTGGATACTTCCTGGCGAACCATATCGACTATCAAAGGTGCTACTTCTCTTACTGCTTCTTTTATCTCTTTTGATACGCCGTTTCCTTTAAGTTCAGGGAGCACTTCACGCAGGGCTGCTTTTAAATCCCTTTTATTGATACCTGGTGATTCATTAACTTCAAGCGAGCCCCTTCGAGTCTTGATATCCTCGATTTTGGCTAACCGGCCTTTTCTTACCTCCCGTTGAAGGTCTTTAGAATTCTCGTATTCCTGATCAGTAAAATCTTTTATCTGATGATAATAAATTACTTCTTCTAAATCTGGTATCTCGATCCGTTCAGGGGAGTTTCCTAATATTCTAACCATATTATACACTCCTATATATAAATGGTTAGGGTATTAAAACATTATTAAACAAAAAAGGAGAGAAAGGAAACCCTTTCTCTCCTACCGATTTGGATAAAAATGTGCTTAGTTTAAGCAGAGTATCTTTCGAGTGAATCGTAGTCGATCGGCCCATCCTGCTCTTCAGAAGCTTCCTTTTCCTCAGTAGCTTCCTTCTGTTCCGGGTCAAAATAATACGACTGGCTATCTTCACTGGGAACATAAGCCATTTTGCCGTCACAGGCCGGACATTGCAGACTGTCATTGACAGTAACCGGATTAACGGTCACATTTTCTTCGGCACCTTCTGCAGCTTCCCGACGCATATTATTGACGGTGGCCAGAGTAGCTGTGTGGTTACATTTGTCGCAAACGAATTGAGTTACTTCTTCAGCTTCTTTTTCGATTGAATCAGCGATTTTCAGAAGCTCTTCAGCAGCTTGTTTGTAGGACATGGAATACCTCCTGAAGTATGGATATTAAATCTATTGTCTGAGTAATTATGTTCGATGTTAATAAATCGAATATTAGTAGATTATTAAACGGGAGAGGCTACAAAATGACTTCTTTTTCATGACCGACTCTGATTTTCGGATCCACATAAACCTTATATCCAGCTTTTTGAATCTGCCTGCAGATACCTGAATCTTCAGAAGTAAAATCCTTGCACTGCCCTACTTCATACCACAGAGGCCGAAACCACGGGTATTCTAATGCCTCATGGACATGCCTCTTTATCAGCATGAAGCCAAAACCGGTGTAATCTACTTCCATGAGCCCCTTATGGTCTTTAATATCATTTTCAGTCAAAAACTGAAACGTTCCATGCACCTTAAAATATTCCTCGTCCCATTTTCTGACCGTAGCGAAATATTGGCCCCCTTTCATCATATAAATACCTGAAACGATATCCATATCATAGGTTAAAAGGGCTTCAAAATCGTTTGGAGTAAAGATTATGTCACTATCTATCCACATTATGTGTGTATAGTGCAGATTATTGTTAAAGGGTTTCTGGTTTACACCTCTCAGGATATCCCCTCCCAGACATAAATTCCTAGCATAATAGACAACCGGAGAGTATTGACGGGAAACTAAATATTTCGTACCAGTCCTGTGAAGGTGACTCAAGAGAGCAGTCCAGCTATCAAGGAAATACCCAGAAAAGCTCTTCCCTGGCAGACAGAACATAATGGTTGGTGGTTGTTTAATGTTTAATTTTACATTCATTTATGATCTGCATAAAAATAGAACTTACAACATTTGTTGTCACGGCATTCCCTAAACATTTGTACCTCTGCGTGTCACTTACCCCTTCGGTCCACCCGTCCGGGAAGCCCTGCAGACGTTCACACTCGATTGGAGTTAATCGTCTGATTCTTGGCCCTTCTCGTATAACGGGTTGGTTATCACCGCTCTTGTGATGTGTCGCCCGGATGGTCGGACAAACTTCTCGGCTACTTTTTTTGTCATTTCCTCCGATAGGAAATATTTCTGGTCTACCTGTGCCTCTAAGATGTCCGACAATGAATACTCTCTCCCTGTTTTGGGGGATGCCGAAATCTTTAGTGTTAAGCACTTGCCATTGGAGGTCATACCCAAGCCCGTCCAATGTGGTAATGATTGTAAGGAACGTATACCCTTTGTCGTGTGATAAAAGCCCTTTAACGTTCTCAAGCAGAAAAAGGCGTGGTTGTTTTTCCCTAAGACATCGAGCGATTTCAAAAAAGAGCGTCCCTCTTGTATCTCGGAATCCTTGTTGCCGGCCTGCAGTAGAAAAAGCTTGGCAGGGAAATCCTGCGACCAGAAAATCAAAATCCTCCACAGTTTTCCAATTAATTTTTTTAACATCTCCATACCCCTTGTGGTTGGGGAAGTGCCCTCTATAGATTTGGATTGCGTATTTATCGATTTCGGAGAAACCAATACAAACTGGCGCTGGTTCCCGGTCTGGCCTTTCAGGGTGTTGAATACATTCTCCTCTTTTAAATGATAAGTTATTTCTTTCCCTTTCTTCCTGTCTCTGCTGTATGATATTATGTATTCCATATTCAAAACCACCGATACCCGAAAACATACTGAAATATTTCAAGACTCTTTACCCCTTATCTCAGAAACCAACGATAAAGACCACGCTATTATTATCCCAATTATTAAAGCAGGTAAAGTACAAAAAACTAAAGTAACCCTTAACCATTTTGGAAAAGTAAATAACGGCTCATTACCCCACATGTTTAACCTTCTTATATGTATAATAGCCGTCTTTATCCTGAGACAACTTGAACTCAATCCCGTTATTTCTTATTTCATGGAAATCATTATAATGGTGTACAATACCTTGGGGATCCTGTACATAGGATATTTCTTCCATTCTATGTTTGAAAGCATTAAACGCTGATTGTTCCTCTTTCGTTACTTTAACTTTGGACATCTTTTTCCATAATGACTTCACACTCTTACTGTATTTATTTCTCCTGTTGGCTTGGTTAACTGCCACTATCACAGCGTTTTCATAATGCCTGATCCATCGGTCACGGTTAGGCATCTTTTTCCACTCTGCTTCAGTTACTTCAATGAGATCGTATTCAATCATTTTTTGTACTCCGTTGGTGGTTCAATTGGACCATACCATAAGAAGTGGGGAGCGCCACCCCATTTCGATAAACGCACCATATTTATCCCCTCACCGGCTATGCACATTTCCCCCTCTATTTCATGAACCCATTCCATTGAAGCCCGAAAATTCGCAAGACTGGGATTAGACCTCAAATACAAGCCCTCTTTCTTTGGTACTTCATGAGTCCATTCCATCAAAACCACCAATGCCAGAAAGCTGTGAGTGTCCTCTTAAACTCTGCTTCCTTCTCCATAAATTCATAGCCGTTTATATAAATTTTACCATTAACTATTGTTGCCGAACTTCCTGCTCTCGCTACCTTTTCAGGGATCTCATATTGTTTACCCCTAATAACAATTTTTCTTTCTCCCAAACTCGTTATAACCGTAGTGCCATTTGAAGATTGAATTTGCATATTAGCCATAACTCTCCTTCATTATATGGTACGCAAAAACCAGTACCGTTTTAAATTATTTTTTTGGGAAAATGGACTTAATAGGTAATATTCTCAAATTGAACGGTTCTACCGCGTATAATTCTTTCTTCCGGTATCTGAGGCTTGTTATTTATAGCGGGACTCGCCTCAGTCGGTGCGGTTTCTCGGTAAGGATCATAAGCAGGTGGCACGGAAGTCTCGCCACCAGTGATAGGTATCTTGTATCTGATATCACCTTGGTCAACATAGCTCATTGAAAAATGTTGCTGATAAATAGCACCCTTCGAGCCCTGCGGAGTTACCGGTCCTATAACATAACGTTCATTATTCTGACGTACAATAACATCACGTTCATTAATTAAAGGCCACTCACCCATCCAGGTTGCCCAGTCATACCGGATATGAAGACCCATATCAGCAAGTTCAATCATTTTCTCACTCTCTGGAGGCGCTATGATTATGTCATAGGGCCCGTCATAACCACCGATAATATTCGTGCCGTAGCATTCCAGACAATCATTGTATCCCTGACCATAATTGGTCTCATGGGTGGGGCACTTCTCTCCCATCCATTTACGGATAAATAACTTTACACGCTCACCGCTCTGTTCAAGCAACCAGCGGTTCCGACGAATCCCCTCACGCCATATCCAATCAATCATCTCCACGTCAAAAGCAGTACGATCTGATATCTCTTCCAAGGGCGTCTCTATCGTCGCAGTATTGTCATTCGGATCCTCGGCTACCGTCGTTACTTTATAGTAAATACGCTGACTCAACACCGTCAATACCTGATGTTTTAGGTACGTATAACTTATCCTCACCCTTCCGTTTGGAGGATACGGTAATCTCGGAGGTACAATTTGCTGTAATTCGTAATTATATACCGGTGTTCTGATTAATTCAATCTCACCAATGACACCATTAACAGAAAAAGCGGGCCATTCAAGAAAAATACCGTCCCCATTGTCTATTTCAACTTTCACATCTTCAATACGGGTTGTCGATGTCCCGTTTGTACCGGGAACCACCATAGGCCTGTTCTGGGAATAAACGAGCCACTTATCTTCAGGCTCAAGTACATGCTTTATGGTCGGGGTAGCATTCTCACTGGCTACATATTGTTCTTCAGTCTGGTCACGGTAAAAGAGTACAGTAACTGGCGTATCATTAATTTTCACATAATTCTCAGGGCCGTCCGTAGAACGGTATACATTACAGCCTATAATATTCAGCCCGTTGTTCTGAGGAATTATTTTAGGATTATCCCACCTGATATCAGTCTTTGTGACATCATAGGGACTGGTTATTATTAAATTTCTCGGCGCCAAGGGCAAAGTACGATCTGGAGCCTGTGGCCTCAGAGGATAATTAAAGTGAGGCCTGTCAGTTCTGCTTAAATTTCCTGAATGATATACAGGCATAATTAACTCTCTTCGTAAAATGCCAGATTACGTCTCTCGGTTCTCAGATTATAAGAATGATCCCTTATATCTAAGTTATCAAAACTTTCCGCAATTGCAGCAAATTTATTTACAAATCCTTTACCGTATGTACAATGGTGACTTATATCCGCATCTGTGCTATCCATGGAGAAGGATGTCTGCCATGAACCGGTATAATCCCCAATCATGTCCCTCTTAATTAGTGTATGCCAGGAACCGTTATACGCCTTCACGGTAAAACGACTACTATCAAGTGAAATTACCGTTGTTATAGGATAAGAAAGGCTCCGGTCTTCGTAAATTGCACGTAATACTTCACCTGGTTCCAGTTCACCGTCTAATTCCATGCCGTCCCACTTGATTTTGGAGTCATGTACATAAAAATCCTCTCCATAATTCTGCGGAACGCCTCCAACGACATTGAGAGCCACATCAGTGCAGTCAGAAGGTTCTGGGATATACGAAAGCTGTGCATATCTATTCCGGGTATCATCGGCAGTTATTGAAATATATTCAGTAACTAAAAGTTCTCCACTGGTTGTATCACTCTCACTGAACGTACCGGTACATGCAATACTCTCTCCACCGGTAACAACCCCGGCTATATATTGTAAATCATTGTAGGTGAAATAAACAGTATTGTCTGGAGACATTACCGAGAAAGTTATCGGGTCAATAGCGTTTCTTACTGTAGCCCTTAATTCAAAATCACCGGTAAATTCAAAGGAAGAGTCCGCTGCGGCCCTGTTTGTCCCGTCAAAGGTCAAATTCAGGAACCCGCCACCGGAGAATGCCTCTGAATTGCCTGTAGCATCAAAAGACCACACAATATCGTCATATTCCGTCGTGCCGTATGCCCTGAAATCTTCTGGGAAGAAGAAATCCTCAAAAAATCTTCTATCCGACCTTTCAGGAATCGAGGTACGGTCATGACCAGCAACAATGGAACGGTCAACAAGCCCGCTGAATACAGGATATTCCCCAGCCATTGCCACAATGTTATCACCCGGGTTCGATTGCGACAATGCCATGTCTATTGTCCTGTAAGGCAGTTCTATTGTGCCATTACCACCGGTATTTGTACCGTCACCACCGAGAACAGTGCTGTCACTGCCACTCGGAGAGACAAATATTGCCTTTTCTTGATCGTAATTGCTGTAATATTGATGCAGGAAGAAGGTATTGAGTGCTTTTCTCTGCAACGGGCCTAAAAAGAGCACTCTTAGAGTGTCTCCTGCGGCGAGAAAATTCTCAAGCACGAAGGTTTCCCAGACAAGTTTACTGTACTGGATGTCATAATCCACACCGTGTTCCTGCGAAGGCCCACCAATGACATTCACGGCTACATGACTGGAATCTTCCGCTGATACAAAAGAGGGAAGATCCACATAACCCGCCGTCATATCAGATGCGGTCAGAGTTAAATAGGAGGCGAAGTGCGACGTGTCACCCAGATATATGTAAAGCTGGTTTATATCGATATTCTGTGTTCTCAGATCCAAATAAAAAGAATCATAATGACCGCCATCAATCACAATCGTAGAATCTGCAACTGACATGGCTTTATCAAGCGTTTTGAAGGGCTCATCTTGAGTGCCAACGTTCCAATGGTCATCCCCATGGCTTGCCACATAGTAACTTCCACCAGGATGAGTCCCATCAATGTACTGAAAAGCTCCAATATCCTCGTTATTACGGCGTGCACCGTCGAAATCATACAGATAATGGTCATAAGTATTCAGACCGGTACCGATATCAGGAGAACCCGTATTGATGCGGTAATCTCTGTTAAAACGGTCATAATAAAGAGGATTGGCATTGATATTACCTGAGGCATCTACTGGACTTCCGTTGTAATCGACGGCTGTGGCATAGAAGTTATTGTGGTATGAGACCACTGAAGAGTCAAAATCAGGTATTTCAATACCTACAGTAGAATAAGTCAAATTATTCGAGGAGACAACACCGGAAGTCTCTTCTTTAAACTTAATATGTATCTGGTTATTATCAAGGGTATTGTTGGTTACTGTCGAATCATAGGTATCACCGAATTCGATAGCCACAGAAGTATCAGATACGACATTACTATAAAGGTAAGGAACCTCACAGTTGGTAAAATCGAAGCCACGGTCAGAATAACGCACAAAGTTACGTGCAATTATCGGATCACTATTCCTGAATATACACGCATTTGAAGTATCTACGATTCTATTACGCCTGAGACTGTAGTCTCCATTTTCACAGAAAACTGCAGTCCTACAGCTTGTGAAATCGATGTTTTCAACAATACCTTGTGAGCCGTAGAAATAAAGACCGTTATCTTCCCAGTTCGAGCCCGTAGTATCCTGAACAAATTCCGTGGTGATGTGAGACGTTGTACCTTCGGCGCCACGTAAGGTAAGTTTCTTCCGATAAACCGAAGTCGGATTATGCGTGCCGTCATAGAGAACCACGGTTCCACCACGCTTGGCCCACGCAGTAGCCACAAACAGGTTCTTAAGAGGTTCTAATTGTCTCCCACTGCTTGTGTCAGAGCCGTATACCGGGTCGACATAAAGCACCGGTTCGGTTGTCTCAGCATGGCTGATAACACCATCGAATATCTTAAAGGAATCGAATACAGTATCAATACCGTTATTCGCTGTCTGATCCCATCCGTACATGACGCGGACAATATCTTCCCATTCCACTATCTCATTAAATATCGTGACATTGAACGGGTCATAATAATAGGTCAGGCGCACTTCATCACCTGCGGCAATAAAGGGCTCTAATCCTCTCCCTGCCCACTCTACTCTCTGGCCGATTACAGTAAAGTCTTCTCCAAATTCCTGTGAAGGACCGGTAATAACATCTACAGCTACATCTTCCGGTGCCGTAGGCATAAATTCCAAGGTCAATCCACGAGTTAACTCATCAAACGGGGTTATCGTATGATACTCCATAACAAACATAATAAAAGGAGAATTAAATCCGGTCAGTCCAGAATTATCCCATTTGACTTTATTTCCATCGACATAAAAATCTAATCCATAATATTGAGAAGTACCCTGTACAGCATTAAAAGCTACAGCTGACTGGTCTGCAGGGGTACCGTCCAGATCCAGATATTGCCTGGAAATATCGAGAGGAGTAAGCCTTAAATAATCAGTTCTGATTGTATCAGTGGGCAGGGGCTTATCAAGGAACATCTTTACGTTATATGTTAAATCCGCAAGCTCAGGCCGAACATCTGTATAGATTGTCTGAGGTGCCGATGTAGCATCATAATATTGGTAAACAAAAGTACCGTCATTCTTCATCAGACGGAGAGTAACGTCAGTATTAGGATGATAAACTCCTGATGCTGATAAAATACCGTCTGCCGAAGAAATGCCGAAGAAACCGGTCTGTCGGCGTGCTAATCCAACCCAGTTCTGCTCATCGTGGTACAAGAGAAAAGAAGCACTGTATTGAGACGTATCCGGGCCAGAAGGAGCATAATCTATCGTGGTTGTTATCTCTTTTCCTGACACAAAAAACTTTGAATTTACTTCAGGATCCAGATAAGTGCCGTCCGGGTTCGAGAATGTCAGTTCATTATCTATTGAAACTGAATTCGTATAATCCCACCATTTGGTATTCCATATTTTCCCAGTATACCTGTCCTCCATGATGGGGTCTATCTCTTTAATGAATATTTTTCCATCCCCGGCCTTGGTTCCATCAACTTCGACCTCACAGAGGCCCAAGAAACCGCCACCATCAACAGACATTGTACCGTCAAAATCGATAGTATGGCCATGCCACAAGGAGATATAACCGCCCCCACCGCCACCGGCCGTTGCGTCGGGAGAAAGAAGAGTTCCTCCACCGTCAGAAGAGATGAATCCAGTGCCGTCTATTTTCCAGGCTTTCACCCATATACTACCGCCTGCACCGCCACCGGCATAAGTACCATCCATGCCGTCCATGGTTACACGGCCGTTCATACTGACAGTTCCAGACCGGGCTGTTATTTCAATGGCACCACCGCCCCGGGATTCGTGACCAAGATAGTCTGTGGGGACATGGTGATAACCGGAGCCACTCCCAAGAGAAACGGGTGTTTCCTTATTACCGTAGGGTGGATTTGGTGGAGGAAGGATAGCAACGACTACATTATTACTTGTGGAATCGGAAGAAACAGCGTTGCTTACCGTCAGAGTTACAGTATAAGTTCCATAATAATTATAAGTATGGGAAGGATTTTGGGCTGTACTGGTACTACCGTCACCAAAATTCCAGTTCCAACTTGTGGGAGTACCGGTTGATAAATCCGTAAAATTGACCGTCAAGGGTACAACACCCGTCCATACATCTGCTGTGAAGACGGCTGTTACGGGCGTCGGCCCCGAAAATCCTCCTCTTAATATGCTACCCATAATTACCTTTTAGACATAAGGATAAGTAAATGCCGTAAAAAAGACGTAATCGCCGTTGTTCGAGGAACGCATCACGTCCTGATTACCTACGTTCTGATGCAAGTTCGTCCAGTCGGTGCCGTTCTCCGTCTCATAAAGTTCGCGACTGACGGCATACAGTTTATCTTGAAAAACCTCCAGATTCGTGATCTCGTTCTGTAGCCAGGCCATATTTCTATAAGCGTATGAATCGAAAGTCCCCACCTTTTCCCAAACGATCCCGTCTGCCGTTCTATGCACTTCCCCGGTGGTGTAATAGCTCGGGATATAGCCCTCATAAACACTTACACCTACATATAAATGTCCCTTGAATACCTTCATGCAGAGACATTCAACCCCTGTCGGATAATCGATGGTATAAACAGGATTCCATGTAGTACCAGTTAATTTATGGACATACCCATCACCGCTGTCACGGCCACAAGCATAAAGTTCACCGTTAAATTCCGCATAATCGTATATATAAAGCGGCGTAGCCATGTTCATCTCTACCCAATTAATGGCATCGGGCGATCTTAAGGCTATGCCGTCCCAAGTAGGTGCTCCATAACGAAGAGTATAAAAGTACCCGTCAAGCGGACTGTAATGAAAAACTCTTTCGATTTCATTATTCGTGGTGATCTGAGTCCATGATGAGCCGTCCGTTGAAGTCCATATACCCTCTTTAGGGCCACCTTCAACACTTATATAGAGTAGATTAGTGTCTGTATTCAAACAAAAGTACCCACCAAACACATCATTCCCGAATTCTGTTGTCCAATTGTAGCCGTTATCGATGCTTTTGCTGACCATGCCAGTATTCTCGGGACCCCAAAAAGAGTTAGAGCCGTTCAAAGTAAACATGGCTCCGTTGAAATAAATAATATCAAATATCATAAGCCATTTCGGATCACCTCTCCAAGCGTTTGCTACTTCAGTCCAGTATGGAGGGTAATAATTCTGATTCTTTATTATAAAACCTACATCATAAAAGAAATTGAATCCTCCTATATTCGTCCTTGTATCGCCCCACATGTCGTAAGGGTACGCTTCATAGGGGGGAGTGCCCGGAACGGCAGGCTCAGCTAATGTTGCTCCCAATACTTTAACTGCAAAATCCCTTTTATGCGCATCATAGGCAGGCCATGCCACTCCTGCTGGCCATGACCATTGAGCATCGGTATGGGTGCCTGCAAGCGACGGAACCGTAAAGGAGCAATGGGAACTGTTAAGGGTGGCATTCAAGACGATGTCGCCACAGTCAAAAGTGCAGTCCTGGACTGTCTTCGAGTCATCATTTACGATTGAATCCGCCGTCTTGAAGGAGCACCCCCTGAACTCCACGCTACCCGTCAGTCCTATCGAATCCGCCGTAGTCGCCTGTATCAGCATGTTCACATGGGGTCCGTAGGGGTCAGGGGCTTCCGTAGCCCCCACCTTAAGCGTTGAAGAGCCCGTGCCAGGACCGTCTTTATATATTATCCCGTTTTTCAGAACCGTGTTGGAGAAGTCGATTTCACTCGTCGCCGTCAAATAGAGTCGCCAAGGGTCGTTGGTCGATTGCCAATAGAAGCGGTAATCCCATAATTCCCATATCGTGGGCACCGCAGGGTTTACAGGACTGTCGGACAATGCCGTCTGAAGCGTCCCCTTGACGAACGTGACCGAGTTTGCCGGAATACTTGCAGCGTTTGCAATATGATCGGCATAGGACCAGGGGTCAAACACGTCTCCAGCGTGTCCCGTTCCTGTCTGTTCCAAATCCATGAAATAATTAGCCACTTATTTATCCCTATCTCTTAAGTAACAGTTATGTAATTTGGCTTTATTTCAGTAGCTGTATCTCCCTCAGCCTCTTCTGTCAATGATACCGTATAAGTACCCGGATTGGTGTATTCATAGTAGAAAGAACTGTCATCATAGACAAAATTACCGTCTCCCATATCCCATGTTAAAGAATCCCATGAGGGGCTCTCGGGCACATATACCCTGCTAAAATAAACTGAAAGAGGAGCACCGCCACTTAACGGGTTTCCCGTAAAATCCACAGTCAGTTTCGGCTTGTAAAAGCAAAAATACCAATAGCCAGTTTCATCTGCCGCAACAGTCACCCGTCTGCCCCCTGCTCCATTATAATTTAAGGCATAATTATAAGGGAGCGATTCGGGTTGAGCAGGCACCACATCCACACCATCAGTATCTATATAAGTGGGAGAAAAAGGATATACCAGACTTCCTGGCCAATCTGAAGGTTTCCAGTATAATAAGGCCATGTTATATATCCTAAAAAGGCTATATCCTGTCCTACTTGTTTCCAACATGATTTGATAAGTCTGCCCCGCTTCCAAATACTGCCTGAACAGGGCCACACTTCCGTTTACACCCAAATCTGTATATGTCGCAAATTTTTCATTGAAGTCAGGCTCTGTTGCAGGACCTGTCCATCCACCAGAAGCAATAAAAGTATAGTCAGACATTATCCATCACCTCTATTTGATATGTACCCCAAGCCAGCATGAGTGGCTCCATAGCCACCCAACGGAGTCTGATCCTTATCAGTAAGAAGACTGTTACAACCGGGACCTCTATCCGATTCAAAACCGGCGCCTTTCCCGTCTATTATTCCGTTTATCAGTATATTGCCCGTCGTTGATGTTATTCGCCGACTATCTCCATTCGCCGTGATATAAGAATTGGTATAGTAAGAATAAAAAGTCTTCATCATTTCTGGATCGGGAACCGGAATAACCTTACCGCTCGTCGTGATTTCTATATCACCGTTACAGGCAATATCTCCGTCAAGAATAAGAGTTCCGTTTATCGTCGTATAACTCATTATAAACCAACCTGTATATCTCTACCGTTACTGTTAAACGTTCCGTCCTGTACAATAAAAGCATCCTTTATAACAAAAGGGCTTCTCCCGTCACATACAACCTCATCCGGAACCTGTTTATCAACTATTACTGTCGGTGTTACACTTCCACTTTCATTACGAACATATTGTTTTGATGTACTGTCTAATTTTATTGGAAAATCATTAAATGAACTCCACTGATAATAATCAGAACTACTGTAAAGATTACCCTTTAAATGGACAGTAGCGTCAATAGACACATTCCGGGCACTCCCTTGCTGGAGATGCAATTGGTCTTCAACAATACATCTCCTGAATATTCTCTGTTGAGGACCATTAAAGCGGAGTTTCGACATGGATATATTGGGAGCATTCAGAAAAGAACCACTGCCATCCATGGATACAGTACCGCTATTATGTATAAAACTCCCCGTAGTCGGTGTATATGCAAAGGTACCGTCACAAGAGATAGTTGCATCAGTGGATGTAAAATCGCAAGTATTACTGATGGCAAAATCAGTCAAAACCCTGATATTAGAGCCGTCACCTTGGAAAGTGCCACTGAAAAAATTAGTAAAACTGCAGAATATCTCGTTACTGTTCTGGGACAATGTACCGACATACCCGCTCATGTGGATACCGTAAACATGGGCCGAGGAATCCATGGCACAATTACCGGCACCACTTTCATCAAAAACAGCAACATTCTCAGGAGTAGGGATAGAGGCACCACCAGGGCCACCGGAAGTTAGTGACCAATTCGCTGAATTGGCCCAATTTGAAGGAGAACCTGAAACCCAATAACGCGGGTCTATCAATACTACAGGCTCTTCTCCTTCAAGGTCTATCTCGCCAAAAGTAGCTAGCCATCCCGAATTGACTGGATATTGAAAACCATCCAGAGCAAAATTATGAGAAACAATTGCCATTTATGAAGTCCTTGTTCTCCCTGCTGGTGTTATATTCACGACAGTTAAAGGAGTCACGTTATCACGTTTATACATGGTCAGGTCAGTTGGCGCCGGCGTATCAACATCATAAGCACCGTTCACCCGGGCCATCATCAGTTCGTAGATATAAGATAACGGCTGTCCGTCAACAGTAGTTGTCAGCTTCAGAAGACCGTCTAATTCATCAGCATCGAGGTCTTTTCCAACCCCGGCTTTATGGAATGAGGCTCCGTTACTGTTACCACCCTGCGCCGCGACATAAAAACCGTCACCGCTCGTTGTCCCACCGAGGAACTGCACACCGTGGTCTGTACCTGCTCCAGTTACTACCAGACCGATACCTGATGTACCTGCAAGTATTTCAGCTGCGTTGGCTGCAGTGGAACGTACTGACAAGGCTATCTGACCTACACCGCCACCAAGTATCTCCGCTCCCTTACCTGTAGTACCACCAATAACGTATAGCCCTGTTCCCGTACCGTTACCAGAGGATTCTATACCATACCCGTTTCCACCGGTTGAGCGAGCAACAAGGGCTGTACCGCCGTTATTTATGATATTCAACTGTTTCAGGTTAAGCGTTGCATTATTTCCACTGGTCAGCTGACCATCGATAGCAACGACATTCACATCTGTCCCGTCTCCACTTACCGCTGCGTCATTGGCTGCTATGGAAATCGCCGCCAGACTGTCATTGACCGCAGTAAAGTTAGAACCACCAGATGAGTCTGACATGGCTGTGAGCATCGCATACATACTCGGAGTAGCCGTACCATCGAAAATTGTCGGAGGAGTCCCGATTTCTGAGGCATCAATTCCACGGCCTGTTGCTCCTGCGCCTGAATAGAATCCGGAGCCCGAACCGTTCCCTGAAGCGTCCATCCCGTGACCGTTTCCACCGGTTGAATGAGCGACAAAAGCTGAACCTGTAGTATTGACTATATTCAGCTGCTTCAGGTTGAGCGTTGCGTCATTCGTATTAATTGCTTGATTATCAATTGAAACAAGGTTCGCATTGACTACAGACGGCAACACCGTATCGCTGTTGGCAGCTATGGAAATAGCCGTCAGGCTGTCATTGACAGCAACGAAGTCGGATCCGCCCGAAGAGTCAGACATGGCCGTAAGCATGGCATAAACGCTCGGAGTCGTGGTTCCGTCGAAGATCGTCGGAGGAGTCCCGATTTCAGCCGCATCTATCCCGCGACCCGTTGCTCCCGCACCTGAGTAGAACCCAGACCCAGAGCCGTTCCCTGAAGCGTCCATCCCGTGACCGTTTCCGCCCGTGGAGTATGCTACGAAGGCTGAGCCAGCATTGTTCACAATGTTCAGTTGTTTCAGGTTAAGTGTGGCATCGTTTGTATTGATTGCCTGATTATCTATCGAAACAAGGTTGGCGTTCACTATTGCAGGTATCGTACCTGTTTTAGCTGAAACCGCCGCTAGACTGTCATTGACAGCAACAAAATCAGAGCCACCGGACGAATCAGACATAGCAGTAAGCATCGCATATACGCTCGGTGTTGTGGTTCCATCAAAGATCGTTGGCGGAGTTCCTATTTCAGATGCATCAATTCCGCGACCTGTTGCTCCTGCGCCTGAGTAGAACCCTGACCCGGAGCCGTTTCCGGAAGCGTCCAATCCATGCCCGTTTCCGCCCGTCGAATGGGCCACCAATGCCGAGCCCGTAGTATTGACTATATTAAGTTGTTTCAGGTTAAGTGTGGCATCATTAGTATTAATTGCCTGATTATCAATTGAAACGAGATTAGAGTTCACTATCTCAGGTATGGCTCCTGTATTGGCCGCAATTGATATTGCTGTCAGACTGTCATTAACTGATGTGAAATCAGACCCACCTGATGAATCAGACATAGCAGTGAGCATAGCATAGATACTCGGAGTAGACGTTCCATCGAAAATTGTTGGAGGAGTCCCAATTTCATCCGCACTGATATCAAGACCTGTCCCGGCGCCGTTCAAAAAGAGCCCGTGACCGTTTCCACCGCCGTAGACCTTCATCCCGTCATCAAGTATGCCCTTTATGTACAGTCCGGCACCGCTTCCCGTTGCAGACAGGTACATTCCATGGCCAGTAGTAGAGCCACCCCTTCCATAGATGCCCTGACCTACTCCTGAACTGTGTGCATAGACGCCAGAGCCTGTATTGTCACTCTTCGCTTCTATGCCGTGACCTACTCCTATGCCGTAAGCGTAAATGCCAGAGCCTGTATTGTCACCACTTTCTGCTTGTATGCCGTGCCCGCTGAGACCGCCTTTTGCCCAGATACCGGCACTTGTTCCGTCTCCTAAGGCTTCTATTCCGGGTCCTCCAGAACCCACGGCCTTGATACCTGCTCCGGGCGAAGCTGCTTGAGCATAGATACCTTCTGTACCTGAGGCAAACAGACCGTAGCCACCCGTTGAATCGGCGACGATGGCTGAGCCTGAGCTATTTATAATATTCAACTGCTTCAGATTAAGAGTTGCGTCATTGCCGCTGATTGATTGACCGTCAATCGAGATAATGTTCGCATTGACAGTTCCTCCTGTACCTTGCGAAATAGTGGTCAAGCTACTCGCCGCTGAATCATAACTGAGACCGCTATTCTGATCTGCAATCGCTCCAAGCATCTGAAGAACACCTGGATTACTTGTACCGTCGAAAGATCCGATAGTAGACCCTATTTCACCAGCATATAAATCCCTAGATGATGCACCACCGCTCAATTCAAGTCCATGGCCATTTGAAGATTTCACTAACATAGCACTGTATACGCTTCCGCCGTCTACTTGAAAGCCTACTCCACCCCCTTGCACAAGTATTCCCTGAGTTGTTCCGTAACCTCTGACATAGATGCCTCTTCCCGTTGAAGTACCTCCTTGAACATAAATACCTGTTCCTGCTGATGTTCCTGCATCTATTGTCAACCCACGGCCACTACCTCCTGTTCCTTCTGCGCGAATAGCATAGTTTCCTACAACATGAAGAGCAGCAACACCGCCTCCAGAACTAGTAATCTTCATACCGCTCGCACCAGAACCTCCTCGTACTAACAGGCCACCATAACCTCCACCTATGGAATTAACATACATTGCGTGGCCGAAAGTAGACTCAACATACATACCACTTCCAGAGCTATCACCGCCTTTTACAAATAAGCCATGACCTGTACCCCCAGGTCCACAACGAGCATATATACCACTACCTGTACCACCGCTAGTAACCGCATATATACCACTACCACCCTGTTTACCTTGGGTATATATACCGTTACCATTACTGGATCCTCCTTCAACCCACAACCCGTGGCCACCGCCATCTCCTTGAATACTCATACCGTGACCACCTGTACCACCTTGAAACAGTACACCTGATTGACCGGGAGCGCCTTTAACACGGAGTCCCTGGTGCCCGTTTCTCGCTTCTATATTAGCCCCATAACCGCTGGATTCGCCTGCTCGGGCTCCTCCAAGGCACTGAATACCGTACCCATCACTCTCTGATTCGGTATAAATTCCATGACCGTCCGTACCTTCTACACCTATGGCGACAGCACTTATTGCATGGCCCCGAGCACCAGCACGGAGATTAAAAGCATGCCCTGTACCGCAACCGGAAGAATCCAAGCCGTCACCGTTGCCCCCGGCCCTTAATTGTATCGCCGTAGTCGTGTCGGATTCCACCCGAAGCCCGAACCCTGCATCATTATGGATATCGATGGCCTTGAAATTCCACGTTTCATTATTATCAGAAAGGTCGGCATCGAGGTTAAAAGCCTGCTGAGCGTCGGTATGACCGAAAGTCTCGATCATCAGATATTCATCGCGCCACTGTTTATTATACTGGTCTACGATAGGAACAAATATTCTCTTTGCTGACATTTCCGCAGCTGAGAGCGTGAGGGAATAACCAGTTCCGTTATCAACAAACCCGTTTGTAGTGTTTATCTCGCCACCTTCATCCTTACTGATTTTCGTATCACCCGTCTCGTGAGTTGCATCAGTCTTGAAGTTTTCATTATTTGTGTCAAATAAGGTGAAATCAATAATTGCTTGTTCACCGTATTTTCTTAATACTCGTTCTGGCATCGTTTTTACTCCTTTTTAGAGCACTATGCTGTAACTTTGCGTTCTTAGTTAATCAGAGTATTAAAACATTATTATTCTATAAATAAAAAAAGGGTAACCAAAAAATTCTGGCTACCCCAAAAAGGAAGAGTAATAAAAACTTCTTAAGAACCGTAAATGAGGATATCCCGACCACATGTACAGACGACATTTGAAGACGGAACATCTCCTTTAGTTACATAATCATACTGCTTGCCACAACTACATGTCACGCCCATATAGCCGTCTACTGTCCGGGAAGGCCGTATAGCATCTATAAAAGCGACCAATTCTGCCTTATCATTGAAATTTCTTTCTTCGTTCTGAGCTATACGCTTCCTTACAATAGGTAATTCCAATGCAAAAGGAAGTTTTTTGGCCATATACGCAACAATAGGTTTCATTTTACTGACCTTCCTGCTGTTGTTGCTGTTGTGCGGCAGCTAACAGTATTTGAATATTCGTGTCATAAATATACGCAGCCTTCTGCTTTTCCAGTTCGGCAACAACCGCTTTCGCCTCAGAAATTTTTTTATCAAATTCCTGAACAGTAATATTCAACGCAGTCTGAGGGTCAACATTAAGCTGTACTTGAGGAGGCTGTATTGATTTCGTCACGCCCTGCGGTGCCTCTGGTTGAGGTATTTCCGGTTGCTCTTGAGGTGTTTCAGGGGCTTTTACCTCTGTATCTTCTTTGGGTTGTGCTTGGTCTTGAGTCTCTTCTGCCATGGTTTATTCCTTTCTCTGAATTTGGATTTTATTTGTTATATATATATATAAATGATATTAAAATTAAGAGATTATTAACCTTCAAGAGCGGCAACCCTTGATAAAAGATTACTTATTTGACTTTCCTGTTCAATTATTTTTTCTTTCTGCATCTGAGCAATAGCAACAAGAAAATCTGCCACTTTTTTTGCACCTATTCCTCTTTTGTCAGCACTTTCTAAGAAAGCAGGCAGTTCATCAGACAACAACCCGAATTTCTCCTGGTAATTTTCTATATTATCATCACTATCATATATCGGAGCAGGTACCTCTTCACCACCTTCGCCAACTATTTTATTCTCTTCATCATATCCAATAATAGTCTCAGCCTTAAAACGGTATCCTTTAACATTAAGAGAATCCAGAGCTGACCATAACATGTCTTTATCGTCCTCAGAGATATCTCTAATGTTCCTTTTCAAGCTTGGGTGAGAACCATTTACCCAACCAGATGCCATATCACTATAATTGCCGTAATTATCATGAAAGGGGTGGTCCGTACCCGAGACCGAGCCTATTGCTGAGGCATAACAACCGTAATTCTGAAAAGCAGCTCCACCAGCTTGAAACCATCCACCACGAGACGTACCAGAAGTTGAATTATTTAGTCCATATATAGCTCTATCATAGGTAAGAGTCTGAACAGATATTGGATAAGTTGGATTCATACCAAGACCTATATGCCCTCCGACCGTAGTGTCTCCAGTAATATTTACATTACCTAAGAATTCACCGGCAAGATTCCCCCCTGTACCTCTTATACCAGTGCCTGAAGCACTCAACCCGTCAACACCTACACCAAAAGAGTGGTTAGCTTCACCATACACACCTTTCGCAAAATCACCGCTTGACACTGCATATACAGCAAACAGGTTATCGCCAGTTTCAAGGACGTTGAGTCTTCTCGATCCATGAATCGTAGTATTAATGGCACCCTTGTCCATCTGAACATCACCCTGAAAATCACCGGCGAGGCCAGATGATGAAGTGGCCTTTATAGCCTTACCAGAACTCGACTCTACTTCTAGACCAATAGAACTTGCATTACCATTAGAAAGAGCAAAAATGGCAACACCACCACCAGCCGAAGCCTCAGAATAGATAGCAACGTTGCCGCCACCTGTCTCCAATACATTCAGTTTCGTTATTCCACCACCAGTTATACCTATGCCAACTGGCCCGGTAATATCTAAATTCCCATCTAAGCCCATGTCGCCTGTCGCATCAATATTGCCAGCAAACTGTCCTGCTATCTCTGCGTCACCTCTTATACCGATGCCACCAGTAGCAATGTTCGCACCTTCTACACCTGCAACAAATCCAGCACTACTTAAACCACGAATACCAGGACCATTCGATGAAGTAGCATAAATTGCATAGTCAGATGGAGTAGTTTCAAGGATATTTAATCTTCTTGAACCATGAGTAGTTGTATTTATAGCGGCATGTCCGTTATCGATTCTAAGACTCCCATTTTGAGACTGGATATCCCCACTAGTCGTCAATTCTCCGTCTAAGCCCATGTCGCCTGTCGCATCAACATAACCTGTAAACCGGCCAGCTATGTCTGCGTTACCTAAAATACCAATACCGTCAGTAATAAAGTTCGCACCTTCTACACCTGCCTGAGCAGCCGAATTTGCCAAGCCACGAATACCAGGCCCATTATTTGAAGTAGCATATAAAGCGTAGTCAGATGGACCGGTTTCAACAATATTTACTCTTCTTGAACCATGAGTAGTCGTCCCTACAGCGAGTTTTCCGGTTGATGTAACAAAATTTCTTCCAGATAGTACATCTGAACCTGTCGTTAACGTTGTTCCTGCAGATATTCCTAGGGCGGCCGTCATATCCGTACCAGCAACTACTTTCCCCGCCGTTGCTGTTATATTCCCGGTATTTGCTGTAATACCGGTTCCGGCAATTACCTGACCAGCCGTAGCCACTATATTCCCGGTAGTCGAAGTGATCGTTGAACTAGCCGTCATAGTGCTTCCAGAATTCACCTGTCCCGAAGCGGTGACATTACCAGACGAAGCAGCTATATTCCCGGTAGTAGCCGTTATGCCTGTTCCTGCTGTCATCGTCGAACCCGCATTTACTTGGGCCGATGCAGTCACGTTTCCAGACGAAGCTGCTATGTTTCCTGTCGTTGCTGTTATTCCTGTACCCGCTGTCATCGTCGAACCCGCATTTACTTGGGCCGATGCAGTCACATTACCTGACGAAGCTGCTATGTTACCTGTCGTTGCTGTTATTCCTGTACCCGCTGTCACCGTTGTACTTCCATTTATAGCTCCGATAACTGCCAAAGACTGCCCCGGAAGAGTTGTACCAATACCTACTCGACCATTTGTGGTATCAAAAGTTATTTGAGAGACACCACCTACAGAGAAATCAAGATTACTCTCATAATCGATATTGGAAGCCATGTAAAGGGTTCCAATGCGCCGAGTAGTCGAGCCGATATTTGATGCTGATGCAGTGAGTTTTCCTACAATATCACCTTCAACATGGACTTCTGCAACAGGATTGGTAGTACCGAAACCAACATTACCCTGATCAACTGTAAGAGCATGCGCTGAAGCACTAGCATTTTCTACCTTAACGACTGTTTCAGTAGCAGAAGCATTATCCTGACTGGCTATCAAAGCTGCCTGTGTCGCATCGGTCTGATTTATTTCCAATTGGTCAGCAATAACAATCTCTGTGTTGATAACTGTGACCGTACCATCAACCTCGAAATTACCGCTTACTGTGGTATCACCGGCAAACGTAGTCGTACCGGTACTATCGATCGTCATCCGTGTTGCCGCAGCATCCACATCCTGAATAACAAGTTCACCGGCCGGATTGGAAATCAGTCTGTATGCCCGACCACTGAGACCGTCATCTAAATCTATTCTCACAGCTGCAGAAGCACCAGGCGTAGATTCCCTGAGATGGACGTTATCCTGAGGATCTGAAGTCGAAACACCAACATTTCCGGTTGTTGAAGTGGATTTCACAGTAAAGCGGTCAACTCCTATGGCATAATCCCGTACATTCATTACACCCGATGAACCTGAATATATCTGATAATTACGTCCATCTGACCCGTCATTCAAATACAACATCAAACCCGCTGAAGTATCGGGCCTTTCAATATGTATCGCATCCAATGGAACTGTTACTCCGATACCTACACGGCCGACAGCACTCGTGCTATCTACCCGTAGCCCTGTAACGGTATAGACGTCCTCCGGGTCTAACTTTTCATTGTTCACCGCAGCGTCTTCAATCCATTTCCTGATTATCTGTGCCATGGATTATCTCCTTTTATATCTATGACTTATTTGTTTGCAAGTAAATCTCTGAGAACTAAGATTTATCATATATTACCCTGAGCTTGTCACCGGTTGCCAACACACCATTGAGATTATATGATGTATTGTCCCAGCGCACACTCGTACTGTCAACACCGAAATCACCGGACAGGGCTTGCGCTGTACCCCCAATCAAATCAAGGGCTACATTATCAGTTACTACCGGCGTACCTCCCAATGTAACGTATTCATTCGTTGCATCAGTGGCTGTAAGAGTAAAATATTCGACTTCAAATGACATATAAACTCCTTGATTCTGTTCTTAAACCTCACTACTTATTGATAGATTATTAAGAATAATATTAAGAGTTTATTAAACATAGCTACCGTATCCTGGTGAGATCATGTTACGTCTCGATTGCACACCGGGCCTGTTCAAAGGTCCCAAAGCAGATGTTATACCAATTCCATAACGGTACTGTCTTAATCCTTTTATTATCTTAATACTGCGTTTATTTGCTTCTACAAGTTTATCGTACTCATTGATGTACTGGTCTTTCATTGACTGGTATTTAGAACTCTTTTCTATATCCAGAGATACCCCGGAAATCGAATAGGAAAATTCATCAGCTATCCAGTTCATAACAATAGCAAAGCAGGCAAAAGCCGCGGCTCTCAGAATAATAGTTGTGCGCCATCGTCTCTCAGTCCCAAACAAATTATTGAAGTCAATGCCCGTTGTCGGGGGCCGGGAATTAAAATCATCAATAGCCATGTAAAGATATTCCAGTAACTCCTCATCCTCCCAGATAAAACCGAAAACTTGCGTCTGGCCCTGAATGAATTTCTCGGAAGCCGGAGGTCTGAATCGATAATTCCTGTCAGGGTTGTTATCTCTGAGAATTACCCGTAAGGAATGAATTAATCCGTCCAAATTAGCATCCCCGGTAAAAGAAGCTATTGTACTGTCACCGACTATATTGAACTCTTCAACGGATTGATAGACTGGGTCGGCCGCTGTCTCCTGTATCGTCCAACGGATGCGCCAATTACCTATATTAGATTCAGCTGCAAAAGTAAATGATGCATAATACTTACCGGTTGATATCCGAACAGGAAGATTTACAGGGCTACCAATCAAAACTTCTACACCCGTCGTATAGTCATAAATCGCATACTCCAATTTAAACGGGTCAATCAGATTATCTGCGGTATCTCGGACAATTATATGGAGATCGTCCGGTCCGCTCGTAGTGCCTCGTCGAATTGCTGCCATAATTTTTCCTTTTTTCTTTATAACTGTATCGAAAGATTATTACAAAAAACCTCCTGCATTTTAATACAGGAGGTTGGAGAACAACAATGTTTAAAAATGGAGATAAGATGACAACCTGTACTATGACAGGTTATTTTTTCTTATGTTTTTTACTCCTGTTTTTCTTTCTCTTTTTATCATTGACATCATAATAAGTCTTTCCACCATTATCACTGAAAAAAGAAGGATTGCGCTTATTCTGCCATACTCCCTTCTCAAGCATATCTTCCTTTTTCCACTCCTTCGGATTATCAGTAATTGGAGTTAAATTATCATACTTACCGAGGCGTCTGAATAATTCGAGAACCATGTTAGCAGAAAACCCGCTATGGCCCTGACCGGAAAAGCATTTACAGAGTTCCATAACAGCATCACCTACCATACCGCCGTAGTCACTGTCCTTTTTAAAGAGACCGGCCAGATCAAGTTCCCTCTGCGCATGGTCAACAAGACCAGCAACAATACCCATAGTCCGTATATATGACGCAATTGATACTTTCATTCTACCCACCAAATTCGTATTTTAATACACTATTACTTTGAGTAAATACAGCCCTAATCTTCTCCTTTATATGCATATCTTCATAGTATGCAGTATAATGTAACCTGCCACCCACATTCTCTTTTCCTTTCACAGGAAGATTTTTCGGAACTGGTATATTTATCTTCTGGCACACGGTTTTAAAATCCTCTTCTATCCTTTCCAGTCTTCCCATAAAATCCAATGCTACATTACCTTCTTCATCAAACATATAAGGAGCATAGGAATCGGATCCCCGGTAAGAGTTCAGCCATTCAATAACTGTCTTCTTATTTAACGGCAATCCGTGCTTATATCTATTAAAGAAAAAAATTGATATCAATAACGACCAGGGGTTTCTAAAAAAAGCAAATTTGAAATAATCCCTAAATCTTTCTTCCCCCAGTACCTCTTTTACCTGTTGGTAATTATCATGGTTAGGGCTCCACCCTTCCGGTGTCTTTATGCCGTAATCTTTTAAATAACTTTGTAGTGTCCTCGAACCGGTTTTAGGTACAGCCAGAAAAATGAATTTATATTCATCAGAGTAAACCATCACAACAACTTTTCAGGTTTACCTGTTTTCTTTTTATACCTCTCCGTGTACTTTTCAGATTTCTCCTTATCCTTTTCAAAAAAATCCTTGAACTCTACTTTCTTGCCGTTTAATTTTATGCTCCTGATATTATCTGCCCCGTCTCCGTCCCAACCAAAATTCATACGGTATTCCTTCATATCTGGGTCCACGACAATATCGAAAGAATGGCCTATATTCCCTGTCCGCATGATGTACGCCAGAAGTTTTACTAATGAGCCCTCAGTATCGTTACATTCTATTTCAATGGTACTCTGAGGAGGCCCTTTATAAGCCACAATATGCCTGATATGGTCTGCTATGGAGATTTTCATTTTTTTAACTCTGGTGATGTTAAAACTACTTCCTTGACAGGAGAATCCAATTTTACATTAAGTCTGTCTTTTGTCTGTTCAAACTTTTTAATTTCTGTAGGGTCGTATGAGACATAAGCAAAACCCTTACCCTCTTTTATCATTATCTTATCCCCACGACGTTTAAAAGTACCCTCAAGATGGATATCCAATCCAGGACTACTTGCAACGAGTTTTACCTTTGAGCCTTCTTTTAATTTTTCAGTCGGGTCCGCAAACTCAAATTTAGCAGCGACTCTTTTTGCCATTTCACTCATTTCAATCTCCCTTCCAACGGGTATCTATAATCGAGCCAGCCCTTCACCGGACCCGCATCTGGAGCCGTACCCATACCATACTTTAATGATTTGCATTTATAACCTATCAATGACAGCAGAACCATGACCTGACTGGAAGTATGTCCCACATAACAATAAACCAGAATCGTCTTATCTACCGGTAACTTTTTCAGGTTCTCGTCTTGAAGAATATCGAGCCAGAAAATATTGATAGCGCCCGGGATATGACTCTTCTCGTACTCTTCAGGTTTCCGTACATCAACTATGAAATATTCATCAGCTTTCCCGGCTTCCATGAGTTTATGCAGTTCCTGCGGTTTTATATAATTCCAATCCTTCTGGGTTTCCTGAAGGTAATCCTGTAGAAGCTTCAGGAGCATATCTGGATCGACATCGAAATATTGGGCGTGAAGTTGACGAGCCAGTCTCCTTATCCTACTAGCTACACTCTGTTTCAAGCCTTCATTCTGAATTGCCGGTAACAGACATTCCATCAAGGTCTTCCCTTCCCTTGAATCCAGATCAACCATTTCTCTTCTGTATAACGTCATCTTATTTCTCAACTAATGCGAGAACTTCTTTGTATGCTTCTTTATGGCTGATTTTACCTACTTGTTCTCTTTCAGCTATATCATTCAATTTTACATGTTTGTCAGGCATCGCACGCGAACAAATATCGAAAGCCTTAGCATACGCTTCCTTATCCGTTATAATCATACGATTATATTGCTTTGCAATTCTCTCAAGGTCTTCTTTCACACCACTATAGACATACTTAGCTTTTTTAAAGAGTAACCCTTTTTGGTTAATAACCTTATAGATCCTATCCCCGACTCGTTGTGCCATTTCTATCCAATCTGACGCAAACTGTTTAGGTACTCTATTCTCCACTGATTTTTCCTGAAAAACTTTAATTAAATTTTCCTGTAAATGTTTGTAAGCCTCTTCAGGACTTCCAGTCTCTGCTAAAGAATGTTTTGCAAGTTCTTCAATCCATTCGGGTGAAACATCAACTTTAGTTACTATCTCTCCAGCTTTAGCGTAAAAGTCAATATCTATCCCACTAGCAAGTTCTTTAATTCCCGGTGCATCTAATAATTCAGCATTTGCTGCTGGAGGAAGAACCAGAAAACCTAATGCAATGGCTCCTAACACAACCCATTTTAATTTAGGGTTCTTTTTAATATAAGCTTTAACTTTTTCCTTTGTGTTCAAGGCTTTGATTGCAGCTTTCGTAGCTTTATCATCAATGCTATCCCACATAGATTGCCAAAATCTCTTCCCTTTACTGAACAATTTTTTAAAATCTTCAATTAAACCTGCCTCTACTAAAGTAGCAATTATTTCTCTATCTACAGAAGAGGATTTAATCGTCACTTCTATTTTCATTTTTTTATAATCTTGCTTCGTCAATTCTGAAGGATCAATTTCAGAAGTGCTCTTCTCAGAAGTCTCCCCTCTTCTTTCCAACTTATCACTGACCCTATCAATAGCCAAAGCTATAAAGGGGTTCTCCTTTTCTATTTCAGAAGCTATCTTGTCAAGTCTTTCCGTAATGTCCTTCATTTTTTCTCCTTCTTTTCTCCTGCAAGAGCATCTATGAAAGTATTTAATTTACCAAGGGCTCTACGTGCACCGTATATGGTATCTTTAGCATTCTTACCTACAGGGTTATCACCAAACATAACTGCCCCTGAACTGAAAGGTAACATTTCAGCCATACTCTGAACCCATACTTCCAGTTCTGCAAGGGGTTTTACCACTTCACCTGGCAAAAGACCTTTTAATTTACCAGGAGCCGTCTGCGTAACACTCATAACATACCTCTTTGCTACTTTTTCTGCTAAAGTCATCTTTTCTCCGTTTATGTAGAATCCAATGTTGTAGTATCAGGGTAATCGGGCATATAGTCTATTCCCCGGGACATGCTCACAAAAGGCTGTACAACTTCTTTTGCATAAGAACTGCTGTCCCTCTGGTACGTCCATCTATTTTCATAATGGCCTACAGTTTCAGGAACTACCATAGATGCATAATATTTACCTACATTCTCACGAACCGGTTCCCTGAATTTATAACCCACCAGAGACCATTCTGAGGTATCGTCATAGTTTTGGTACCACGTACTGAAGAAAATCCAGTGCGGGTCATACCATTGATGCCGGAATGTCCCATCAACCCAAGTACCATCGACGTTAAGACGGCCGTGAGCATAAGTCCAATCGACAGTATTAAAAGTCATGTCACCCTGACCGAGAATAGCGCCTTGAAAAAATGTTGAATCCTGTGGGAGTCTTGTAGAATCGTCTACTATGTAGCCTTCTACGGGGAAATAATGAATGGAATCATTAGCTTCGAGAACACCAGATAAACCTATTGCTCCGAAAAACTCGCTGTGGTGGGTCGTATCGACTGCAGAAAGTGTTCCATAAAGGGTTGCTGCCATAATTTTTTACCGTGGTACCGCATAAAATCCCGAAGAAACAGCTACTGTTGAATCCTGATAAACTATCAGTGTCGGTAATTTGAAATCACCTGACCCGCTTAAAGTGGAGACTGTACCGTCCCAGACGACTGCATCATCACGGTTATTTATACTATAGTATGCCAGTGTAGCATCCATGTAAGCTGTTGCATCTGATATCGGATTAGCAACTGACGTACCATCGGTAGCATCCCTGAAAGCTGTTGTGGACAGAGGAAGCCGTGTTACAGCAGTGTAATCCTCATTCTGCAGGTATAACCCACCGGAAGAAAAAGAAGAACCGTCATTAACCTTTTGTACTACCGCATTACAGGCTGCATTGGCCGCATCAATTGATTTACGCATCGTCATGTCCCGTTGGTTCAGCGTGAAGAACAAGTTCAATTTCAATCACCAGAGATTTTTCATCTTCAGAACTTTTTGCAGGCATATAATCTAATTGGTCAGTCCATATAACCGATTCATCAAGCTGTTCCAAATCTTCTGAGTTACTCTCCGGGTAATGCTCGAGGAAATAGTCTCTTAATTCTTTATGGATTACTTCAGTCAGAGAATCGACATTCTTTTCCACCCAGTCACCTATTATGAGATTGAGAGCCTTGTAGCTATCAGGTAACTTCCCATCATAGAATATTTTTACTGCAGCCCATATATCGATGGTATCAGGCGTGTCTCCGTTTTCGACGTCTTCCTTGGTAATGTCATCAAATGAAATAAATTCAAAATCTTCTTTGATCTTGAAATTCTTCGCAGCATTGACAATGCGCATAAAATCATTTACTAGCATGCACTATCCTTTAAGTAAAGGTGACGTTTATGCGGTTACCGACATGCCTTCCAGTAGCTTCGTCAATCTGCCATACATTCTGGATATAGTAAACACCATCGGTTGAATCGTCGACATCGTCAAGATTGGGAGAGATCACCTTCTCTCTTTCTTGTTCAGCTTCAACAACGGCCATGATTAGCCCCTTTCTATATGCGCCATGTTCGTTATGTTATGGCACAGGCTTTTCAAAGATTTCACATTGTCAGAATAGGTAAGAGCATCCACTTTTGCTTGCCGGCTGTAGTACTTCGTTCTTAGGTCTTCAATTAACGGGTTATTTTCAAAATGAAAGTAAACACGCTTATTCTTTTTATCCCGGACAGATTTTTCCTGTTTACAGCCAGCGGCAAGAAAAAAAGCAGCCAGATACAGATCGCATGTTTGATACCCCGTCGGACCATTCCTATCGTTTGCCATAGTCCACCTCTTATTTAATATTTATATCTATTATCTTATATGAAAAAGGCCGCCCCTGAAAATGCGGCGGCCTTTCTTAAGGGCAATAAAAAAATTAAGCTAATTCTCTTTGACCGTATTACGCAAAAGTATCGCCGACCGTGAATGCACCTCTGTCTTCGAGATTCTTGATCTGCCCGGTTCTGTCCGCACCGGCATAAGAGCGCGACATCATTACATCACTTGTTGCGACAAAGGTGGTGTCCTGACCATGGCTAAGATACCGATCCTGGCCGAGAACATAAAGGCCCTTTCCACCTCCAAGTTGGTTACGCTGTCCAACGTCATGCAGATACACTCTGCCATAATCAGTCCCATCGTATGCTACAGTTACTGTAGGAATTGCCATGATATTTCCTCCTTACATTATAATTGGCTAATATTTTCAGGATTATTAATTTCCTTGTATTAATAGATTATCACATTTTCATATCTGGATATTATTCCTATTATACTGTGCTATCTGTTATCTCTTTTTTTATCAGGTCACTGCCTGAATATGTATAAGTTATTAATTTTGCTGGAGAACCGGCATCAGTAGCATCACTCAGATATATCTTTTCTGTTGCCACGTTCCCTGCAGAATATGTGTATTCTGTGACGGTATTCGTTGCATAATAAGCAGAGGGATCGTTTATTATTGCACCTCTTCCAGAACCCGCCTGCTTTGCCCAACGAAGATCATTATCGCTGAATACAAAGGGATGTCTCCTCATGGTAGGATCATCCTTCATCTGCCGTGGAGTTATACCCACCGGAGGTACTTCCACTACAGTCGAATCAGCCAGAGAACTTTCAGACCCTCCCGAATTCACATATGTAATCGTGAAATAGAAAATTTTATTTGCAAAATTCACTGTTGTTGCCAAAGATAGAAGTGTTCTGACATCATCCATATTCACATCATAGATCACTTTCCCTCTACCTACAGGTTCTCTGGAAGCTACATCAGGAATATTATCACCAACGACGGACATAGAGCCAGTACCGGGAAAAACACCGACATATATCTTATATGAGACGGCACCGCTCTCTCTACTCCAGCCGAATTTTATTAAGTCTTGTGACTTATAAAGAGGTTCAATAAAGCTATCCATAATAATTTCCTTATTTTGTATTTAATACAAGTATTTATAGATTATTACGATTGCACTACTTTAATTTTCTTCTTCTTTTCCTTTTCCACGTAAGGGGTATAGCTTTCATGGTTCATTCCGGCTTCCTTCGCCATCTTTTGTGCATCAGACCAGGAATCCGTCCGAACCCCGGCAATATTAGGCTGAACCTGAGGCGACTCTGCCCGCCGTGCTTCTTGCTTTTTCTTTAGTACCTCGCCTCTTTTTTTACGTATGCGCTTCTCCCGATCATGAATAGCAGGAGTACCGCCTTTAAAAATGAAACCACCTACACTTGCGGAGATCATCCTCTCCATTTTTTTCTTACATTTGGGACATTTAATTTCTGGGTTCTCAGAAATTCCGTGGATATGCTCTTCTCGAATATCACACTTGCTGCACAGGTAATCATAACGCATAGCGTATTTCCTTCCTTCTGGATCTGGATATTATTCTGGATATAGTAGATTGGTTAACACCATATATCAGAGCTATATTTTTATGAGTTAACCCTGATTTGGCGTAATCTTTTATCTTATCAATTTCTTCATCAGGAATAACATGGCAAGGATTCCATCTAATTTTGTTCCGAGGTAAATAACTCCAACTTCTTCCCATAGCAATATCACTGATAGTTTGGCTCGTTACTCCGTATTGTTTAGCTAATTTTGCTCTAATAGCTCCATTTTCACATTTTTTAATAATATCTTTTACATCATCTTCAGTTAAATAGCTATAACTTTTCGTTCCCGGTAAAACTTCCTTTTCACTATTGAATAATATCAAATCATAAAAATCAATCCAATATTGCTCTCTTTCTCTACATCTTTGTATGTCTGTTTTCTCTATTAACTCACAAGAAAATTCTGCCTCACCATACTCATTCCAAGCATTTTGTAATCTACGGCAATGATGGGTATTAGTCATTAACATACTTTTATGGTTATTCCATCTTCTTTTTAATTTATTTGAAGTAGAACCCACATAAATCTTATTATTGGTTTTACAAATGATCTTATAAATGGAAGGCATCCTCTTTTTCCATTGGATTTAGATTTAGATTTATTACAACAGAAAAAATACTGTTGGAGAAAAAAATTTGTTTATCTGATAATTTATCTGATATGTATAGTTTCGCTGTCCATAACTCACCGATAGATTTTCCCTCCTGTTTAATTTCCGAATCACGAACCTCGGCAAAGATCCTTTTCATCATTACCCTGTTCGTCACTATATGCTCGACAATATGATCCTCATTCTCGATGTAAGAAAAACCGTAGTTCAGAGAATCCTCCAGAGACTCTACCCCCTTACAACTCAAATCGATTTTTAACTTTGAATGAATAATATCAGGGATTACATTCATCATATTAATAAAACCATTTTGCCCTGTCTTCAGCTTTTCTGCGGGTATCATTCAAAAATTCATCATTCTCAGCTATCTCTTTCAACCGAGCAACAACAAATTCCACCGTAGGCCGATCATCACGATGCCGTGCAGCTATCAAGGTTATGATATCAGGATTCTTTTCCTTAAAAATGAATTCCCTTTTTAATTTATCATTCTTATCCACCCACCCGGCTACAGCATCTATATATTCAGGATGGGTCTCAAGACTTTTCAGTTCATCTGGAATTATAATTTTCGGAACCTTTCTCTCGATATCCTCTACTTCCTCCAAAGCTTCCTGTGCTTCCTTTGCCTTATCCGGTATCTTCGTTATTGCCTTCAACCTCTGGGCTATTAAATGGGCAGCATCAGGGAACCTATGGGATAAATAAACCAGTTCATCGGGCTCTTCCAGTTTCCTTATCCAACTCGCCCGACTCTTCGGTTTAGCATCCCAGTTCTTCTCTATTTCCATTATATTTGGCTGTTTACCGATAGGTTCCAGTTCCTTTGGTATCCTCAATACTTCCTCAGGAATACTGGGCAGTACTTTAACAACTGGTGCCTTTTCCAATCTCTTGCGTGCTTTTTCGGAGACCTCACCCAACCTAAACTTTGAAACAAGCGGAAGACAGGCAAGGACATGCTTACATACAAGGAATTGACCGGACTTATCCCTCTTCGTCGGAGGAGCAAATTTCGGACGTATTCCACCGTAAAGATAATTATTCATATAAGCATTATACTGAGCACCCCAGAATATCCATGAAGGGCAGGTACAGCTTACCCTTACATGAAGCTTGTTTACTTCCCTGACATTTTTATAAGGTATAAACTGAAAAGAAGTCACATAGGGCCACGGCCAAGGAGTGTCCGTATACGGGATCTTAGGCGGAGCTGAACCAGAACGGGTATTAAAAACCCATAAACCGCTTCTGGGGCTGTATCTTTTAGCCTCTACCGTCACACCCTTTACATTGGTATCAATAACACCGTTCTTATCTATTGTTACAGAGGCACCACCAGGGCGCCGTG
>JANQEY010000254.1 GCA_028278125.1 bacterium | reverse complement strand
ATTTCTTAACACTCTCGCGTGGATCTATAAGAAGTGACTAAAGCTGGAAATATTAAAACTTGTTAAGAAACAAATTTCAGATGATAACTATTATTAAGTTGTTATTATTAAATAATTATGATTTTAAGATTATAAATCTTTACAAAAAAGAGGCCACTGGTTCGAATCCAGTATCGCCCACAAAGTAATACCCACCTACCAGGTGGGTATTTTCATTAAAATATTGCATATCTGAACAAAACTGTTCGATTTCGAACAGTTTTATTTCTATAGGGTAACCCTAATAGTCTAATATATAAAATCATAGCTACTGGCACAGTCCTTGATATCTTCACTTATGAGGATATTATGGACATCACACTGGATAAAACCACTAGACGCATCCGATCAGCGAAAAGCATCGGCAAGATAGCTGCTGTGGTTGCAGGATTAATCGTTGCAGGCTTGATAATCAGGCATCTCCTCTCACCGGGATTAAATTCCAAACGGATACGGACTGCTGTCGTTGAAAAGGGACACGTTGAGTCGATTATCTCCGCAACGGGGAATGTAGTGCCCGAATTCGAACATGTCATTTCCTGCCCGTTCGACACTAAAATACTTGAAGTACTAGAAGAACCGGGGATTTCTCTATCACCCGGTCACGCCGTATTACGCCTTGATGAGAGGGAGATTGTTGAACGGATAACCAAGCTTGAAGATGAGATATTATTGAAGAACAACGAAATTGAAAGATCAAAACTGGAACTTGCTAAACTCCTGGCAGATCTAAAAAGTGAAGTTGAAATAATTACCCTGCGAATAGAATACCTGAGCGCGAAGACAAAACAGAAGCAAAGCCTGTTTGAAATGAGCGCCACAACTGAGTGGGATGTCCGCCAGGCAGAACTTGATGAAAACATCTCCCGTATCCAGCTTAAGCAGAAACAGTCCGAACTTAAAAGCCTTGAAAAATCGACTAGAAAAAAGATAGAAAGTCTTGAGATTGAAGTACGTCTTTTACAGCTGGACCTTGCGAGCGCTGAAGACAAATTAAAGAAAGCAACCGTCAGTTCAGAACTCGAGGGTGTTCTTACCTGGATCGCTGATGAAGAGGGGGCATCAGTTCGTGCCGGTGATCCGATTGCACGTGTCGCTGACTTGTCCCGTTTCCGGGTTGAAGCATCAGTTTCCGATCACCATTCCGGCCGTCTTTCAGTGGGGATGCCTGTTTATGTAAAGGTGGGAAATGAAAAACTCGATGGAAACATCTACAGTATTCCACCAAAGATCGAAAACGGTCAGATGACGCTGATTATATCGCTTGACCAACCGGATTATCATCTGCTCAGGTCAAACATGCGTACCGATGTATACATAGTAACCTCGCGTAAAGATGATGTTTTAAGGGTGCAGAAGGGTCCTTTTATCAGCAGCCCTGGATTGCAGGAAGTTTTTGTCTTAAGCAATAGAGAAGCAACCAGGCGTGAAGCTGAAATCGGAATATCAGGGATTGAATTTTACGAAATAGTTAATGGGCTAACAGAGGGTGAGGAGGTTGTTATCTCGAACATGGATGACTATCTGCACCTGGAGAAAGTTAGCCTAAGGTAGAAAACAGGGAGTCGGTTAATATAAGCCGTTGGTTTGGGGACAATCGGCATATTAACAGGAGAATAGATAATGGTTGAACTTGATTGTGTAGAAAAGGTGTACCGTACAGACCGAATAGAGACGTTGGCTTTGTCGGATATTTCAATGACCATTGGTGATGGTGAGTTTATTTCCGTTATGGGGCCATCAGGATGCGGAAAAAGTACCCTTTTGAATATGATAGGATTACTTGATACACCTTCACAGGGAACGGTCAGTCTTGCGGGTAATTCGATAAACGGTTGGAATGACCGAAGAATCGCTTCATTTCGCAATGAATATATCGGCTTCATTTTTCAGTCATTTCATCTCATTAATGACCTGAGTGTTATGGATAATGTTGAAATCCCCCTCTTATACCGCCGGTTGTCCGGACGCGAAAAGAAAAAACGGTGCCTTGATGCACTTGAAAGAGTTGGTTTGACAGCACGTATACATCATAGGCCTTCACAATTATCGGGTGGTCAACAGCAAAGGGTAGCTGTTGCACGCGCGTTGGTTGGCGGTCCAAAGCTGATCCTTGCAGATGAACCGACCGGAAATCTTGACAGCCAGATGGGTGATGAAATAATGCAGATACTTCGCCAGCTCCATAAGGATGAAGGAACAACAGTTATCATGGTTACCCATGAACAGCGACTGGCTGAACAGACCAATCGTATTATCAGGCTGTTTGATGGTCGCCAGGTAAACTAGGAGGTGGGTAATGTTTAAAAACTATCTCAAGATTACCTGGGCTGTTTTAAAACGGAGAAAATTCTTCACTTTTGTCAGCTTGTTTGGTATCACTTTTACCCTGGCGATATTAATGGTGGTGGTGGCTATTTATGACCATTCATTTGGGAAATATCCTCCTGAAACCCGCCAGGATCGTACTCTGTACCTGTTGAACGTCTGTATGTGGGGCGAAAGAGACGATGGACGAATTGGACCCCAAACCACCTCGTTTGTTGGTCCCAGGCTTATTGATATGATAGCCAGGGATTTACCAGGTGTTGAACGGGTGGGAGTTTATAAAACTGTCTGGAAAATTCAATCATTTGTTGAAGACAGAAAAATAGAATCATGGGTTAAGTATACCGACACCAATTACTGGAAAATAATGGATTTTGATTTCCTGGAAGGACGTCATTTTACAAATGATGAGGTTGATAATATAGACCGTGTATGTGTCATTAATTCCTCCACGAGTAAAAAATTCTTCGGTAGATCATCGGCAATAGATCAATCCATTGAAGTTGATGGCATGAGGTACAGAGTAATCGGTGTGGTTGAAGATATCCCATTTATTCGAATGCATCCATTTTCAGATATCTGGCTTCCTCTAAAGGCTGATCCGGTTTACGCCGCTCACGATCAGTTGCATGGCAGCCATATCGCTATCCTGTTGGCCGAATCCAGGAGTATGTTTCCAATAATTCGTGAAGAGTTTTTATCCAGATTGCACGATATAGATATGACTGAATTTGATCCGTACGATCATATAGTTACTGTTCCTGAGACACTGATAGAACTGGTGGCTCGAATGTTTTTCGGGCAGCAGGGAATGTCAGAAGAGAAGCATGTCAGTAAATTATATACTGTGGTATTTATCCTGGTAATCCTCTTTATGATTCTTCCATCGGTAAACCTGGTAAACCTCAATGTCAGCCGAATTCTTGAACGATCCAGTGAGATAGGGATCAGGAAATCCTTTGGCGCTTCTTCATCAGTTCTTGTGGGTCAGTTTATTGTTGAAAACGTAATCCTGACCTTTATCGGTGGATTTTTCGGAATAATCCTGGCCTATATCATGCTTGGAATAATCTCGCATGCCGGATGGATTCCCTATGCTCATTTCAGTTTGAACTGGCGAATATTCTTTTATGCGCTTCTGGTTACCCTGTTTTTTGGATTCATGTCCGGTGTAATTCCCGCATGGAGAATGTCACGTATGCATCCGGTTGAGGCGTTGAGGGGAGGTGTAGCATGACAAAACATCTGCTAAAGCTGCTCTGGAAAAGAAGAAAGTTCAATATTCTTTTAGTCCTGGAAATATTTATTTCATTTATAGTTGTGTTTGTTGTAACTACTATGGGGATGACAAACTGGCGCAGGTATAATGCTCCCATCGGATTTGAGTATGAAAACGTGTACTCGTTAGGAGTAGATGAAAGGATGTATGATGCAACTTTTGAATACACTGAAGAAGATAAAACACGTCACCGGGCTGTACTAAAAGCTATTGAACAGATGCCTGGAGTTGAGGCGATTACAATCACCCGACCACTGCCCCTTGGAATGGCAACTTACAGGCAGAATTTGGAATATAACGAGAAGTCGGTAGATGGGAATTATATAGTTCTGTCCAAATCAGGTTTGGATGTATTTAACCTTGAGCTGGTTGCCGGACGCTGGTTTAATGAAGATGATGATGTTCTCGACTGGGAACCGGTCATTATTGACCAAAGGATGGCAGACGCACTTTTTGGCGACGAAGATCCTGTCGGGAAAAAACTCGACGGCGATGAAGATCAAAGAATTGTGGGTGTTGTGTCAGAGTTTCGGCACAGGGGAAGACTATGGAAACTCCGTCCTGTTATTATTGACTACCAATCGGTGGAAAAAGCAGGAATTCGCTCTCAATATCAATATGCCATATTAACAACATCGGGGATATCATCCAGATTCGAATCCGAAATATCAGATCTGATAAAATCCTACCTGGGAGAAGTATCTGTAAGTGTGGAACCATTAACCACAGTCTACAGCAGGAATATCCTTGCATCAATAGTACCACTCCTGATTCTTTCCCTGGTTGGATCGTTCTTGATAATCATGGTGATCCTTGGAATGATCGGTGTATTCTGGCAATCGGTCACCGGTAGAACAGACGAGATAGGACTACGTAGAGCACTGGGTGGATCTCGTGACAGGGTATATACTCAAATCCTTGGAGAAATTGTTATTCTTACATCTATAGGAGTGATTGCAGCCCTGGTTCTCCTTATTCAAATTCCTTTGATCGGGATTGTATCGATGCAGGATCTCGGGTTGGCTGATCCCGGAGATAGCATTCAGTCGATTGGGCCATTCCCTGCAATGAACTGGGGATTGGTGCTTTCATCTCTCGGAACTGCTTTACTTATAATGTATGGATTGGCAATACTTAGTGGATTGTACCCGGCATGGCTTGCTTCCAGGATACAACCTGCCGCAGCATTACATTATGAATAATAATATGCAGGAATTTGTTGGTAATTAAGATGCCGGTGAATATATTCTGAATGTTTCCCGGAAATTTTCCATGAAAAACAGTACCAAGCCACACATTCTCCTTGTTGATGATGACAAGGCAATTACCGCGTCACTGGCGCTCTTGTTAAAACAGGCCGGCTATAGAACAAGTACGGCCTCGAATCCGGTTGATGCCTTGTTTCAACTTGGGAAAGACAATCCTTCATCCCGGGAAAGCCCTTTTTCGCTGGTTTTTCAGGATATGAATTATTCTCGAAAGACAACGGGTGAGGAGGGTTTGAATCTATTGCGGGATATAAAAAAAACTTACCCTCAATTGCCCGTGATTCTCATGACCGCCTGGGGAACTGTTGAGCTTGCTGTGAAAGGAATGAAGGCAGGGGCAACAGATTTTGTCACCAAGCCCTGGTCACATGAACAGATTCTTCATACTGTTCAAAACGCGCTCGAACTTGCCGAAGCCAGGCAAAAATCATCAGAAAAAGCTGTTCCTTCGAGAAAAGAACTGGATAAGAAATATGATTTCTCAGGGCTTGTTGGTGAAGATCCTGCTTTCCTGGAAATACTTGGAATTATCGGAAGAGTCAGTAACACAGACGCATCAGTGTTGATAACCGGGGAGAGCGGAACAGGAAAAGAACTGCTCGCCGAAGCTGTCTGGCGTAATAGTGATAGAAAGGACAGGCCGTTTGTAAAGGTCAACCTTGGCGGAATCCCGGTATCACTCTTCGAAAGTGAAATGTTCGGGTATGTGAGGGGAGCATTTACCGGTGCCTCACATGAACGAACAGGACGGTTTGAAACTGCACACGGTGGGACAATATTCCTCGACGAGATCGGTGATCTGGATGCTGGAAACCAGGTGAAACTGTTACGTGTATTGCAGGATAGAACTTTTGAAAAGCTTGGCTCCAGCCGTAGCAAACAGGTCGATGTAAGGATTATTGCGGCTACGAATCGAAATCTTAATGAACTGATAGATAAAGGTACCTTCCGTGAAGATCTTTATTACAGGCTGAACCTGATAAGTGTAAAGACTCCCCCGTTGCGATCAAGGAAGGGTGATATTCCTTTACTTGCAAATCATTTCCTGGGTGAAATTTCAAAACATTACAAGAGAGATGAGATGAAATTCACCCGGGATGCTCTCGACTGGTTATTCACGGAGGTATGGCCTGGTAACGTCCGGCAACTTAAACAGGCTGTAGAGAGATCAGTACTCCTGGCAACCAATGATAACCTCAGTGCAGATGATGTAAAGAAGGCGGTTTCAATGGAATCAACACCCGCTCCTCAATCAAAAACCGTTGGAACCGGACAGACTTTAGAGGAGATGGAACGTGAGAGGATTCTTGCAGCATTGGGTGAATTTAACGGTAATATTTCAAAAACGGCTGCTGTTCTTGGAATAAGCCGGAACTCGCTTTACCGTCGCCTGGAAAAATACGGGATTCAACCGTGACCATAAGGAATAAACTATTACTCTACCTGGTCATCCTACACGTTCTCCTTTTATTAGCCGGTGTAGCGGTACTCTATCTTCATTACCGTCCCTGGATTATTGCTCTCGAACTACTTGTTGTTGTATCACTAGTAGTTGGTATTTCCCTCACGCGTGGATTTGGTCTTCCTCTTGATCTTATTTCAATAGGGACGGAGTTTATTCGAGAACGGGATTTCTCTCACACGTTTGCAGAAGTCGGATCCAGTGATCTGAATAAACTTGTTAAACTCTACAATGAAATGATCAGTCGTTTACGTGAAGAACGTTTACGAGGAGAAGAGCAGCAATTATTCCTGGAAAAACTGGTGAACGCATCTCCCACGGGTATTATAACACTCGATACAGAGGGCAAAATCGACCTCCTGAATCCTTCGGCGGCGAATTTCCTTAATAGTAACGTCGCATCACTTAAAGGAAAGGAGCCCGGCACACTGGATTCGTCACTGGGCAAGGCACTTAGCAAACTGGGTGTTGACAGGGAGGAGGTAATTCAGACCAGCGGCAGAAAACGGTTGAAGGTTATCCATTCACAGTATTTTGATCTCGGGATCAAGCGGAGTTTTTTCCTGGTGATAGAACTAACCAGGGAATTATGGAAGTCAGAAAAAACAGCTTATGAGACATTAATCAGAACATTGTCTCATGAGGTGAACAATACAATCGGTGCGACTAATTCCATCCTCAAGTCTGTTCTGGCTTATTCAAAACAGTTGGAGGAAGACGACCGTCTAGACTTTGAAAACGCCCTGGATGTGGCTATTGAAAGAACAGAAAACCTGAACCGTTTTATGCGCAGTTATGCTGATGTAATCAGGTTGCCCGATCCTTCACGGGAATTGGTCAACCCTGAACATTTGATCTTGAGAATTACCGAATTGATAAAATCAGAGTGCAAACAGAGAAAGATCGCGCTGAATTTTGTTTCAAACGGAAATGTCGGTAAAGTTTCGCTGGATGTAGCCCAGATGGAACAGGCCTTGATGAATATCATTCGTAATGCCATCGAGGCAATAGGGGAGAATGGTCAGATAGAAATAGTCCTTCATAAGCACAACGGTTCGCTTGAACTGGCTATCGAAGATTCAGGACCGGGTTTATCTGATGACGCTCGTGAAAACCTGTTTAATCCCTTTTTCAGCACCAAAGAAAATGGACAGGGCATAGGTTTAACCCTTGTCCATGAAATTCTCACCCGTCACGGTTTCGAATTCGCGTTGGAAAGTGATCGTGATGAGCCTACGAGGTTTTATATCCGTCTATAATGTGTTTAATAAGATTCGACATTGATTCTCAAATGTAACGATTCAAGAATGATGTTTATTGTCGTTGCGAGGAACGAAGTGACGAAGCAATCTCAGAAGTAAGATTTTTTTCCAGATATATTCTATCAACCAGATGTATCAGCGAATCTCATAAGGAAAAAACAATAAAACCCTGTTAGACTAGCTAACAGCGGCATTTAACTATTGCTTCATCTAATTATTTCTCACTTTATCATTACAACTTTTTGTGTTTTTACATGGTCAAACGTTTCCATCCTGATAAAATAGATCCCTGAAGATACACTCTGCCCGGATAAATCCTTGCCGTCCCATGTTATCCTGTGTTTCCCGGCGTTTAAGGTTTCATTTGTAAGAATAGCTACTTCTTTACCGAGAATATTGTAGATCCTAAGGCTTACTTTTGTTGCTACAGGTAATTCAAATGGAATAACAATTTCCGGGTTAAATGGATTGGGATGGGGGGGAAGCAGCTCGAAGTTTTCTGGAATACCAACGACCTTTTCTTGTTCTAAACCAACAAGATTGTCGTCAAATCTTTGCGCGTAAATATTATAGGCTGGTTCGGCAGAAAAAGTTCTTGAATCCTCCCAAACACAGATAAATCCACCGGTATTATCCTTCACAATTTTGTGATCTGCTTGACGATAATACGCGTCAGATATTACTTGCGATCCAGCTTCATATGGTTCAAAGGGTAGACCGTTAGCGTCCAGGTGGGTGTACCTGAGATCTACTTGAAAATAGCCAAAATATGGAATCACGTCCGCTTCTTCTTCTTCCCAAACGATATATACATCATTGTTAGTATTAACAACAATTTTAGGTTTTCCTTGGTCATACTGTGAGGCTGAAACGCGAATACCGGCAGGATTTGGTTCTTCCAAGGGGAGCAATGGTTCTCCATCAAGGTTAAATCTTTGAGTATATATTTGTGTAAATGCTGGTTCGCGTGTATCCTGCCATGTTAACCAGAATCTTCTCGATTCATCATCTTTAACACCAAGATTTATATAGCTTTGAGCATTGTCTGCTTCAATCAATGGTCGTCCATCCGTCTCGTCCCATAGCAGGTTTCCATCTTCATCAATTATTTGTCCATAGATGTCTATTATATTTTCTCCACGGCGATGATCTGCCCATACAACCAGCATACCTTCATCAACCAGTTCTGCAGCAGCGCGGTTTTGATAACCGTCAGCCTGGGACAGGGGAATAGCCTCATCCCAGACATAATTACCCTCTTGATCCAAACAATGAGCGAAAAGATCAAAGTTATTCCCCGAGATCGAGGTATAGTAGACCAGGAGAATATTACCACTCGGGAACAAGATAAAATCTTCAATTCTATGGTCAGTATTTTCGTCAGTAATTAGTTGACCAATATTTTCTATGTCACCCCACAATGGTTGTCCGTTAGAATCAAGATGCTGTATGCCAATGTTTACCCACCAATCTTCATTCACCCATTCGTAAACGAGAAACAAACCCCCATCATTGTCAGGAATAATTTTTGGTTCGGACACATTTCTCAGGTAAGCTTCAGCGACAATAGTGCCTGTATTCCCCCACAATAATTCTCCTGAACTGGTCATTTTCTGGGCCACAATAGCATTCACGTAACCTGACCTGTTGTCGTGCCAGGCGGCGAAAATATCGCCCTGGTTATTAAAGGTAAATAGTATTGAATCAACATATTCATCAAATCTCTCTTCTTCTGTGCCCGGGGTTAAGGTTATTCCGTTCACAGGAAAGTCTGGTTCAATATTGGAGCCGTCCGTGATATCCAGTTTCTGGATATAGGGGTGTTCTCCGTCCACACCAGCTCTCCAGTCTTCCCAGCCAATGAACAGGTTTATCCCATCAAAAATAATTTTTGGCTCTTTAGCTCTCTCACTTATTCCATCTATTATTTTAATGCCATTATCCACTAGTTGTGGTTCGCCGTTCATAATATCAAGAAACTGGCAGTAAATCCCCGAACTACCGCTCCTGTAATCGCACCAGTTAATCAGTGCGTTCGTTTCATTTCCATCATGGATAATTCTTGTAACATTCTGTGACTGAAGCTTATACGCATCACAGATTAGCAAGCCACCATTTTCGCTCCAGAGAAGATTCCCATCT
>JANQEY010000293.1 GCA_028278125.1 bacterium | reverse complement strand
TCGAGTATTGTTCCACTTAGAGGGAACTATCTTTTCCTCGGGATGGTTTGACCCGAGTTCACTCGAGTGATGAGTAATCGTAATTCATCGGTAGAAGATATTGTATTACTGAAGGCTCCATAACGGAGTATGGAGCCATCGGTGTGTCACTTGAATACTCGTTCCCACGGTCCCCCCGTAATTATTCATGCAACAAGAATAAAACAGCCTGAACGAGTACTATGACTGATGATTCAACGATTGAGGTTTTCACCTGACGGGTGTAACTCAACACTACGCTTCAATTCGGAGCATCATGGTGGCTCCATGCTCCGACGTGGAGCCACTTCAGAACCGCTACATCAATTTCATTCAGTCTCATGCCTTACTCTCAAACGGTGGCTCCATGTTGTACGTGGAGCCACTTCAGAACCACAGCAGCACAGCGGTTTATTATTGTATTCGAGTGGTTTTAGTGCTTTTCTGGCATTGTTTCAGCTATTATTGATTATCCAATGTTATTTACATGCGGCTCCACGTACAACATGGAGCCACCATAGATACTTCTCTACTGCCGCCGGAAAAGAAGTACTCGTGTTACTCGTGTGTGGCTCCACTTCGGAGCATGGAGCCACCAGTGTCCTGCTTCCTTGCAGCTATTCCAAATCCCTTACGCGAATAATCAGGGGTCCTCCGTGGGAACGCAATACCTGGACGCTCCTGCGTCCTGTTTATTTACCACTTCCCAATATATGAAATCGATTTTTGTCCCGTTCAATAATGCATGTTTATCAACAATCCCGGACATTCATGCGCTTGAGTACTCATTTACCGGATGGACCATTATTAATAATTGCACGAAAAGATGAACAATAAAGTAATTCCTGGAATACTGAATTATGCTGTAAGACTAAATGACACAATGAGATGTAAGAAAAGAACAGGTACGGTTATCGGAAAGCTCACTTCTTTCCTTTTTCTCATTATTGATATTTCTATCCTGCTTATAAAAAATCAGAATCATTCATTCACAATAAACCCATAATACCTGCCCATCCAGTAGGGGAGGAGCCAGAAGGTGCCGGCTTCTTCTATTGTGGGCTGGCCGCCGGTGTCGAGGCGGTAGG
>JANQEY010000253.1 GCA_028278125.1 bacterium | reverse complement strand
GTTTTTGTCCGATTTTCCACGCTCGATACAAATTGCCAACTGTTCAAGTAAATCGTTCATCTTTAATCCTATAAGCAACCGGTGATCAACCGATCCTGTTGTTGACCTACTATCATTCGTAAATCAATTGTAGCAGATTTGAGATTAGAATACAAGAAGCCGAATTAGCCATCAAAGAAATTTCCATTTCTATCAAATAATATGGATAACGTACCGGTAAAGAACTAACTTGCCAAATCAACCGAACTAGAATCAATCACTTTTATGAACGGCTCAAATACTATCACTCTGATTAATCAATTAAATCTATCCCCATTTTTGAAACTGATACTCTTCTTTATTCCGTTAATCGTCATTGCTGATCAGTCTACATCTGACCTCGAAGATAACAGGCGAGTTATAAACGCCCGTAAACATTGTGGTGAAAATATTAAAAACTGGTTCCTGGAAAAGGGAATGGAATACCCTCCTCCATCAATATTTATCCGGATATTCAAATTTGAACAGGAAGTAGAACTTTGGTCATATATGGATTCTATAGAAAAATATGAGTTGATACACACCTGGCCTTTTACAGCTTTCTCTGGTACTCTTGGACCAAAACGCAGACGTGGTGACCTTCAGATTCCTGAAGGTGTTTATTTCATTGACAGGTTTAACCCGTGGAGTTCATTCCACCTCTCTCTTGGTCTTAATTATCCCAATAAATCAGACAAACTGTTCGCCCATGGTAATAATCCCGGAGGCGACATTTTTATTCACGGTTCAGAGGTTACAATCGGGTGTGTGCCGATTGGTGACAAGGGTATCGAAGAATTGTTTGTAATAACGCTGGACAATCAGAAAACCGGCAACAAAAAAATCCCTGTTCACATCTTTCCCTGTCGTATGAACACACAACACAACCAGGATTTCCTTGAAGTATTTGCAGCTGAAAACGAGAGATTAACAAGATTCTGGCATAATCTGAAAACTGTTTATGATGCTTTTGAAACAACAAAAATATTCCCCCCCATTTGGATAAATGATGAGGGGAAATATATTGTCGACTAGTTGTAGTACCTGATCTAATGTGAAAAACAATACCCGGATTATATAATCCGGGTATTTTATTAGATTTTAGGCCTTTTCTGCCATCTACTTCATCAAAACAACCTTCCGTATCTCATCCATCCTGCCGGGAACATTGGCATGGATAAAATATATCCCGCTGGACAGGTTTGATCCGTCGAAGGTGAAATTGTGATATCCGGCTTCAAAGCGATTATTTACCAGTGACTTTACTCTCTGTCCAAGGATATTAAATATATTAACTTTCAAATTACCTGTCGAAGCCAAACTAACAGTTATATTAACAACTGGATTAAATGGATTTGGATAAACCTTACTGATCGTATATTCAGTTGGAAGTTCAGATTGAATTGCGGCAATTTTTCCGACCGCTTCACCGGACCTTACTAAACGGAAACCAACATGCATGCTTACGTTACCGGGAAGGTCAGCAGCTCGAGTTCCTGCACGACAATGAACATCGGGACTACTCCAGGCACTCATCCTTATAACACGAAGAGATCCCGTTCCAGGTCCCTGTGGATCAGTTGAAGGACTAACCTCATAATAATTATCCCCATACCAATCACTGCACCATTCCGAAACGTTTCCGCTCATATCGTACAAACCAAATGGGTTGGGTATTTTTTGCCCAACTTCATGAGTATGATTGTCGCTATTTTCACTATACCAATCATGGTTCCCAAGTTGTTCATAACCATCTCCCCACCAGAACCATGTTTCATCATAACCTGCTCTGCAGGCATATTCCCATTCAGCCTCGGTTGGAAGTCGCCAGGGAGCGTTGATTTCATGTGAATTTATTTCAGTCAAAAAGTCATCATTAATCTCTATCCACGAGACCATCTCAGCCGGTTTGTCGGGATTACCAGGCCAATTGAAGTTCTGATAACCGGTAACTGCCTCCCATTGGGATTGAGTCACTTCGTATTTACCCATCCAGAATCCCTCCGAAATGGTCACCTGGTGACGTGGATACTCATCGGCATGTGCATCTACCTCATTATCTTGAGCACCCATCCAGAACGATCCCGGTGGAATCCAGACCATATCTATCATCTCCCCAGTGTTTCCAAGCTCGAAAGATTGTTCTACAATCTGATCCCGGTAATTCCAATCGGCTTCAATCCACTCATAACCGCCATGGAGAATTCCGGAATTATTATTTGGTGATGAATCAGAGAAAGAATTCCCCTCGCCCTCATTAAACTGCCATAGTCCAACCAGGTTTTCTTCATCGCCTGTCAATTCTGCAAAAGCGTTTTCGGCGATCTCGATTCCAGTTCGCGCATCATTCCACATCCGGACTTCGTCGATAATACCTGGAAAGTAGCGAGACATTACCTCATCACGAAGTTGTGCACCAAACATCAGGTTTCCGTCAGAATCACATTCACCACTATGCAGATCTCTGTCCACTTCAAGACCATTTACATAGAAAATAACCTCATCACCATCACGGACACCCGCGATATGAAGCCATTCATGAATTGGGGCTTCATCTTCTGTATAACAGACAATTTCCAGACCATCGCTATTTGTATTGAAACTTAGCAAACCACCAGCATCCTCTTTGTTCAGAAAAAACCCATAATAATTCCCATTTACTTCTGAATCGAGACGTGAGACAATCCAGCCTGCCTGGTTGCCGGTAGGAATATGATCAATATTTACTATTGCCTCTATTGTAAAATCACCATCACCAAAATTATACGCTTCATTAAAAGGAACTTCTCCAAAACCAGATGTCCCGTCCATTGAAATCGCATAATTTCCCTCTTCAAGAATATCATCTTGGAAATCGAAGCAACCATCATATTCAACTTCAACACCAATTCCTATCTGGACATCTTTCCCAAAGAAGCTGCCGGTCGCATTTGATCCCTGTTTTATCAGCATTGTGCCATTTGGTACATATAAATTCGCAAATAGTTCATTATTCAAACCAACATGAGCAGCCTTCGGCGTAGCGCCTAAATTACCATTATTCCCATTTATACCAGCGACATAAAAGACAATTTCACTTGCGGTAATATCGGCTGTTTCAGCAGGCCCGATATATGAACCGCTTTCAGCTTTGAACTTATCAACTATCCGAATTTCGCTCTCATCCAAAAATAGTAATCTTGAATTATCGCCGGAACGAATTTCGTTAAATGTATAAATCCCGCCTGTAAATGTTACTGTTCCGCCATTGCGAATCCTCAGATTGCCGTATTCACCTGCATCCAGAGCAGAAGAATCATTCCGTGAAACCTCAATGTCATCAACACCCGCTGCAAATTCTGGAAATGTCGGCATGTTTTCAGGATCAACTAGTGGGAGTGGTTCCAAAGGTGTAGTAAGTTCACCATTTACAGTACCAAGACCAATTAATTCGTTGTAGGTCACATTCCCATCAACTACGCCATTATTTTTTACCTTTATTTTATTGGCGCGTACATCAATTCCATCTGCAACATATGATCCAATACCAACAGTCAGTTCGCATCCATCGGCAAGATAAGGACCTTCACTTATAGTATTTGCCCAGATATCTCCTGAATGAATTGTAGCGTTCTGACGAATCCAGATACTGTTTAAGGCAAATATTGCCAGTTCGCACGGTTCATCTAAGAGCGTGATATTGTCAAATAAAATCCCCCCTTCATTAAAATGACCTAATCCAAGGATCGTAAAGCGGGGTTCCTCAAGAACATCAAATCCATCTTGAATATTTTCAAACAATAGTTCATTGTCCCAGTAGAGATTCCATGTGCCATCCAAGTGTCTATTCATTCTTACCGGATACCATCGATCTTCACTAAAATCAATGTTGGTTGAACCAATAGAATTTCCAAGCCATTGAATTTCGATGATACCATCATGCTCATAAAATTTGAAGCCTGTGTTATGAGCAAAATCACAATCGGTTATCTCAACCATAAAATGATTATTGGATAAATTGGGACGTTTTTTCACCCAGAACCTGATATTGAATTCGTCCACTGGTTCCAGGGGAATTGACATGGTTCCGTAACCAAGGCCGTTATATTCAAAGAGTTCAACGCACCATTGTGAATTGTCATATCCACCTGGAACCATTCCAACGCCATCCGGTTGATCAAGCAGCTGCCATTGGGGATTCTGGGTCCAATCGCCATCTTCAAAATCATCTTCGTTAAAGTATTGTGAAAATGCGAGCGAAACTGTGACCAGAATTAAAATGATTGCAATGAAAAAATACCTCATGAGAAATCCTCCCTGTAACGAAATACGATTTCGGACACTACTTTCACAAATAATTTTTATTACAGTTTAACTAATGTGAATTATGATATTAACAATCTTAAATGCAATAACTGTTGTTAAGCGATAATTCTCAGCTAGACTGGAACCGTAAGCATTTCCCAGATCAATAACCTACAAACATTAAGATTTGTGAATCTGAATAGGGGAGAATATATAAATTTACATATAATAGTAAGGGTATTTGGAACTCAATTAAACCTGATCTTTGCGGTTTTAATAATATATTTTACTCTCAGAGACAATTTGGTTTACATTATTAAAAATGGATATTTCCTTTTATTGTATTCATTATGTAATTGAAAACCCAGGGTAATATAACCCTGGGTATAGATACTAGCTTGAGTTTCGCACGGGCAACTACTTCATCAATACCACCTTCCTGATCTCGTTCATCTTACCCGGAACATTTGCATGTATAAAATATATCCCACTTGCTATACCTGAACCTTTAAACGTAAAACGATGATATCCAGTTGAGTATTTGTTATCTGCTAATACTTTGACTGTCTCACCAAGGATATTAAATACTTCTACAGTCAGCTCTGAAACTTCAGGCAATCCAATTGAAATAGTAGTAGTAGGATTAAACGGATTTGGGTAACATGAAAGCAATGAATGACTTGAAGGAAAAGGACTTATGTAATCTTCGTCAATGGACAATTCAGCTAAATCAAATACGTAAGCAGCTCCAGCATCAACATTATTATCATCATCTCCTATAGCACCTGTGATAATACGATTATTACTTATAAAAACATCTCCCCCGTAATAATCATCCGGATCACCATCACTCGCATAAAACTGCTGTTCTTCTAACCATTGAATTCCGTCATATTGAAACAAATAAATTGGCGTATCATACCCTATTGCACCAACAACTAAATTATTTTCACTAATTGAAACAGAATAACCGAATAGATTTTCAGCCGCACCATCACTTGCTAACAATTTCTGTTGTTCCATCCAGTTCGTGCCATCAAAACGAAACACGTAAGCTGAACCTGAATGATACCCAAATTCTTCGTCCCACTTGGCTCCAATAACTGCAAACTCTTCATTAATGGTGACCGTCGAACCAAAATGATCATCAAGATCCCTATCACTGGCTGTTAGTTTCTCTTGTTCAATCCAAATCGAATCGATAAGAGCGAAAATATAAGCTGATCCCATATCATCATCATCGCCCCTTGCACCTACAACAGCTAAGTTATTATTAATTGAAACAGTATGACCGAAAAGATCAAACATTTCTCCGTCACTCGCTGTTAGCTTCTGAGTTTCAATCCATGCAGAATCGATATAGTGAAAAATATATGTGGCTCCAGCATAGTGTCCATTATCATCGTCTGAAACTGATCCAACTATGATGTTATCACCTGAGATTGAAACATCATATCCAAATTGATCATAATCTTCGCCATCACTTGCTGTTAACTTCTGATACTCTACCCAGTTTTCTCCATTATAGTGGAATACATATACGGCACCCGCGGCTGGACCATAGTCATCATCACCATGACAGCCGACTACCGCGAAATTTCCAGAGAGAGAAACTTCATATCCAAACCTGTCATCAGCGTCGCCATCACTCGCAAGTAATTTCTGCTGTTCTAACCAGGTTGTACCATCATAGTAGAATATATAAGCTGATCCAGAATCTTCACCGTTGTCATCGTCTGTACTTGAACTGACTATGCAGACATCATTCTCAATACAGACGCTACCACCAAAGTAGTCACATATACCACCTTCGGATGGAATTATTTTCGTCTCAAATTCAGCACGAGTAGCAGTGCAAAATATTATCATACATAATGAAATTAATATTCTCTGAGTGCGATCTAACCGCTTATAAAGTTTAATATTCTTCATCATCTTCCCCGGTCTGTTTCTACCAATATTTCGACTCTGCTACTTCATCAATACAACCTTCCTGATCTCGCTCATTTTGCCGGGAACATTGGCATGGATAAAATATATCCCGCTGGACAGGTTCGATCCGTCGAAGGTGAAATTGTGGTAACCGGCGTTGAGCTTATTGTGAGTCAGTATCTCCACCTTCTGCCCAAGGATATTATAAACCGTTACCTGCAACAATGCCGCGTCAGGTAAGCCGATTGTGATTGAAGTTGCCGGATTGAAAGGATTCGGGTAAGGATCTGCTAGTGAATACGCAAGAGGAAGCGAGTTATTATCCTCTTCAACATCCGTAGTGGATAAATATTCATCAAACCAACCGGTTAAGACCCAGCCGCTACTGTTAAAATCTGCTGCCGCAACAAGCCCAGCCAGGGGAAGTTTACCGAAGGGGAAGGAATCCTCGGCAATGGCATTTGGATAATCACCAACCTTTGCGATATATGTATACATACCGTTTGGTGCTGCAGCCGGTACATATTGAACTGGTGAAACTGCAAAAGTACTGTCACCCATGATCGGGATATTTTCAAAGAGATCAAGTGGACCGTACGGATTCCCATCCGGTAGAATCAGTTCCGTCCAGGCATCAAATTCATATTCGCCGATTGAGTTATTTATCACGGTTGCATCCCATCGGAATGAACCGCCATTGGGAAAAATCATAGTGGGATCATCCCAGGGTGTCGCAAAAAGAGTTAATGGTTCAAGAATTATATAAAACCACCAACTGTCTTCATTACCGTTTGCCCATGTACCTAATCCAAAGCTATCAATAGCTTTAACACGCCAGTAGATTGCTGTTTCATCGGGAAGGTCATCCAGTTCATTATCTTCAACAAGCCTCATGACCTCGTCAGCCAGATCCGTTATAGTAAATGATGTCTCAACCGTTTCCATTGAGTAAGAAATATTGAAATCTTCAAATATTGACCATTCCAACCTGTAGAAAATGTGATCATTTTCGTCAGGATCAACTGTTTCTTCCCACGATACAGTTACTTCATTATCTGTGATAGTAGACTCGTTGTCAGGTAAAAGTTTTGCAAACGACAGGGGAGGATTATTACTGTTTTCCCACCAGATAACATCGTCGGAAAAGAAACTGGTACCGAGAATATCCTGGTCACCATCATCATCGAGGTCAGCGGCAGCAACACACATGGAATTCCAAAGACTGTCACCGAGAGTTAAGTAGGTGAAGGATGGTGGATTGTTACCGTCATTAATCCACATCGCGATATCTTGCCTGTATGTTCCTGAAACAATTACATCAATATCATCATCATGATCTAGATCAGTTGGATACGCGCACCTGGTTCCTTCGAAGAAACCATCGGTTATAATGTGCTGAGTAAAATTTTCATTTCCATCATTTTCCCACCAACTGACACCATCTGTAAACGCTGCACCTAATACGTCTATATCGCCATCACCATTGATATCTGCTGGGTAGATAGTCTGTGCGCCGGTGAATGTAGAGCTTATTGTGTAAGCCGTAAATGTTTCATTTCCATTGTTTTTCCATAATTTTATTTCATCCTCAAGTTCTGCCGCTCCCAGAATATCATTATCGCCATCCTCATCAATATCAGCTGCACTTACAAACCTGGCGCCTTCAAAAGTATCCTCCAGGACATGTATACTAAAGTCATCCCCACCTTCATTTTCCCACCATTGGATTGTATTCATTTCGTTGGCAGCACCAACGATATCCAGGTCGCTATCGCCATTAATGTCAACAACACAGATAGACATCGCACCATCAAAAGTGTTGCTCAGAATATGTTCGGTAAAAACTTGATCGCCATTATTCTGCCACAATGTAACCAAATCGTTATAGTAAGCTGCGCCTATAACGTCAATATCACCATCACTATCCAGATCAACCGGAACGACTGAATGAGCTCCGGCAAATCCTGCTCCAATTATATGTTCTGTCGTAAATCCTCCTTCGCCGTCTACATTCTCCCACCATACGATCTCACCAGACTCATAACCGGCACCAAGGATATCCAGGTCACCATCCGAATCCACATCACCAGCAGTAACCCACCGAACGCCATCGAAATTACCATCTACAAGGTGTTCGGTATATCCAGCACCAATACCAGGTTCTAATTCGAAATTAATTTCTAACTCTGCATTCTGATCTAAAATTACATCAGTTTGACATGATTGCAGATAATTATTTGAAACAACACAAATGTCATATAGACCCTCAGCCAATAATATTAAATATCCACCCATTTCGTTCGTCAGCTCCGTGAGGATATGTTCTCCATCTTCGGCATTGTAGAGAGAAACTGTTGCATTGCTGATTGGTTCGCCTGTTCCACTGTCTGTTACAATTCCGTAAATCCTGGCTGGACTATTGGCTCCAATTACACCGTGAATCCGTATATCATCAATAGCATATCCAAAACGCCAGTAGTCACTCTCAAAACAGTTGCCTGAATGAAACATGAACATCACATCTTCACCGATGTATTCCCCAATGGGGAATGCCACCTGTTCCCAACCATCAGAATTACTGCCGAATCCGGCTTCAGGGAACCATGTCCAGATATTCGAATCGTAATAACCGAGGTAATCGATAATGCCTGTATATCCATCCAATGGCTCAAGCATTTCCCATGTCTGCCCAAAATCTGTTGAAATCTGGAAGTTGTAACCACCATACAGAATATTGGCGGTTTCAAAGTATTCTACCCAATGCCAGTAAACTACATGAGCCTCCGCATCGATAACTGGCCAACTGACGGTTGACATTAGTGTATCACCTCGCAATTCGCCATAGTTAATGGGCCCGGTATGGTTTCCATCAAGGACCGTTGCCCAGCAATTTTCACCTTCGAGGGTATGATCCTCCATTGGGCCGGCAGTGGGTACACCCCATTCAATATCACCGGGAATGTTGTTCTCTGAAACCGTCCAGATTCCATTATATGCTTCAAAATCATCTGTATAGCCAATTGAGACTACATCTAATAAAACATCGTCAAGGGTGACACTGAATTCTTCTTCAGGAATGGTGATTTCTTCAATAGTCGCTGTATAGTAGCCGGGTTTGCTGAGGGAGAGATCCCAGGGTCCAAGGGTGTTATCCACCAGGACAGTAAAATATCCGTTGGCATCGGTCATGCCGAGCCAGGTACCATTATCAGTATCAGTAGCTACAACCTCGACGCCTTCAACTGGATCGCCGGTATCTGAATCGAAAACAGAACCATTAATTCCACCCCAGTCCCATTCCGGCAATATGAACTTGATTGACGTCTCGTCTTCAAGGTTATTCATATCGTAAGCATAAGCGATCTCGCCAACTTCATCTTCAATTCCAACAACAGCACCACCCCGGCTTAAATACATCCAGTCGTCAGCCCATTCATAGTTCATCTGGATACTGCTGGAGTTAACATCCAGGACTATCTGGTAAGAATAACGATAATCCGTAAGACCTGAATAAGGGGCTACATAGAATTGGAAAATAATCTGTTCATTCTCTTCATCATCATACATCCAGATAGCTAGTTCATCACCAGCCATTTCGCAGTCTGTATCAACGTTCAATCCAACGACTGTGGCATTGGGTTCACTTGTGCTGGGAAGCTGAGGACCAATTGTAGTATTTATATGGAGGAAGCTTAGCCAACCATTGGAACAGGCTGATAATTGATCATAATATGTACCAAAGAAATTGAATCCCTGCATGGCCTGCATGCCGCTGTTGGCATCATCTCCGGTATCAAGGATTACTGTTCCGGCTCCACCGTTGTCCGGATTAATTTCGATCCACTCATACTCAACTTCCATAAAAACATATTCCCCAACAGGTAGAGGTCGTGTTTCAACGACTTCTGACCAGGCCAGGTATGCCTCATCGTATCCATAATCCGCTGCAACTGCGAAACCGTAAAGGGCGCCATTGGCCAGCCCTGTAACGGCGAAATTGTCACCCATGATATAATCGGGGGGGATTGTCTCTGTTCCATCGGGGTGGAACAGTTTAATCCGGAATCCCATGAAATCCGTTATCTGGTCCAGCTCATCCTGCCTTAAAAGCGCTTTACGCATCGATTGCAGGCGATGTAATTCCTGCTCGATATAAGGAATTTTCGCTCTTTCATCGGCAGCACCATTTGCCCGGAATCTATCGAGGGTCGCAATATGAACTTCTATCTGCTCGTCGACCATCTGAAGTGTAACGTTGCCCGGATGGTTGGCAGGTTCTGTCCATGACAGCGTGACCAACTCATTCCCGGACATGGCGGTCAGATTAGTAGTAGGAAGAATTTCGAACAGTTCAAATGTAAACGGTGTGTTGTCCGCGTTCACTTCTACATTGTACAATTCAAGGTTATGATAACCCTCAGAGCCTATTGGGTTGTGACCAACCTGGAAAGTGTATTCGCCAATAATTTGTTGACCAAGATTGAAAATACCGTTGGCGTTTGTAATTGCAATCTCACCGATTTCCGGCATATTAACAATAACACCTTCAACAGGGGTACCAGGTGTATCTGCTGACACAATTATGCCATTAACCAGAACGGTTTCCGTTTCCGCTTCGAGCGCGAAATCCTGGATTAACACATCAGATTCGACAACAACAATATCTTCAACCAGCTGCTGAACATACGTTGCCGCGTAAGCGCTGATGTCAAAAGTTCCCTCTTCCTCGATAAACATTGTGAATTCACCAAGGTCATTTGTGAAAACAGTTTGAAGCGATTCCAGTTCATCAGCATAGTAGAGATCAACCTGGGCACCTTCAATCGGATCACCGGCGTCAGCATCTGTCACTACACCAGTGATTACAGCATCTTCATTTGCCGAGAACTGGATCTGCAAGCCGGGATAAGGATATCCGGCCGGGTTATTAATATAAACATATTCGAGGCCATCAGATCCCTCAGCGTTCTGGATTCCCACAGAACAACTGACATTATCCATTCCATCTTCGATTTGATCATATGTGATAACCACCTTACCACTCTCAAACATCAGGACCTGGGATGTCGTCCATCCTGCTGCCGGTGAATAATCGTGATATTCATCATAAAGGATACATAGCACATCCCTACCCTCAATCTCAATTACCTCGAAATAAACCGTTCCACCGTTGTTGGGATTCAAATCATCCCAGAACCAGGCTATAAGAGCATCAAACAATGGATTGGGAATTGCTGTATTACCGAGTGAGATGTACTGGTCTGTGAAAGAAATTGCCCCATTCGACTGAACATAAAATTCAGTGTAGATTTCATCGTAGAAGGGAAATTCAAATCCGATATCAAAGGGACCAGCATGGTTGTCGTCAGCAAGACCGGTTACTACCTCACCAGTGCCTGTGATATCAACCCACTCATAAGCAGGACCGTTTTCTTCTTCGTTGTCTATAAATTCATAGCCGAAAACATCAGGTCCACCTGTACGGTCAAGCTCATCACGATTTATCAATCCTTCATCTTCGAGCAATTTGACCTGGTCTTTCGTCAAATTACCACCACCTAGCCAGGTCGAACGAGCATTTTCCAATTGCTCGTAGTAGACCTGTTTCTCTTCAAGTGTGGTAAAATCTGATGAAAATGAGAACGGACATAGTGTAAAGAATGTGAAAACTATTCCTAAAAGAACGTGTTTTGTTTTCTTCCTCATCTTTCACTTCCTTTATATAAATAATAATTTAAATATTAACACTATGATCTTTTTGACTTTCTAAAGATTATTCTGCAGGCAGGGCCCGGTAGCCATAATTTTCTACGACATAGAGTTTAATTTGGGATTTTTGGGAAGTCAAGGGTTATCGGTAGATTTTATAAATAATTGTACACTGGGAGGTGGATTATACTTTATTCTATAAATATTTATCACATTTCTCTCCACAGTAGTTACATCTCAAAATTCTTCTTTATATATTACTACTAATCCGCCATGAGGTCGTCATGCCACTACTTAGTAGCAATTGCTTATTACTTCTACCTCTCTTTCGATTTTTCCAAGGTATGACTCCTAATCTTTAGATGGCGACAAAGTAGAATCATCAGGAGGACGTTAAATGATTCATTATGCCGCTGAATGCTATAATTCTGGATTCTTTTCAATTCTTGCAGTCGTTCTTAATGAGGAAGCCCCCGGATATAAATCATTTTATAGTCAATCCATAGATTCATGGAATAAACTGGGTGTTGATGAAGAAGCTATTACAAACGTTATCCTCAATAAGCGGTTTGCAAAAGACGCTCGAGATGCATTGCGAGAGGATCTACCAATCCTGGTAGAGAAGAGTTTCAGTGATAAAGGACGTTCATTATATGAACTTGGCTTTTGGATCGGTACAATTTTCCTGGCTTTGTTAAGTAACCTAACGAGCGATTTGGAGAACTGGTTAAATACTATAAAATACAAGTGTGCAGAAATTGGTAATCCAGAGCTACTGGTAAATTTTGTAAAAACATCTGTAGAGAAAATGAAACAGGGTAATCCTATTGATATAATGGAAGTGGCAAAGACTTCCGAAGAGCTTCATCTCTGGATTATAGCGAATATCAAGCTTGATAAAAAAAAGAATTTTATGGATGTGCTATTTAACGCCGCTTTAGAAGATCTTCCACATGGAAGCAATCTGATAAAGGCTTTGATTGGCTATTTTAAGAATAAAGGCAAAAAACGAATGAATCCAATTTAGAATTAATTAGATTTTACCCGGGTTCGCACAGCGCGACCCGGGCTACTCCAGCTAATGAAGGTCGGGTTCCCCGAACCCGATATTTGTATTTTCTATACCTATAATGATTAAAATCGGATTCAGTGAATCCGGCTTACTCAATTATCAATTGATTACTCCGAACCAGTTCAGTCAGAATCAGCTGTTTCACGCCAGATCGTTTCTGAATATAATGTTGTTTTGTTCTTATCAATCAAAACGTCTTTCAAAATTTCGGCACATTTGATTTGGGCTTTAATAACCTCGATTACCTTACTAAAATCCTTTTCATCGGGAACAGCAACAGCAAAATCGAATCCTGTATTATGTGTAAAAAACTTGTTGGTAATGACATCTGTATTAACAACCACAAAGCCATATCGCAAAGTTGGATAGATTAACTTATGCTTTTCTGCCTTGTTAGAATATGTTATAACATCATGAGTGGAAAATCCACCATTTTTCATCTCAATCACAACTAATGGTCTACTGTCTCTAAGAATAAGAATATCTGTCTGAAAGGCATATGTCCCACGCTTTGGATTCATCGGTTCTTTCGGATGATATTCTAAAGATTCGTCTATTACAACCTTATAAATCAAAGGCTTTCCAATTTTGATTTCACATCCAGGAAACTCTTCTTTTAATTCACCTTGAAGTAATTCTGTGACCCGTTTTTCGTTTGACGATAGTTTAGCCATTTTTCGCCCCTGATTGCATAATTGAGCCTAAAACAAAAGACACTGGATTGGTGACGATCTTCGTCACCGAGCTACACTTTGTTCACGGCTGTGCTTCGCACACCGCAAACTTCGGTTCGTTTAGGTTCCCGATCAGGCCGGGGAAGACACCTTTTTATCTAATATTTTACTCCCATTCATATTAATTCTGATCTTGAACATAATCAAATTGTAATATTTATTTGCGACATTTATGTAACTGTTGAATAAATTCCCAAAAATTCCAAATCGCTTGTAATGGAATTATAATGTTGTTAACTTATAAGACTTACGAAACCTGGAGTTTTTGATGAAACACTTCGTCGCCAAGATACTGTTTATACTAATATTATTAGCAGTATTTTCATCTTCTGTTCTCCATGCAGAAGTGGAATTTGAGGAACATCTTATCGCTGACAGCCTGTACGGTGCCTGCTCTATTTTCGATGTCGACCTCGACCAGGATGGCGATTTCGACCTAGTTCTCGCAGTTCATGACATGGCAATGGTTCTCTGGTTTGAGAATGACGGCAATAACCAATTTACGGAACATACGGTATCAAACGACTTTGACTACGCCCATTCTGTTGCGGCAGACGACCTGGACGATGACAACGACCTGGATATTATAGCATGTGCATTGGAGGGCGATCGTCTGTCATGGTGGGAGAACGACGGCAGCCAGAACTTTACCGAACATAACATAATCGACGATTACGATGGCGCAAAAATTGTCGCTATCGCTGATATAGATAACGACCTGGATACGGATATCCTCTGCATTGGCCACGTTGCCGACCAGGTATCATGGTGGGAAAACAACGGTGGTAATCCCCTTACCTGGACACAGCATATCATCGATGATGAATTTGATGGCCCCCACTATATCCGCGCAAACGACGTGAATGAAGACGGCAACATTGATGTCCTGGCAGTTGCAGAATATGGTGATGAGGTAGCATGGTGGGAAAATGTACCAGGCGAAGATATCGGATGGGTCAAACATACCATTACCAATAGTTTTAACGGCGCCCGTTGCCTGGCTGCCGAAGACCTTGACAACGATAGTGATATGGACATTGTCGCCACGGCCAATGCTGACGGTATCCGCTGGTGGGAAAACTTCGGCAACGACAATTTCATCGAACATAACATCGTGGACGGTGACTATCGTGGTTTTTTAGGTGTTGCCGCGGCGGATATCAACGGTGATTCATTTAACGATATAGTTACAACTTCCGTTTTTACCGGTGAGATCACATACTGGGAGAACAGTTCAGATTATCCGGCTACTTTTGAGGAATTCACCCTGAAAGAAGATTTATGGAACGCGGAAGAGATAATCGTATCCGATCTCGATGGTGACATGGACCTGGATATAATCGCTACCGGATTTTTCCATGGACAGCTTATCTGGTGGGAGAACCTGGGTAATGTTCCCCCGACACCCTTGACCATTGAGATTGAGCCATTGGCAGAACCGACTGTCATTTTCCCGACTGGTGGTTTTTTTCAGTGGAATGTGGTTGTTACTAATAATACAGAAGAGATCCTAACGTTCGACGCCTGGACAGACCTGATTCTCCCCAGCGGTTTCCAATATGGTCCACTCGATCTGTTCGAAAACCTTGCCCTGCTTCCCGGGACGACGCTTGAAGCAAATCCCTACCAGGTTGTCCCAGAAGAGGCACCGAACGGATTGTACTATTTCTTTGCAAAGGTTGGGGATCATCCTGGTGATTTTGTCCAGGACAGCCTCGAATTTGTAAAACTGCCGCTGGGTGAAATAACCATGTTTTCGACTCCCAGCCATGATGATTGGGAAAGCTATGGCTGGACCGGTTTTGCAGAAGACGAAAAGAGTTCAAACGTTGTCATACCATCTGAATTCAGATTCGACCAGCCCTGGCCGAATCCTTTTAATCCTGTTACCAATATTTCTGTCGCCTTACCTGAAATATCCCTGCTGACTATCGAAGTTTACGACATCCAGGGAAGACTTGTCAGCAGTCTATATAACGGGTATAAAGAGGCAGGTTATTCCCAGTTCAGGTTTAATGCTTCAGGCCTGTCAAGCGGGATTTATTTTATCCGGGCGACGGTCAACGGGAGTGTTAAACGGGCACATAAAGTCGTTTACATGAAATAAAACTGTAAATGAAATCCGAGTTGCGAGTCAACACGTAACAATAAACTGGAATAATCAAGGATCTTTTATTTCTCATTAGGTGGGATTTCATAGAAATATCTAAGACGTGAAGATTTATAATTTTCTTCTTATATTTATTTTAGTTCTTCCAATTCTTTCATCCAAGATGGTGCATTTTCGATTATTTTCTTTAGTGAAGTATCTAGCATTTTATCTATGGCAATGCTCGATTTAATCCACCCTCTTGCTGGATCTATTAAATTCTCGATTTGATTTTCTACTATTTTTAATTGATCCTCATATGTAGCATTCTCACGGAACAAATTGCCAATTTGAAAATTATACTTTTTACAAATGACATTAAAATAATTGTTCAAATCCCACAATATTAATATTGGACTGAAACCTTCGCTCTCTCCCTTCGTTAATTCGGCGATTCTGATTAATACTTCTTTTGGAATAGTTTCCATTCCTTGCCAATTGAAACTGGGTAAACCTGTATATAATTCAGTACGAAAACTCTTTAGCCTTTCTTTCTGAAGCTCATCTCTTGGTTTTGCATCAAATTTTTCCCTGGTGTCAGATCGAGTATCTTGACGAATTTATCCATAACATCAATACCAACTTTCACTTGTTTGCTGATCGCTTTAAGGATCATTACTCCCAATAAATTCGTTTGTTCATTTATTCTTTTTTCATCTTGTTTTTTCTCTTTTTTCATTAGGAGATTTGATACGTGAAAACCCAAGAACGCCGCAGCAAAAACGCCAATTAAAGTTACTATGATATCAATTAATATTTGCCAACCTGATGGATTAACTGCAGTAGTTTTTTGAAGGGTTAAAAGTAATATAAACATCGTGATTCCCCCTTTTAATATCATCTGTTTACGATTTCAGGCCACCAAATTCAGCAATATTTCAGCGTCGAATCACAGTTAACCAGATAGTCAATTATCAATATGGGTGAAACTCCGCCTCAACATCGAAATAGGCTGTGTCGTCAACAAAATCAAAATCCGTGTCTTCCCATCCCCAGTTCGTGTTATCGACAATTACCTTTATCCTGTCACCCTCTTCAAGGGGATCGGAGTTCAAGGTGTAAGTGCCCTCTGAAAACATACTTCTATGCCATGCTATAAAATAATCTCCGCTGGCATAATTCACATAATCACTATAATACATTATCATGACTTCCAAACCATAATGACCCGGCCAGGAATCTAAGTCAACATAGACTTCAACTTCGCCATCCCTTGGCACGGTATAAGTGAGCAGATTAAAAGTATATTGATCTTCTTCAAGGACAAAACCATCAAGTGACCAGAATTGGATGGGATCACGCTGAGGAACTGTCATAGAAACCTGGACTACCTGGATATGGCCTATATCTGTTTCGATTCTAATCGACCCCGAATAATCATTTGAATAAAGTTCGTCTCTGTCAACCGTCACATTTATTTCTTCTTCCATGTCACTTATTATCCCACTGTTGTCTGAACATTCAATCCAGGTTTCATTCTCATCAATAGTCCAACTGAATTCACCTTCCCTACCATTCGATATGATAACAGTAAGAGAAGTTTCTTCCGTCCCGAAATCGAGGTTGGTCGGAGTAACTACAAGTAACGGATCATCACTAGCGCCGCTACCGGCAGGTCCACCTTCATCACTACATGAAACTATTACCAATAAAAATCCAAATAACACCATGACGACTAATACATACTTCATTTCTGCCCCCTCTGTGATGTTGATTTTTATCTACAATAAGGATTAATCGAGAATAACAGGACGATCAACAGAAGTCAAGCGATATTAGCGGTAATCTAAAATCATTGTATACTTACGAATATATTAGTTGATAATTATCTCACTTTATAACTATTAGAATTTAGACACAAAAAAGGCAGCAGACCACACAGGGAATCCGCTGCCTTCCGGTATTCATCTTTATCAGATGAGATTATTTCATAAGCATAACTTTACGTACTTCGTTCATCTGTCCGGGGACACTGGCGTAGACAAAATAAACGCCGCTGGACATGCTGGATGCATCAAAACTGAAGTTATGATATCCACCGCTATAATGTCCGTTGGCGAGGACGTCAACCTGCTGACCCATGGAGTTGAAGACCGTTACTGTCAGATCGGACGACGCGGGCAGTGCAATTGTGATGTTGGTAGCAGGATTAAATGGGTTCGGGTAAACATCCTTGATGGCATATTCGTTCGGAACTACGTATTCAGCTTCAGGTGCACCGGTTTCATCAAGCTCAAACCAGTCTGTTAGTACCCAACCTTCACCATTGTTAAAGCTACCCAATGCCGGTCCCTCTAACGGCAGCTTGGCAAAATCAAAGGAAGCTTCTGCGTCAACCTGGCCAAGACCATACTGTCCGACTTTGGCGATGAAGGTATACATACCGTTTGGCGCGAATCCCGGTACGCTCTGAGCTGGTGATGCTTCAAGTGTTGCACCATCAAGAAGATTTAATCCTTCGAAAAGATCGAGGGGACCATAGCCGGTACCATCGGGAAGAATCAATTCTGTCCAGGCATCGAATGTATAATCAGCACCGGAGACATTTTCTACACCTGCATCCCAGCGGAAGTTTCCACCATTTGGACCAACAAATGGATCGATATCCCACGGTGTGGCAGTAAGGTTCAAGGGTGCCGGTTCTTCTGCCGGTTCATATGTGACATCGAGATATGGAAGGTTTTCTTCATTTACACCGTCAAAAGCCCCATATCCAAAAGCGAAACCAACCGGGAAATATCCAATAGCCCACCAGGTATCACCATTATCAACTGCCTCCTGCAGTGAATTTAATGCCGTCTGGTTAAAGTCAACATCATCCCATCCGATGTTGGCGAGAGGATCCCAGCCAGATGCGAAAGTCGAACCATTCCAAAGGGCAGAATATATAGCATCACCATTGATTCCATCCGGTTCTACATTCAAATGACGGACTTCAACTGTGAAGACTGAGGATTGGCTTGTGTATGTGTTCAAGTTAATGTCGGTAATGGTAACATCTTCGGGAATATCCTGGATATCAAAGACAGTAAAGCCAAGATAAATTGTCCAACCAAAAGAACCGATGTTCATGTCACCTTGAACCGTGGTATAAAGTACCTCACCCCAGATATGTCCTGTTGAATAGGGATTATCACTGACCCCAACCACGATTTCCTCGGCCAAAACAAATTGGGCGCACAGTAACAAAACTATTACTGCAATGTTCAAAACCATTAATTTACGTGACTTCATGTTTTTCCTCACTTGGTTTGTTAGCACGTTTCTATAATCTTATCTCTTTTTCTTTTGATTCGGAAAATCGTTTGCCTGTTCCCAGTATGTTTCAAATGATCGACTGCAGAATTTTGAGTAGCCGGGATCGTCGATGATGACCATCGTAAAATCTACACTGGTTTCCAGCATGGTTGTCGGCATCGCCATCATCACAAGCTTGTGATCGAAGATGAACAGTTTCATGGGAAGTTCCTCGATCCACTTCATCTTGTCGTTTTTATGAAGCACAGGGTTATTTTCGAGATAATCCTTCTCCAATTGTTTCCTGCTGGTAACCTGGTGTATTGAACGAATCAAGACTCCTCTTTCAAATGCCCTGTCCTGCTCCCTGTATTGCTCCTGCCGCATTTTTTCCGTCGATGCGGCAAAAGGAGGACGGTTAAAAACCATAATCTCCTCTTTCGAATTACGCACCAACTCGAGGTAGCGACGGTGGATATGGCTACGGTTGAGTATCATCTCAACAAAATCACGAGAATTATTGTTGTGATTTTTATATGTCTTATCCAGTCTGGACAGGGTTTGTTCAGCAGTGGATTTTCGGGAGACGAAATCCTGCTCCCAGGTTGTGTTCAGGGAATCAAGCAGAACTGATGGACGTATCGCTCTAAAATATCTTTTGTTACCGGACTTCCGTTCGCTGCAGAAACCTTTAGCGACCATAGTGCCCAAGATTGTGTACGCCTTGGATTGAGGTAAACCTGTAGCTCGATGTAGCGCGCTGGCGGACGTTTCATCCTTCTCCAGTAAAGCCAGGTAAAGCTTAGCCTCACGTTCAGAAAATCCAAGATTAACAAGTTCTTCAACTGATTCTACAGGTGACATATTAACTGTTCCCCTACATAGTCAGACAAGATAACACCAAATATCCCAAAAATCAACTCGTTTACCCCCCTTAAGGGGGTATAGTAATACTCCAAGAGTCATTTACAATTATAAAAGATAAATCCTGCCCGGAGACACAGGCAGGATAATATTAGTATTTGTTATTTAGATTATTATGAACATTATTTCATCAAAACGACTTTCCCGACAATACTGTTAGTTACTGCATCAGCACCGCTAACAGGATCTAATGATGCCTGGACAAAATATACTCCGCTGGACAAGTTCGATCCGTCTAAAGTGAATTCCTGGTACCCACCTTCAAAATGTCCATTTGCCAGTTCAGCTACCTTTTGACCCAATGTATTAAATACTGATACTGACAATTTTGACGGATACGGTAAGGCGACAGTAATATTTGTTGAAGGATTAAAAGGATTCGGATACACTGATTCAATCCTGAAATCTTGAGGTAATATTGTTGTTTTAGTTTCTTCTACACCGACAATATTTTCACAGTTCAGGATCATAAACTCACATCCACTGGCGACATAGGCAATATCTCCCCCAATGGCGATATTTGAAATAACACTATTTATCTCATGATCATATGTGGAAATTTCCCTGATAGAATCAGGATTCGCGATGTCATAGATTATGAGCCCTGCCGTTCCATCGGATACATAAGCATAGGTATCAACAACTGATATACTGATAGCATTGCCGGGTGTGTTGTCTGAAAATACGGTTTCCGGATTTTCCAGATCAGAAATGTCTGTTATTCGTATTCCTGGTCCACCCCTGCAGATATAGGCAAAATCTCCCCTGACAGTAATATTCTTGGCACCGCCGGCAGGAATATTAAGAATATGATCAGGTTGTTCAGGATTTGAGATATCTATAACCAGTATACCTTCAGAACCTGCTGCGACATACGCATAGTCACCCTGAACATCTACATTATAAATATCATGACCAAATGAAAGAGAGCCTGTTATCGACATTGTTGCAGGATTCAAGACATTTATAATGTAAAAAGTAGACAATTGAGCGGATGTATCAGTGGCAACTACATAAGCTGTGTTGTAAATAACATCAACATCCAGGGGTATTTCTTCCGTTGCCACGCTCCCGACTTCAACAGGTTCTGGGGGATCGGAGATATCGACTGAAACTAGGCCGACTGTATCAACTGTTACAAAAGCATAATTTTCTGTAATATCAATACTTTTACCGGTTAAAGGTAAAGAACCTTCAAATACTGGATAGTCCCGATCTGAGCAGTTTATTGTCGAGAATCCCTCCCCAATAATGAATGAATAATCATCATCAAATCTTATATCATTAGCGTATCCGGCTGGATCATATGACCCAGCAACAGAAGGTGTGTCACCGGAAAGATTTACTACACATAAACCATTATATGAATCAGCAACATAAGCAAAACCATTTGATATCTGGATACCATTCGCGAAACCAGGTGTGGGGCAGTTTGCCTCAATTACCGGTGATTCCGGACTGGAAACATCAACAATCTCAAGATCGCCGGTAACACAATAAGCCATGTTATCCGATACTATTAGATCGTTTACATTACAAGGATAAAAGCCAATATTATCTGGTGCTTCATAAACAGAGGCATCAATAATATTGATTCCGCTCTCGTGGTCAGCTATGTAGATGTAATTTCCTGATATGGATACTGCCGTTGCAAAGCCATCAGTATCTCCCTCACCAAGAAACATCATATTTTCCGGATCGTACAGTAGAAAACCATCTTCACCCCCGGTAATACACATTAAATTACCCGAGATATCAGCTCTTTCGCACCTAGTTTCGGTGGGGATTATTCCACCTATATCAGGATCTTCAGGTTGTGAGAAATCGACCGAACTAATTCCGTAATACCAATGAAACCATCCCAATGTAATTGCCTTTGATTCATAGTTTTTTACTTCATGATAATACCCGTAGGAATTTTCATATGCTCCAGTTTCATAAAACTCATCAGGAACTGAAATGTCAAAAATTCTTGTACCGCCATTCCAGTCAGCGATAGCTATATAATTTCCAGTAACATCCAGACTCAAGGAATAACTGGGAGTATCAACGTAATTATCTGCAGACGGATTTTCCGGATCTGCAACATCTACAGCCCATATTCCTCCCGCGCCATCAATCACATAAGCATAGTTGTCAACCACAACAACATCTCTGGCTTTACCCCAACAATACAATTTTCCCTCTAATTCCTGTGCTTCGACTACTGTAGATGTGGATATACAAATCATCAAGCAAAACAAAACCAGGTATCTCCGTGCCTTCATTTTTCTCCCCTCCCGTGAGTTAAACTGAAAGAACAGTATCTGTTTGATTTATTAGACACTAAATATGCAAAACCATCAGTTGTTGAACGAAAAAACTGGTGATTTCAAGAAGATCAGTGGTCAGAGAAACTACAGGCTGGAACCGTTGGAGTGTACCTGCGATAGCCTGCTCAACCGGTAGCAGTAACTATCTCAAATATTGTTTGTGATTTATTTAACATTGAGTATAAAAAGAGGTTGTATTTAAACAAAGTAGTATCGTAACAATTCTCAGAAACTTTAACGCTCCGAGAGCGGATTTGTCAACAGAAAAACCACATCAATTCGATGTGGTTTATATAATAATCGACCAAAACAGGTATCAAAAATATATGAACATTTATTTCATCAGGACAATTTTCCTGATTTCGTTCAATTTTCCCGTGGCTTCTGCCCTGACAAAATATATTCCACTGGACAATCCTGATCCGTCAAAATTAAATGATTGATACCCGGCGTTATACGCCCCTTCAGAAATCACAGCCACCTGTTCACCCAGGATATTATACACACTGACCTTAAGATGAGAAGCAACCGGTAGTCCCACCACTACATTTGCCAGGTTGTTGAATGGATTGGGGTAGATGCCAGCAAGTTCAAATCTATCAGGTAATGCTTTATCTGTCTGGCTTTCTACACCATCAAACCAACCTGTCCCAGACATATGTACCGTAGTCTCTGTACCTTCTGGCAAGTCTGAACCTATAGTGAGTGTCCCAGGAATATCGCCTTCTTCTGTTGGTGAAAAAGTTACTGACAACTCATAAAAACCGGCAGGTTCTATTTGTAAATTCTGTCCCTGGTAATCCGGTTCAAATACTTCATCCGATGACGCGATGTCAAAAATATTCAATTCGCTTCCACCATTATTCAGTATCGTCAGTATTAATTCGGCAGATTGACCTATTTCAACCATCCCAAAGTTGAGGGAATCTGAACTAACACCTAATGCCTGTACACCGGTTCCGCTTAGATCAATCATGTATTCGTCATTTTCCTGGTCGTTATTATATAATGTCAACGTTGTAGTTATTTCACCAACATCACTTGGTGCAAAATCTGCCCAGAATTCCAACGAATCACCGGGAGCGATTATTACCTCGGGCTCAAAATCAACACTGAAATCCAGATGATCAAGGGATACAGCTGATATAATCAGCGCAGCATCCCCCAGGTTGCGAACCATAAAAGTCTGGGTCACATGGTCACTGACATATACTTCACCGAACTGCAGGGATTCAGTACTAACCTCTATCTGCGGCAGGTAAGACAAATCCGGCAGGGCGAGAATCCAGACACCCTCTTCAAGATTGGTTACTGCCAAGTAAAAAACCTCTTCATATCGAAGGTACGCAACATCGATCAGTTCACCGGGATTCTCTGGTTCCCAGTGATCTACAACAACCAGTTCACCCTCATCATCATCTGACAAAACTTCCAGCCCGTACCAGCCATTGCACAGGAAAACATAAAAATTGTCCTCGAACTCAACCATATCGAGGAACATCGGTTCGCTCTGTTCATTATCCGGCCACCATTCACCCTCCATCACAAATTCATCGTTTCCGTCGAGTGAAAATAATTTCGCGCCCATGTCGACTGATAACGCTATCAGTAGTTCGTCCTGGAATACCATCGCCGCCACACCATAACAACCATCTTCCCAGTCAGTCCAACGATCCAATTCTACCAGATTCTGTTCATCGTTCAGGGTAAGAGCAATAAGACCTATTTCCTCGTCCGCAACAAAAATATAGAGCTCTTCATTGTGTTCAATTGCTGTTACATCATAGGCCGCGTTTCCACCAAGGTGATCCATCCAGTGACCGTATAGATTAATATCATCAAGGTCGTCCACCATGAGCATTGCGGTACCAACCGCCTCCTCTGTCATAAAAACATAAAGCTCTTCATGATATTCGATTACCGAAACACGTCCCGCATACGCTTCTGCCCAATCATCGGGATGCGGCCAGTTTGTAACGAAATCGAGCCCCATCTCGTCATTAACACTGACGACGTTTAAACCATTATCGCCATCAGCGAAAAAGACTACTAAATCTTCACCGATCAGAAAAGCATCTACACCGTATGAGTCGCTCCAGTCAGGATCAGCCCAGCTGTCCAACAGAACTACATCACCCTCTTCGCCTTCCCCGATCAACACAACACCGTTACTTTCCGCTGCGACAAGAATAAGTGGCTCACCGTTATATTCAACTGCATCTATCCCAACTGCTCCACCCTGGTCAAGCTGATCAGGCCATTCGAAAAATTCCTCCACGACTATCTCAGGTGATGCCACAGTAACCAGGAGAAAAACAAATAGAATACTGTAAACCACAGAGAATAACTTCTTCATCCTATCCTCCCTTTGAACAGGAAAATTCATTGTTTCTTTCAATATATATGTAATGGAGGGATTTATGGAGTTAATCTGAGATTAATTCTGATTTTCTTTGTAGAAAAACTATGTTTCGGGTAAAAAGAAACCCTGATTGATTCTCCATCCTGGCTGTAGTAAACTAACTAGCAAAAGGTGTTATGCCAGCGAAAGCTGGAATCCAGTGTCGTTTGTTTTTAAATGCTTTAGATAAAAACCCTCATAAATCGTAATAAATGATTATTTCATCAAAACAACTTTCCTGATCTCATCAAGTTTACCCGGAACATGGGAACGTACAAAATATATCCCACTGGCAAATTCGCTCCCGTCGAAGTCGTAGCTGTGAATTCCGGCGGAAGTATTTTCATTCGTTAAGATCGCTATTTCTTGCCCCAGGGTGTTAAACACGGACACCTTCAAATGAGAAAACTCTGGCAGGTTGACCGATATAGACGTTGATGGATTAAACGGATTCGGGTATATCTCTTCCAGGCTGAATCCCGAGGCAATCTCTTGCACGGGATAATAGTCTTTTGTTGAATTTTCCCATCCATATAAATCCCAATCGTCAACAGGATCATTCAATGCTACGCCATCCAGTTTCTCAAATTCGAATTCATCCTCGACATAAACAAATTCCGGGTAGTTACCGATTTTAACCAGGTAGCTATAATTGCCCGGTGGCGCGAAAAACGGCACCTCCTGGATCGGGCTGACATCGATAGTTGAATTGCCGGCAATGACCGCATTTTCAACCAGCGTCAATGGCCCATATTCGGAACCATCGGGGAGAATAAGTTCCGTCCAGCCGTCGAACTGGACAGGTTCTCCACTATTATTTGTAACAGTAATATCATATTGAAACGATCCACCTAAAGCTGGAATTATTACTGGAGGATTTATCGGAGCTACAGCCAGTTCCAGGTCAGGAATCTCGGGGTTAATCTTTATCCAGATCGGATTTGAATAACAACGGCATTCGTCCTGTAAAACACCTGTCGGATTACTGAACGCTTCCAGACGAAGGCAAACATAATTCGAGGGGCTATCATAAAACTGCCCCAGGGGAATAATATCCGTTCCCTGGAAATCAAGGTCTTCGCTGGATAATAGTTCAGCTACTCCACCAGGGCTGATTTCTTTCAATTTAATTTCATCAATGGCACCAAATTCTGATGTTGTCTCCCACTTAATTACCAGGTCGAGATTATCCAGTTGACCAATATCAAGTTCTACCTTCTCTCCCACAATGATATCAACATCGCTGATTAAATCATCATCACCATCCATGTCAATTCCAAACACAGCGATCGGACCGTTAGTTGCGACACTTTGACCTTCCCTTAATGCAGTTTTGACATTGTCGATTGAAAAACCATCAGGGCAGTAAGCCAAGGTTCTGACCTTGCCGGCGGCATTATCAACCGCTGTTTCGCCAAGACCGGACAGGGAAACCATGTAATTCAGATCACCGTGAGCATCACTTCCACCCTCGATATAAACTTGGCGCGGTGGTTCATCTCCCTCGACAGGATTCGTTTCAAGCCCCATCTGCAACAGAATATCCCAGTCAGAAATTCCTGCTTCAACCTCTTCAAATGGATCTGGATTCGGATTATTTAACCACTCCGGGAAGGGATTATTTTGATTGGCAGCCGGTAACCCTTTCGAGTGAGTGTTCCAGAGCTGCAGCCCGCGGAAATTATCATATTCTAACGCTTCTATATAGTCCACCCATGTCCAGACAGTACCCTGGACAAAAAATCCGAGGTCATATTTCGGATGGGCGGCATATGAAAAACCACCATCAATTTCCACCTGGCTCAATACACCTTCAATATCTATTGACGCTGGGAACTCTTCGATAATCCCCGCGATATATGTCCCGGTGTTTTCGCCCGGGATGTATTCATCCTGGTAGGTAAGAAGATGGAGACTGCCCCCGGCAGTTATATTGCCAACAGTTCGCAGACTATTTCCCTCGATCGTAACCTCTTCGCCAAGGATGAACTTGAATTCCGGATCGTCGTTGTTCAATGATATAATCTCGTTAGACATATTTGTCCATTTATCCCAGTTGGTATTGCCAAGTACAACCGTCGGTTCACCCTCGACGGTGTATTCCCAGTTGTAAGAATCTTCGTCGAGATAACAGGAGTGATCGGTTATCGCCACCCAGTCGAGACCTACAGACTTCAGAGCCGAACGAATTGCAAACAGCGGAGCGCCAAACTCGACATCCGTAAATGATTCAAGATCAAAATCAAGGGTAGCCCGTGAATAAATTGAGTGGAAATGTGTATCGCCGTAGTACCAGTCGTTAAACCGGGGTAATGGATCGGAAGCGACATAGATCATCAGGTGTTTCGGATCAGGGTCAACGGCGAGGTCGATGTCAAATTCAACAGTGGCATGGATATAATTATTCACTACAACAAAATCGTCCGTAGATATATTCGCGCCGTACGCCCAGAAAACCTCCTCGCTGGTATTATCGCCGATGGTTTCACCCAGCAGCCAGTTACCGAACTCGATGTTCCGCACCAGCGATCCGCCGTCATTCACATCGTACACCCTGATCTTGTCCAGAATAGTCCAGGTTCCGATCAGGTATGATCCGGCATCGACTATCATAAATAAAAAAGGTATTTCTTCCCCATCCATCACTCGCCATGGGGCATCAGCGATAAAATCACGTCCAAACGAGTTGGCATAGTCGAGGTCATCACCGGGAATTCCTTCATCCTTGGTGTCAGAATATATCAAAGTTTCTTCTCCGCTCGTATCTCTATCAGGCAAGTGAGCTGATGCCATAGGAACAACAAGCGCAGAAATAAGACAGTATATTAACAACGATTTTAATATTAGTACTTTTGATATTTTAACAAACATAACAATTTACCTTCCTGGAATATCCAAAATTTACCAATGTCGTAATATACCAATAAGTAACCCGGCTTGCGAGCCATCCGCCGAAAGTCGGATAAAA